>NZ_CP137761.1:1214666-1518333 GCF_033449965.1 Bacillus sp. T3
GGACAATTAAAGTGTTCATTCTGCGGTAAGACGCAGGATCAAGTCCGCAAATTGGTTGCTGGACCAGGTGTATATATATGTGATGAATGTATTGAGTTATGTACTGAAATTGTTGAAGAGGAATTAGGAACAGAAGAAGAAGTAGAATTCAAAGACGTTCCAAAACCGAAAGAAATTCGCGATATTCTTGACGAATATGTTATCGGACAGGATCAGGCCAAGAAGTCACTTTCCGTAGCTGTGTATAACCACTATAAACGGATTAATTCGAATAGTAAGATTGATGATGTTGAATTGTCAAAAAGTAATATTTGTATGATTGGACCTACAGGTAGCGGGAAGACCTTATTGGCTCAAACATTAGCTCGTATTCTAAATGTACCGTTTGCGATTGCTGATGCCACTTCCTTAACTGAAGCAGGTTATGTTGGTGAGGATGTCGAAAATATCCTTCTTAAATTGATTCAAGCAGCAGATTACGATGTTGAAAAGGCAGAAAAAGGAATCATCTATATTGATGAAATCGATAAAATTGCCCGTAAATCTGAAAATCCTTCTATTACTCGTGATGTATCTGGTGAAGGTGTTCAGCAGGCGTTACTTAAAATTTTAGAAGGTACTGTTGCAAGTGTTCCGCCTCAAGGTGGAAGAAAGCATCCACACCAAGAATTTATTCAAATTGATACAACGAATATTTTATTTATTTGTGGTGGTGCTTTTGATGGCATCGAACCAATTATTAAACGCCGTCTCGGCCAAAAGGTAATTGGATTTGGTTCTGATTCAAAAACAGTAGAAATTGCCCAAAAAGATTTGTTATCAAAAGTTCTTCCAGAAGACCTTTTACGTTTTGGGTTAATTCCAGAATTTATCGGTCGTCTTCCGGTTATTGCTAGTCTTGAGCAGTTAGATGAAGACGCATTAATCGAAATTTTAACGAAGCCGAAAAACGCGCTTGTTAAGCAATTCCAAAAAATGCTGGAGCTTGATGATGTTGAATTAGAGTTCGAGCAAGATGCATTAAAGGAAATTGCGAAAAAAGCAATTGAACGTAAAACCAGGTGCTCGCGGCTTGCGCTCCATCATTGAAGGAATCATGTTAGATGTAATGTTTGATCTTCCTTCACGTGATGATATCACGAAATGTATCATTACTAGTGATACTGTGATTGAAAATAGCATACCAAAATTAGTCCTTGAAGATGGGACTGTAGTAGAAGAACAACGTAAAACATCTGCATAATATGTAAAAATCCAACCGAGTTAATAGCTCGGTTGGATTTTTGTTTTTAATGTAGTTTTGAAGCCGAAAAAAGAGAGAGGAAGGTAACGATAGCCGATTTATCGTGCCCGTGAAGCCGAAAAAAGAGAGAGGAAGGTAACGATAGCCGAGTTATCGTGCCCGTGAAGCCGAAAAAAGAGGGAGGAAGGGAACGATAGCCGAGTTATCGTGCCCATGAAGCTGAAAAAAGAGGGAGGAAGGTAACGATAGCCGATTTATCGTGCCCGTGAAGCCGGAAAAAGAGGGAGGAAGGTAACGATAGCCAAGTTATCGTGCCCGTGAAGCCGAAAAAAGAGGGAGGAAGGTAACGATAGCCGGGTTATCGTGCCCATGAAGCTGAAAAAAGAGGGAGGAAGGTAACGATAGCCGATTTATCGTGCCCATGAAGCCGAAAAAAGAGAGAGAAAGGTAACGATAGCCGATTTATCGTGCCCGTGAAGCCGAAAAAAGAGAGAGGAAGGTAACGATAGCCGAGTTATCGTGCCCATGAAGCTGAAAAAAGGGGGAGGAAGGTAACGATAGCCAAGTTATCGTGCCCTTGTAGTCGCAATAAGAGATTGAGAGGTAACGTTAAGCAGCCAAGAGTCACTAACAGTCACAACACTTCTGGTTACTATTCCAATCACAAACGGGAGCCATTTTTTTCAAAAAAATTCTTGTTTATTCCTTTCTATGCTCGGAAATACTAGCTATTATTATAAGCTACTATTAACTCCAGGAGGGAATACGACGATGAATTGGACGGGGATTGCCTTATTTATACAGCTTTTTTTCGGAGTAGTTATCGGTATTTATTTTTGGAACTTATTAAAGAATCAGCGGAGCCAAAAAGTATCCATCGACAGAGAGTCACGCAAGGAAATGGAGCAACTCCGCAAGATGCGGTCAATCTCCTTAACTGAACCACTATCTGAGAAGGTTCGCCCAACTAGTTTTGATGATATCGTCGGACAAGAAGATGGGATCAAATCCTTAAAGGCTGCTCTTTGCGGCCCAAACCCGCAGCATGTAATTATTTATGGTCCTCCAGGAATCGGGAAGACTGCAGCAGCGAGATTAGTACTTGAGGAAGCCAAAAAGAATGAAAAATCGCCTTTTAATAAATCGGCAGTATTTATTGAATTAGATGCTACGACTGCACGATTTGATGAGAGAGGGATTGCCGATCCACTAATTGGCTCCGTCCACGATCCGATTTATCAAGGAGCAGGTGCGATGGGACAGGCAGGAATACCGCAGCCAAAGCAAGGGGCTGTAACCAATGCGCATGGAGGAGTACTCTTCATCGATGAAATCGGAGAGCTACATCCTATCCAGATGAATAAACTGTTAAAGGTGTTAGAGGATCGAAAGGTGTATTTAGAAAGTGCCTATTATCATGAAGAAAATCCGCAAATTCCAAGCCATATCCATGATATTTTTAAAAATGGACTACCAGCTGATTTCAGATTAATTGGTGCAACAACGAGAACACCAAATGAAATCCCCCCTGCGATTCGCTCACGTTGTATGGAAGTGTTTTTCCGTGAGCTAACACAAGAAGAAATTTCAACGGTAGCGAAAAAAGCAGCCGATAAAGTGAGTCTACTAGTAAGTGAAAAAGGTCTTGATATTTTATCTACATATGCAAGGAATGGTCGTGAGGCAGTCAATATGATCCAAATTGCTGCTGGCATTGCCATCCAAGAGGAACGAAATTTTATAAAAGATGAAGACTTAGAATGGATCATCCAATCTAGTCAGCTAACCCCAAGAATAGAGAAGAAAATCAATCCAAGTCCTGTAATTGGATTAGTAAATGGATTAGCCGTTCATGGACCGAATTCTGGCTCTTTATTAGAAATTGAGGTTACGGTCATGCCGGCAAGGGACAAGGGTTCAATTAATATTACCGGTATCGTCGAAGAGGAAAGCATTGGCAATCAAAGTAAGTCAATTCGTCGTAAAAGTATGGCAAAAGGTTCAATCGAAAACGTGATTACCGTTCTTCGGTCGATTGGTGTTCCAGCCGATGAATACGATATTCATGTTAATTTCCCTGGTGGAGTTCCAGTTGATGGACCGTCAGCCGGAATTGCGATGGCAACCGGAATCTATTCGGCGATTTATAAAATCCCCATTGATCATACGGTGGCCATGACAGGTGAAATAAGCATTCATGGAAATGTGAAGCCGATTGGTGGAGTGTATCCAAAGGTAAAAGCAGCGAAAAAGGCAGGAGCAAAGGCTGTGATTATCCCGCAGGAAAATATGCAGTCACTCCTCCATGAAATAAAAGGAATCGAGATTATTCCGGTTTCCCATTTACACGAAGTATTTGATCACACATTCGTTAAGGAAAGTCAGAGCACTCGTGACCAAATTATCACCGCAGCAATCGATTTATCGAAAAAAGAAAGCGTATAGGAAATTTTTGCCTTCGGTTTGCCACCACCTGTGTGTCAGGCCGGAGTTTTTCTTTGATTACTATCTTTTAATACGTTAAGATTGTACAAAGACTTTATCTGAATTATGATGAAAGAGTAGATAAAGATATTGCATTTGGAGGTGTTATTGTATGACGAAAACTGAAGAGATCATCGTTCCCCTCCTACCGCTTCGGGGATTACTGGTCTATCCATCCATGGTCCTACATTTAGATGTCGGTCGGGAAAAATCGGTGCAAGCCCTTGAAAAAGCGATGGTAGAAGACCATTTGATCTTTTTAACAACACAAAAAGACGTATCAATTGATGAGCCATCCGAAGAAGACCTTTATCATATTGGGACATTGACACGGGTGAAGCAAATGCTGAAGCTTCCAAATGGCACGATTCGTGTGCTGGTAGAGGGTTTGAAACGAGCGGAAATAGTTCTTTTGCACGATGAAGAAAGTCACTATGTGGCAAGTCTAAAAACGTACGAGGATATCCCGACAAAGGATGTAGAAGATCAAGCGTTAATGAGGACGATGCTCGAGCACTTTGAACAATACATAAAACTGTCAAAAAAAATATCTGCAGAAACGTATACATCGGTTGCTGATATCGATGAGCCTGGTAGAATGGCTGATATCATTGCTTCTCATCTTCCGCTCAAGCTAAAGGATAAGCAAGAAATCCTGGAAACGGTCGATATAAAAGAAAGAATGAATCGCGTCATTGATATTATTCACAATGAACGTGAAGTATTAAATCTTGAAAAGAAAATTGGCCAGCGTGTTAAACGCTCGATGGAAAGAACACAGAAGGAATACTACCTACGCGAGCAAATGAAGGCAATTCAGAAGGAATTAGGCGATAAAGAAGGAAAAACAGGCGAAATCGTTGAGCTAACAGAGAAAATTGAGGCTGCTGGGATGACGGAGGCTGTCAAGGAAGCGGCTTTAAAAGAATTGGACCGATATGAAAAGGTACCAACGAGCTCAGCCGAAAGTGCAGTTATCCGTAATTATATTGAATGGTTGATCTCATTGCCGTGGACAAATGCGACTGAAGACGATCTAGATATCCATAAGGCTGAAAAGATCCTTCATAAAGACCATTATGGATTAGAAAAAGTCAAGGAACGCGTACTTGAGTATTTAGCAGTCCAAAAGCTGACGAATTCACTTAAAGGTCCGATACTATGTTTGGCAGGTCCTCCTGGAGTAGGGAAAACAAGCTTGGCTCGTTCGATCGCCACCTCGATGAACCGGCATTTCGTTCGAATCTCTTTAGGTGGGGTTCGGGATGAATCCGAAATTCGTGGACATCGACGGACGTATGTGGGAGCGATGCCAGGTCGTATCATTCAGGGTATGAAAAAAGCTGGAACGATTAATCCAGTATTCCTGTTAGATGAGATTGATAAGATGTCCAGTGATTTCCGTGGTGATCCATCTGCTGCGATGCTTGAGGTGCTCGATCCTGAGCAAAATCACAATTTCAGTGATCATTATATCGAAGAATCCTATGATCTTTCGAAAGTCATGTTTATTGCAACGGCAAATAACTTAGCAACCATTCCAGGCCCACTGCGCGACAGGATGGAAATAATCACGATTGCAGGCTATACTGAGCTTGAAAAGCTGCATATTGCGAAGGATCATTTACTACAAAAGCAAATTAAGGATCATGGTTTGTCAAAGAGTAACCTTCAAGTCCGAGATGATGCGATCTTAAAAGTGATTCGTTTCTATACAAGAGAAGCTGGAGTTCGAAGTCTTGAACGACAGTTAGCAACGATTTGCCGTAAAACAGCGAGAATCATTGTAGCTGGGGATAAGAAGAAGGTTGTTGTCACAGATAAAACGATTGAGGAATTCCTAGGAAAACCAGTATTCCGTTACGGTCAAGCAGAGCTTGAGGATCAAGTAGGGGTAGCAACTGGTTTAGCCTATACAACCGTCGGTGGCGATACTCTCCAAATTGAGGTATCCTTATCACCTGGTAAAGGCAAGCTTGTCTTAACAGGGAAGCTTGGCGATGTGATGAAGGAATCAGCACAAGCCGCATTTAGCTATATCCGCTCTAAGGCTAATGAACTAGGAATTGATGTCGATTTTCATGAAAAGTATGATATTCACATCCATGTTCCGGAGGGTGCCGTTCCAAAGGATGGACCATCAGCAGGGATCACCATTGCAACAGCGCTTGTGTCTGCGCTAACCGGTAAGCCGATTAGACGTGAAGTTGGGATGACTGGAGAAATAACCTTAAGAGGTCGAGTTTTACCGATCGGTGGGTTAAAAGAAAAAACATTAAGTGCTCATCGTGCCGGATTAACGAAAATTATCCTGCCAAAGGATAACGAAAAGGATATTGATGATATTCCGGAAAGTGTTCGAGACGAGCTTGAATTTGTGCTTGTATCAAGCATTGATCAAGTATTGAAGCATGCATTGATTGGAGAAGGAAATGAAAGTAAATAGTGCAGAAATAGTAATAAGTGCGGTCAAGCCGGCACAATATCCAGATGTTGATATGCCGGAATTTGCATTAGCGGGACGATCCAATGTTGGAAAATCTTCGTTTATTAATAAAATGCTAGGCCGCAAAAGCTTAGCCAGAACATCGTCAAAGCCGGGAAAACGCAAACCTTAAATTTTTATTTAATCAATGAGGCATTTCACTTTGTTGATGTACCTGGCTATGGATATGCTAAAGTATCAAAAAAAGAGCGAGAAGCATGGGGAAAAATGATTGAAACGTACATTACGAGTCGCGAGCAATTAAAAGCGGTGGTCCTACTAGTCGATTTGCGCCACCCACCAACTGCTGATGATTGCTTAATGTACGACTTTTTAAAGCATTACAATATCACGTGCATTATCGTTGCGACTAAGGCGGACAAAATTCCAAAGTCAAAATGGCAAAAGCATGTAAAAATTACTAAAGAAACATTGCAATTGCATGAGGAAGACCAATTGGTGATGTTTTCTTCCGAAACAGGCGAAGGGAAAGACAAAGCCTGGGCAATTCTAGAAAACTACATGTAATAATAAGAGGAGCCCACAAAAGCTCCAATAAAAAAGCGGGTATGGATTCGATGAATCCTGCCCGCTTTATTTTTTTGAATCATAAAAAAGAATAAGCCAACTGCAATTAGTAAGACAGGCCAATATTTTAAAATTAAAGCGCCATTTGACTCAATCGTTCCAACCCAGTCGATTAGTTGGTCTTGGAATAAAAGGACTGCGGAAATTCCTAAAAATAATAGGCCTTGTGCAAGACCAATCCCGGTCATTTGATATTTTAGAATAAAGGCAAGGGCTACAATTAGGATGAAAACGCCAATATGATCCGGCCAAATATGTAGATGGGTCACAACATGAAAATGAAGGCCAAAACCGAAAAGAATCACACCTGGAAAGATCATATCATGCTCGCCGCCAGCATATCCTTGCCATAACATCGCTGTACCGACTATCATCAATAGCGTTGGCCAGCCAGCGAATTTTTGAAGAAAGTCAATATTTGTGTGCTGTAGGAGAAAATATCCCCCAAAGCCGATTAATAGAATCCCAAGAAAATATCGTTGGTTTTTCAATTCATTCACCACTTCCAGAAAGTTCGCTTGAAATAAATCCAATTATTTGGTACTGTACAAAAGAAGGAATATGTCGATTTATATACAAACGTTACTATGAATAAGTTACCTTGCATGACCATGAATGGTCAATAAGGAATTTACAATTTATTGTAATATTTTTAAAAATAGATTAATTCTTGTTTTAGAAATTTTGTAACGTGAAGAGGTATATAATTTAGGGAAACAAATCGTTTATAGGTATTTTGACTTATTTTTATCGCTTGATTTCGGTATATGTTCACATTTCTAAAACAGATAAAAAAAACACACATGATATAATGAGTTAGGTGAATATGCAAGTACTATTTGGGGGTGTCAATTAGAAAATGCATATTATAGTCGTCGGTCTTAATTATAAAACTGCCCCTGTTGAGATCCGTGAGCGTTTGACATTTAATGAGGCAAACATCGGGAATGCTATGCAGACATTGAGATCGAAAAAAAGCATCCTAGAGAATATAATAATTTCTACCTGTAACCGTACGGAAATATATGCGGTCGTTGATCAGCTTCATACCGGCCGATATTATATTAAAGAATTTCTGTCCGAATGGTTTCAATTAGACCAGGAGGAGTTTTCTCCATATTTGTTTATTTATGAGCAGGATGGTGCAATTGAGCATTTGTTCAAAGTAACCTGTGGTCTTAATTCAATGGTTTTAGGCGAAACACAAATTTTAGGACAAGTGCGCTCAAGCTTCTTATTGGCTCAAAAGGAAGAAACATCTGGAACCGTATTCAATCAGCTTTTCAAACAAGCAATTACTGTTGCAAAACGCGGGCATTCAGAAACGGACATTGGTGCAAACGCTGTCTCAATCAGCTATGCGGCAGTGGAATTAGCCAAGAAGATTTTTGGTACGCTAGATGAAAAGCATGTATTAGTTTTTGGTGCCGGCAAAATGGGTGAGCTTGCCATTCAAAACCTGCATGGTAATGGGGCAAGCAAGGTAACGGTCATAAACCGGACATTTGAGAAAGCCCTTGACTTAGCCAGTCGGTTTGCTGGTGAAGCCAAAACACTGCAAGAACTTCAATGTTCTTTAGTTGAAGCAGATATTTTAATTAGTTCAACGGGTGCAACTGAATTTGTTATTACAAGAGAAATGATGCAAAACATCACAAAAATGCGAAAAGGCAAACCATTATTTATGGTGGACATTGCGGTTCCGCGTGACATCGATCCACAAGTTGCAGAGCTTGAAGGCATGTTCTTGTATGATATTGATGATTTAGAAGGAATTGTTGAAGCAAATCTTCAAGAACGCAAAAAGGCCGCTGAGATAATCATGCTGATGATTGAAAAAGAAATCGTTGATTTTAAACAATGGCTCAACCTGCTAGGGGTTGTCCCAGTAATTTCAGCATTGCGAGAAAAAGCCCTTTTGATTCAATCAGAAACGATGGACAGTATGGAAAGAAAGCTTTCTCATCTTTCTGAACGTGATATCAAAGTAATTAATAAGCATACGAAAAGTATCATTAATCAAATGTTAAAGGACCCAATTCTTCAAGCAAAAGAGCTTGCGGGAGAGTCAAATGCTGCGCAACAACTCGAATTATTTGCTAAAATATTTAATATCGAGGAGCTGGTTGAGAAACAACGCATGCTAAAAGCAGCCGAAACGAAACAAGATAAGGTTCGCGTTCCACAGGCTTCCTTCCAAGTATAAGTGAGGTTCTGTCTATGTTTGATTTTTATATGACGCGGCTGCACGAGCTAACGGTTATAGTGTATGCCTTAAGTGTGCTCTTATATTTTATTGATTTTCTTCACAGTAACCGGAAGGCTAATCAAGTGGCCTTCTGGTTACTTGCATTTGTATGGGTGCTGCAAACAACCTTTTTTTGTCTATATATGGCAAAGACGGGACGGTTTCCAGTCTTGACGGTGTTTGAAGGATTGTATTTTTATTCGTGGGTATTGGTATCGCTTTCGGTCGGGATCAATAAGTTATTAAGAATGGATTTTATCGTCTTTTTTACAAATATCCTCGGCTTTGTGATCATGGCGATTCATACCTTTGCGCCTGTTCAATATAATTCAGTTGTTATTGCCAAGCAGCTCGTTTCAGAATTGCTGCTCATTCATATTACAATGGCGATTCTTTCTTATGGAGCCTTTGCTCTATCGGCTGTATTTTCCCTATTGTACTTGATTCAATATAATTTATTGAAACAAAAAAAGTGGGGGAAAAGACTGGCTAGGATTGCTGATCTATCGAAGCTTGAGCGATTATCCTATGTTTTAAATGTGATTGGGGTTCCGATTCTGTTTATTAGCCTCGTCCTGGGCTTGCAATGGGCGTTTATCAAATTACCTAACATGGACTGGTATGATCCGAAAGTCATCAGCTCTTTCGTCATGCTTTGCACATACAGTATTTATATTTATTTGCGCCTGCGAAAGGAGCTTTTTGGCCGATCGCTGGCACTTTGGAATATCGCATCATTTATCATCGTTTTACTAAATTTCTTCTTATTAGGAAAACTATCAACATTTCATGTTTGGTATGTATAATTCAAGGAGGCTGTCATGAGAAAAATTATTGTAGGTTCAAGACGTAGCAAGCTAGCGTTAACACAAACGAACTGGGTGATCGATCAATTAAAAAAATTGGATGCTTCTTTTGATTTCGAAGTGAAAGAAATCGTAACAAAAGGCGACCGCATTTTGGATGTGACACTATCAAAGGTTGGCGGTAAGGGCCTTTTTGTTAAAGAAATCGAGCAAGCCATGATGGATAAAGAGATCGATATGGCAGTCCACAGTATGAAAGATATGCCAGCAGTCCTACCTGAAGGATTGGTAATTGGATGTATTCCTTTCCGTGAGGATCATCGTGATGTACTTATTTCAAAGGATAACGTTCCATTTAATCAATTAAAGCAAGGTGCTGTGATTGGGACAAGCAGTTTGCGCCGGAGTGCTCAGCTGTTAGCAAAACGACCAGACCTTGAAATTAAATGGATACGTGGAAATATCGATACTCGTGTTGAAAAGCTAAAATCAGGTGAATACGATGCGATTATTTTAGCAGCAGCTGGACTTAAGCGGTTAGGCTGGGCAAACGAAGTGATCACGGAGTTTATTGATGCTGATTTGTGTGTCCCTGCCGTTGGGCAAGGTGCACTTTCAATTGAGTGCCGTGGTGAAGACGAAGAACTATTAGCTTTATTTGATAAATTCACATGTAAAAATACGGAACGTGCGGTGCGTGCAGAGCGTTCATTCCTTCAAAAAATGGAGGGTGGCTGTCAGGTTCCAATTGCCGGATATGCTTATATTAATGAGCAGGATGAAGTCGTGTTAACCGGGTTAGTGGCTTCTCCTGATGGAAAAATAATCTATAAAGAACAATTTACAAGTCAAAATCCTGAAGATGCTGGCGTCATTGTGGCTGAGCGTTTAACGGAAAAGGGTGGTAAGGCGTTAATCGATCAAGTGAAGCAGGAGCTTGATCAGTAATGAGTGACTCCGCTCCATTACAAGGGAAAACGATATTAGTACCAAGAGGAAAAGGGCAAGCAAAGCCCTTTTCCGATTTGGTGAGACAATACGGTGGGGTTCCTGTTGAAATCCCACTCATTGCTTTTCGTCCTGTACCCAAAAATGACGAGTTAATGGAAATCATTAATAAACTTTCTACATATGATTGGATTATTTTCACAAGCAATGTCACAATCGAGACGTTTTTCAAGATTGCAGGAGACAAAGCGTTCTCCCTTTTACCTAAGGTTGCCGTTATCGGTGTAAGAACAAAGCAGATATTAGAAGACAGAGGAATTCCAGTCGAGTTTACTCCAAGCGAATATGTTGCTGAAGGATTCTTGCGAGAATTTATGCCCCTTGTTCACCCTGGAATGAAGGTGCTTATTCCAAAAGGAAATTTAGCACGTGATATCATTGCGACAACATTAAGTGAGGCAGGGGCAATCGTAACGGAGTCCATTATATACGAAACCTATGCTCCCGAAGACAGCAAAAGTAAACTAGTCGAAATGCTCAAAAAAAACGAGCTAAATGTATTAGCTTTTACAAGTCCATCAACCATTGATCATTTTATGGAAATTGTGACAGAATCAAATCTTGAAGACAAGCTCCATTCCTGTTTGGTTGCCTGTATAGGGCCTGTCTCAACATTAAAGGCACAAGAGCTTGGCTTAACGGTGCACGTTTCGCCAGCCAATTATACTATTAAGGACATGCTTCTTGCCTTAATAGATCTATTAAATCAACGTACTACATAATCAGGGGGTTATTTTACGATGAAAGAGTTACAATTTACACGCCATCGCCGTTTGCGTTCAAGTGCTAATATGCGTGCATTAGTTCGTGAAAACCACTTAAGCGTGAATGATTTTATTTATCCGATTTTTGTGATTGAAGGTAGCAACATTAAGAATGAAATTTCATCTATGCCAGGGATTTATCAGCTTTCACTTGATAATCTTGCTGCTGAAATGGATGAAGTCGTAGCATTAGGAATTAAATCTGTTTTATTATTCGGGATTCCTGCAGAGAAGGATGAATGCGGAACTGGTGCATTCCATGACCACGGTATTGTCCAAGAAGGAACTCGTTTTATTAAGGAACATTACCCAGAAGTATTAGTTGTCGCGGATACGTGCCTTTGTGAATACACAAGCCATGGCCATTGTGGTGTGATTGAAAATGGGACTGTGTTAAATGATCCTTCCCTAGATTTACTTGTTCAAACAGCCGTTAGTCAGGCGAAGGCTGGTGCGGATATCATTGCCCCATCGAATATGATGGATGGATTCGTCGTAGCAATTCGCCAAGGCTTAGATAAAGCTGGCTTTGAGCATATTCCAATCATGTCCTATGCTGTGAAATATGCTTCTGCATTTTACGGTCCGTTCCGTGAAGCAGCTGAAAGCACGCCGCAATTTGGCGATCGTAAAGCTTATCAAATGGATCCGGCTGAATCGCCTAGAAGCCCTTCGTGAAGCAGAGTCTGATGTGATGGAAGGCGCTGATTTCTTAATTGTTAAGCCTGGTTTACCATATCTGGATATTGTTCGCGATGTGAAAAATAATTTCAACCTGCCAGTGGTGATTTACAATGTGAGCGGCGAGTATTCCATGATTAAAGCGGCAGCACAAAACGGTTGGGTTGATGAGAAAAATACAGTTTTAGAAATGCTCACTGGCATGAAGCGTGCCGGCGGAGATTTAATCATTACCTACTTCGCCAAAGATGCGGCAAAATGGTTATCGGAACAGTAATAGAATTTGTTTTTTAACAGAACCTATAGGAAAAGCGCAAGGCGCCCGCCTATCGGCGACAAGCACAAGACGAGCCTGCCGAAAGGTTGTTCTTTGACCTTTTGGCCGGATTGGCTTGTGACCTCGAGCCGATGGCGCCTGGAGCTAGACACCCATCAAAATTTTATACTTTCTTTACTTCTATAAAAATAGTTGATAAACGATAAACATCATAAGGAGATTACGATGCGCTCTTACGAAAAATCTATCGCAGCTTTTAATGAAGCCAAAACTTTAATGCCTGGTGGAGTGAATTCACCTGTACGTGCCTTCAAATCTGTAAACATGGATCCAATTTTCATGGCAAGTGGAAAAGGTTCTAAAATTTACGATATTGATGGCAATGAATATATTGATTACGTTTTATCATGGGGTCCACTTATTTTAGGTCATACGAATGATCGTGTTGTGGAAGCTATTAAAAAGGTAGCAGAGCTTGGCACAAGCTTTGGTGCGCCATCTTTAATCGAAACTGAAGTCGCAAAGCTTGTTCGTGAACGTGTCCCTTCAATTGAAGTGGTTCGCATGGTTTCTTCTGGTACAGAAGCGACAATGAGTGCGTTGCGTTTAGCTCGCGGCTATACTGGCCGAAATAAAATCTTAAAATTCGAAGGCTGCTATCATGGCCATGGAGATTCTCTTCTAATCAAAGCTGGATCTGGTGTGGCGACACTTGGTTTGCCTGATAGTCCTGGAGTACCGGAAAGCGTTGCGAAAAACACGATTACGGTCGCTTATAATGATTTAGAGAGCGTACGTTATGCTTTCGAACAGTTTGGCGAGGATATCGCTTGTATCATCGTTGAGCCAGTTGCTGGCAACATGGGCGTTGTACCGCCACAACCAGGGTTCTTAGAAGGTTTACGTGAAATTACGACTCAGTACGGTGCACTATTGATCTTTGATGAGGTTATGACTGGCTTCCGTGTCGGCTATAATTGTGCGCAAGGTTATTTTGGGATTACTCCTGATTTAACTTGCTTAGGAAAAGTAATCGGTGGTGGACTTCCTGTTGGTGCATACGGCGGTAAAGCAGAAATCATGGAGCAAATCGCACCAAGCGGTCCAATTTACCAAGCCGGTACGTTATCTGGTAACCCACTTGCGATGACAGCTGGACTTGAAACATTAAGTCAGCTCACTCCTGCTCATTATGAAGAGTTCATTCGTAAAGGAGATATGCTGGAAGCAGGCTTTAAAGCGGCTGCTGCAAAGTACGATGTACCACTTACATGCAACCGTGCCGGTTCGATGATTGGTTTCTTCTTTACAAATGAAGATATCATTAATTATGAAACGGCTAAAACGTCTGATCTGGAATTTTTTGCAAACTATTTCCGTGAAATGGCGAACGAAGGTGTATTCTTACCACCTTCACAATTCGAAGGAATTTTCCTATCGACTGCCCACTCGGATGAGGACATCCAAAAAACAATTGCAGCTGCTGAAGTGGCATTTTCAAAACTTCGCGGTTAATCTAAAAAATAAAACAGCCTAGGACCTCGGATTAGAGGTTCTAGGCTGTTATTTTTTTAATAGGGAGGAGTTTTGTGATTTCTCTTCCGATTTTATTCGCTTACATTGCAATGTTATTCGCCAAAATTAGGATTTATTTGCCAAAATCAAGATTTATTCGCCTAAATGAGAATTTATACGCCAAAACCTAAGATTTATTAGCCGACCTCCTTTCAGCCGCTAATTTCGCGCTCTTTTTATCATAAAAAAATCTTCTTTTTCATAGAGTGTTAATGACATGGTGATTACATGGAGTGGGAAAAGAAGGGAGGAGTCGCTTTGTCTCAAGAACATCAATCGTTTTTACGATTTTCATTAGAAGAGTCAGTTTGGTTTCAAAAAGGACAGGAAGTTGCAGAATTAGTTTCGATCTCTTTAGATCCGAACATCACCATCATTGAAAATGATCAGTACGTAGCCATTCGCGGCTCGCTTGAATTAACAGGCGAATATAAGAGAATTGATGAGGATTCATCAGGGCAAGAGGACATCATATCTGCACCGAAATTTGTGCAATCTGTTGAGGAAAGAGAAGAAGGAATTTGTGAATTTTTGCATCGCTTTCCGGTTGATATCACAATCCCAAACAATCGAATACAAAGTGTTTACGATATCGATGTAACCGTAGATTCCTTCGATTATGTTGTGCCAGAGCGGAGCTGCTTAAAGCTTGTGGCTGAACTAACGATTTCCTGGACTTTATGGTGAGCAACAAAATGTTCCGAATGATGAGGAGGAACAGACACCAGAATTTGTCTTTGAGCTGGAGCGAGATGTGGAGGAAGCTGAAGAACAAGCCGAAGAGTTTTCTAATGTCAGTTTGGAAGAGACTGAACAGGAGGAAGACCTAGAATTAGAGCCTATGTATCGATCTGAACAAGAAGAAGATCGAGAGGAAAGTCATACTTATTCTCCTAATTTTATATTGTCCTATCCAACTGAGTCTATAGTCGATGAGTTAGAGGATGAATCTGCTCCATTCGATTATTCTCAGCCGTTCTCTGCTGAGGCAAAGAAGCAAGGAGATCCAGTGCAAACTCCTGAGTATAAATGGGGAAATCCTACGGCTATACCAGCCCCGTCGATACCAAAGCTACCTGATTTTTCTTTTGCGGGAAAAAGGGCAGAAGGGCAAAGCATTCAAGAAGAGGAAGTGCCACCATCACCAAGCTTTGAAGTTGATGTTCAAGAAGTTGCCGGTCAGGTGGCTGAGGTGGAAAGTGTCCAGCAGGAATCCTCCTCATCCTCTTCATCCTCTGATGAGAAGCCGGGATTACTAAAGAAATTTACGAAGAAAAAGAGCATGTCAATCGCTGAGTTTTTAGGTAGAAAAAGCGAAAATGAGCTCCAAGCAAAACTAAAAGTTTGTATTGTCCAACAAGGAGACACGCTCGATAGCATTTCGGAACGTTATGCACTTCCAATTCAGCAAATTCTGAGGGTAAACCATTTAGAGGCAAACCAAGATGTTTACGAGGGGCAAGTGCTCTATATTCCAGAAACGGCAGGCAGCCGATAGATTGTGCAACAGAGCAGGTATCCTTTCGACCTGCTCTGGTCTTTTTTTATAACCAACAGCTCCTTTGATCTGAAAGAGAGTGACCAAACTTATGAATCTTGATGAAGCTTCAGTTATTTTAGCCCAATATGGAGTGAGACCTTATTTTGTTGAGGACTTAGGGAAAATAAAGCGGGTTACGGCTGATAAAGGTGTATTTGCGTTAAAAGTGGTGCCACCAGCACAAGGGACAGAATTTATCCGCCACGTCCAAACATTGTATCAAAAAGGCTATTATCGTGTAGTCCCGATATATCCGACGCTCGATGGCCGTTATGCAGTGCTCCATCAATCTGCACTGTACTATTTAATGCCTTGGCTTCCGAATGAAGAAAAAGAGGATACCTCGCAAAAAAATAAAAAATTGTTTCGGGAGCTAGCTCGCCTGCACACCTTATCATCGAAAGAGTATCCAATCAAGAAAGAAGATCGCAAGGAGCATTATGAAAATACGTTGCTGCTTCTTGAAAAGGATGAAGAGTTTTTAGTTGGGTTTCTTGAGCAATGTGAAAAAAAAATCTATATGTCCCCGTTTGAATTGCAATTTTGCCTCTATTACCATGACGTCCATCAAGCATTGCGCTTTTCAAAGAAGCAGCTCGAGGCTTGGTATGAAAAAACGAAGGAAGAGGAAAAAATCCGAACGGTACTGATTCACGGTAAGTTTTCGTCCGATCATTTTCTGTTTGATAACAAAGGCTATGGCTATTTTATGAACTTCGAAAATGCAAGACAGGGATCACCCTATCAGGATATCCTTCCTTACTTATTTCGCTCGTTAAAAGGATTCCCGATGCGGAGTGAGGATTGTATTGATTGGCTCTTGATTTATTATAAATATTTCCCGTTAAAGGAAGAGGAAAAGCAATTAATGCTAAGCTATTTCACCCATCCGACTGCATTTCTTCGAGTTGTAAAAAAATATTATAAACAGCCCACAGCAGTAAGGAAGAAGGAGCGAAAGTTCTCGCAGCAGCTTCAGCGGCAATATTGGCAGCTGAAAAACACGGAATATGTAGTCAGCCGCTTAAATGAAATTGAACGGCAGAGGAAAGCCCAGGCTGAAGCACAGGCCCAGGCGCAACAAGAAGGAGCCCAGAATTGACATGCGTCAACTGCGGGCTCCTTTTTTACCGTGGTATCAACGAAACATTTTTATAAAAATTCTAATTGGAAAGCAATAGCAAACAATATAAGGACGGTCAGAAATAACACATCAAAGGTGGTTGGCAAGAAAATCGTGCGAATCCCTTGAAAAATACAAAAGGGAATTGAAAATTGCGCACAGACATTGCGGATTGTTCTTAGCCATGGCGGAAGTGTATAAGGGCTATATCTTCGCTTCAACATTCTTCCCCTCTTTTACATCTTTATTGTTCTAGTGTATGCCCAGTTATTTTGAAAAGTGCTATCAAGCTAAGAAACAATTGTGCAAAAATGTATATACTAGAAAAAAATCGGTGAGAATGATTGACGACAAACACCTTTTTTAGGTAGTATAGCTTATGAATCAATTTCATCCTGAAATATGACACAAGCCAACTTTTTTCAGGGAAAATCAAATAGTATGCAAAGATAGGGAAGAGTACGATGGACAACTGTTTTTAGAGAGGGAAGCATAATGCTGAAAGCTTCCTAAACAGATCATTGGAAGGTCGCCCTTGAGCATCTCCTGTGAACGAGCGTAATGCGATTAGTAGCTGGAGACGGGAAATCCGTTAATGTGTTAAGTGCCAGTTAGCCTGTTTGCTAATTGGAAAAAAGGTGGTACCGCGAAGCAAACTCCATTCGTCCTTTTCATGACGAATGGGGTTTTTTGTTTTATAAAGAAACGCATTTAACGAAAATGATATATTTTTTTAATTGGAGGAAAGTGCAATGGAAACAAAAGAACTATCAATGCCGACGAAATATGATCCGCAGGCAATCGAACAAGGTCGCTATGATTGGTGGCTTAAAGGAAAATTCTTTGAGGCGAAGGGTGAAGCGGACAAACAGCCTTACACGATTGTTATTCCACCGCCAAACGTAACCGGAAAGCTACACCTTGGACATGCCTGGGATACGACGCTTCAGGATATTCTAACAAGAATGAAGCGGATGCAGGGCTATGACGTGTTATGGCTGCCAGGAATGGACCATGCCGGTATTGCCACCCAAGCGAAGGTTGAGGAAAAGCTTCGTGGAGAAGGAAAAAGCCGTTACGACCTTGGTCGTGAGAAATTTGTTGAAGAAACATGG
Organism: Bacillus sp. T3; assembly: GCF_033449965.1. Classification (NCBI taxonomy): domain Bacteria; kingdom Bacillati; phylum Bacillota; class Bacilli; order Caryophanales; family Bacillaceae; genus Bacillus; species Bacillus sp. T3. Next base: position 1,232,604 of record NZ_CP137761.1, read on the forward strand.
AAGTGGAAGGAAGAGTATGCCGGCCATATTCGTCAGCAGTGGGCGAAGCTAGGTCTTGGGCTCGATTATAGCCGTGAGCGTTTTACGCTTGATGAAGGCCTATCAGATGCTGTTAAAGAGGTATTCGTGAAGCTTTACAAGAAGGGCTTAATCTACCGCGGTGAATACATCATCAACTGGGATCCTTCTACGAAAACAGCACTTTCTGATATTGAGGTTATCTACAAAGACGTACAAGGTGCGTTTTACCATATGAAATATCCGTTTGCCGATGGAACAGGATATATTGAAGTGGCGACTACTCGTCCGGAAACAATGCTTGGAGATACAGCAGTAGCAGTACATCCAGAGGATCCTCGCTACAAGGATATGATTGGCAAAACCGTTGTTTTACCAATTGTTGGCCGTGAAATTCCAATCGTTGGCGATGATTATGTTGATATCGAGTTTGGATCTGGCGCGGTTAAAATTACCCCAGCACATGACCCTAATGACTTTGAGGTAGGAAATCGCCATAATCTTGAGCGCGTGTTAGTGATGAATGAAGACGGAACGATGAATGCACGTGCTGGCAAGTACCAAGGCATGGATCGTTTTGAGTGCCGCAAGCAAATCGTCAAGGACCTACAAGAAGCTGGTGTTCTATTCAAAATTGAAGAGCATCTTCATTCAGTTGGTCACTCTGAGCGTAGTGGAGCGGTTGTTGAGCCTTACCTTTCAACACAATGGTTTGTTAAAATGCAGCCACTTGCGGATGCTGCGATTGCTCTTCAGCAAGAGGAGGAAAAGGTTAACTTCGTACCGGATCGATTTGAAAAGACGTATTTACGCTGGATGGAAAATATCCGTGACTGGTGTATTTCGCGTCAGCTATGGTGGGGTCACCGAATTCCAGCCTGGTACCATAAAGAAACAGGGGAAATTTACGTGGAAAACGAGCCTCCAGCAGACAGTGAAAACTGGGTTCAAGACAATGATGTATTGGATACATGGTTCTCGTCAGCACTGTGGCCATTTTCAACATTAGGCTGGCCAGATGGTGATGCTGCTGACTTTAAGCGCTACTATCCAACCGCAGCACTTGTAACAGGATACGATATCATTTTCTTCTGGGTATCGCGCATGATCTTCCAAGGGATTGAGTTCACAGGCGGACGTCCATTTAATGATGTATTGATTCATGGTCTAGTTCGTGATGCGCAAGGTCGTAAGATGAGTAAATCACTTGGTAACGGGGTTGACCCAATGGAGGTTATCGATCAGTACGGTGCCGACTCCTTGCGTTACTTCCTGTCAACTGGAAGCTCACCTGGTCAAGACTTACGCTATAGCACGGAGAAAGTTGAAGCAACCTGGAACTTTGCTAATAAAATTTGGAACGCATCTCGTTTTGCCTTAATGAATATGAACGGCATGACTTATGAGGAGATCGATTTAAGCGGAGAAAAATCCGTTGCCGATAAGTGGATCTTAACTCGTTTGAACGAAACAATTGAAAACGTAACACGCTTGTCAGACCGCTATGAGTTTGGGGAAGTGGGCCGTGCCCTTTATAACTTCATTTGGGATGATTTTTGTGATTGGTATATTGAAATGGCGAAACTGCCATTATACGGTGACGATGAAGCGGCAAAGAAAACAACTCGTTCGATTTTAGCTTATGTATTGGATCAGACGATGCGTCTATTGCATCCATTCATGCCATTCATTACCGAAGAAATTTGGCAGAACCTCCCTACTTCAGGTGAGTCAATCACAACGTCAAGCTGGCCAGTTGTTGACCCAGCGCTTGTCGATGATCAGGCTTCTAATGAAATGAAGCTTCTTGTTGAAATCATTCGTTCAGTGCGTAATAGCCGTGCAGAAGTAAATACACCGCTTAGCAAGAAAATTAACATCATGCTTAAAGCGAAGGATGCAAGTGTGGAAGCCGTTCTTGAGAAAAACCGCGGCTACATCGAGCGCTTCTGTAATCCAGAGGAGCTTGTAATCGGTGTTGACTTAGAAACACCGGACAAGGCGATGACTGCCGTTGTGACTGGTGCTGAAATCATCCTACCGTTAGCTGGCTTACTTAACATTGAAGAGGAAATCGCTCGTTTGGGCAAAGAACTCGATAAGTTAAACAAAGAGGTTGAACGTGTTCAGAAGAAATTGAGCAACGAAGGTTTCGTGGCCAAGGCTCCAGCCAAGGTTATTGAAGAAGAGCGTGCGAAAGAAGCGGATTACATTGAAAAACGTGCCGCAGTAGAAATTCGCTTAAATGAAATGAAGTCTCTTTAAGAAGTTTTGAGGAGGCGAACCTGGTCTGTCGGGTTCGTTTCCTTTTTTGAAAAAGAAAGATGGGAAAGACTGTTGCAGAGTTAGTGTTGGTTGTGTCTAATTTTACAAATCGGCTAATAGAAATAGAAAATTGTCTAATAGAAGTCAAAAATTAGCTAATAGAAACCGGAAATCAGCTAATAGGAGTCGAGAATCGGCTAATAGATAGCAGAGAACAGCTGGATTTTTTAAAAAACGAGTTTAAATTTAGAGAAAATCTCAAAATTAACACGGAGCGAGGCACTAATTCCTTAGATTACGGCACACCAATCCCTGGATTTTGCCGTGCTAACCGTGGATTCCGATACTCTATCCATGAGTTTTGTTGTGCTATCCGTAAATTTCGATACTTTATCCGTAGATTTTATCTTGCTATCCGTAGATTTGGAAACTGTATCCGTAAATTTTACCGTCCTATCCGTAGATTCCGGCATCCTATCCGTAAATTATAATAATTCTAACATTCACACCCAACACAAAACTCAATATTTTAGTAATTCGGAGGTGAACCTTCAATGTTTCTAACATATGATGAAGCACTAAACTGGATCCACGGACGACTTAGATTGGGGATTAAGCCAGGTCTTAAGCGAATGGAATGGATGATGGAGCGCCTTAACCATCCTGAACGAAAAATAAAAACGATTCATATTGGCGGTACGAATGGCAAAGGCTCAACCGTTACCTTTCTACGCTGCATATTAGAAGAAGCTGGATACAAGGTCGGTACGTTTACCTCGCCCTTCTTTGAGCAATTCAACGAGCGTATTAGCGTAAATGGGAAGCCGATTTCAGACGAGGACATGCTCGAGCTGACAAATACAATCCTGCCACTTGCTAACGAATTAGAGGCTACAGAGCTCGGTGGCCCGACCGAATTTGAAGTGATTACAGCAATGGCCCTTTACTATTTTGCTAAAAGTAATCCAGTCGATGTGGCACTATTCGAGGTGGGGCTTGGTGGACGATTCGATTCGACGAATGTGATTCATCCGCTGCTATCCATTATTACGAGCATTGGCCTCGATCACACACAAATTCTTGGTGATACCTATGAAGAAATTGCCTTTGAAAAAGCAGGGATTATCAAAAATGGAACAGCAATTCTCACTGCTGTGAAACAGACGGAAGCCAGACAAGTAATTCAAACAAAGGCAACTGAGCTAAAGGCACCTATTTACCAGCTAGGGAGCCAATTTCAAATCTCGGAACAAAAGCAGCTTCAATATGGTTGGGAGTTTGACTTTAACTCCCTATTCCAAAATTATCAGCAACTGAGAATATCGATGCTCGGTCAGCATCAAACGGAAAATGCCGCATTAGCCGTTATGGCTACGCAAATTCTTAATCAATACTATGCGTTTATGATTGAGGGCAGACATATTCATGATGGCCTTGCGCGTACCTATTGGCCGGGCAGGTTCGAGTTAATTTCGGAGCAACCGCTAGTGATTATTGACGGGGCACACAACCAAGAGGGCATTGATGCCTTAGTCTCGGAATTAAGAGAGCGCTATCAGGATAAAAACATTCATATCATTTTTACGGCGCTAGCTGATAAAAAACTAGACAAAATGATTGCGAAATTGGATGAGGTAGCGGATTCGATTACTTTCACTCAATTCGATTTTCCTAGAGCATCAACAGCAGAGGCATTAGCATCATTGAGTAAATCAGCTAACAAGTTTGTACTTCCAGATTGGAGCGAAGCAATCAAACGGGAGCTCCAAACCGAAACTGAAAATGACCTACTTGTCATTACGGGATCACTTTATTTTTTATCCGAAGTGAAGCCGGTGCTTAGTAAACTCTTAACAAAATAAAGGGAGCAATATTTTGCTCCCCCTCTAATTTCCTCCTTTCCTCCAACAATACCTCCTAAATTTCACCTTAAAAAGTTATTCCAATCAATATAAAATTAATATATCAGCATAATTTGACTGTTAAATATGTAATTTTTAGAATAATTTTATGTGTAAAGTTTTTTTGAAATTTTATTTGCTATGATTAAGAAATGAGATGCAATTTTTGTGTTAAAAACTAGGAGAGATGTAGAGATGATTTCAATAAAAAATGAAAAAGGATACCTCCTGCTTGAAATCCTTCTGTCAATAACACTGTTATCCATTGTGTTGACTGTTTTTTTCGGTTATTTCATTCAAACAAAGAATCATGTTTACGAAAATGAATCGATTGGTTCGGCTGCTCAATTAAGTCAGGAAATATTGATCAAGGTACGTGATTCTGATTTCCAAACTAATCTAACGTTAGCCAATTTTAAAAGCCTTTATGGATCTGATTTTACCTGGAGCAATTAACGTCAATAATCGAAACTACTATCCAGCCGTAAATATAAAGCACGCCGACCTCGCAATGAAACAGGAAAATACTTCAGTCCTCACGCATTATTTAGATAAACTAGATTTTATCCAAGTAGTGATCATGGGAGACAGAAATGGAGAACGCGTTAAACTATATGAAACTTTTGGCTACAAAGTGAGGGAATCCAATTGAATAATAAAGGTTTTACCCTCATTGAATTACTAGCAGGAATAGCTATTGCAACCTTGGTAATCCTCATTACGATGTCCATTTTTATGACTGGAATGAAACAAAGCGTTGATACAAAAAAGAAGTGAATCTGCAACAAGAAGTTAATTATGTCGCAACTGTATTACGAAAAGAATATCTTTCAGTAAATAACTATTCGGAAAATGCTCCTTATTTACTCCAAGTATCAGACAGTCAAATCGTTCTAAACGGGAAGGTCATATCAGGTAAATATCAGTACACGGCTGAAATCCAATATGACGGAAAAACATATATAACCAATCAAGAAGTGCTGGTCAAAAATAATTCGCCTGTGATGGTTAAGATTACATTGATTAATGGGAATGATCGCTACACGCTAAGAACGACTTTATCGAGAGGAATGTAAGTAAAATGGGGAACGAGAATGGTTCAAGCTTAATTGTAGTGTTACTGGTTGTGGCTGTTTTTTCAATTCTTGGACTTAGTTTAATCACCTTAACAGCCTCAACGACCACACAAGTTTCGAAAACAGGAAATAATCTAAAAGCGACCAACGTTGCTGAAATGGGTGTCGTCCATTTACAGGAAGAAATCCATCAAATCGTTACCACAAATAATGGAAAAACTTTAGAAGAACTCAAAGTGCTTTTAGAAAATAATTTGCCATCAAATATACGGTTTCAATCGCAAACAGGAAATACCCCAAACTATCGTGTCGTAAGAAATGAGCCAGTTAAAATAGAAAAAGTAAACAATACAGACCGTTTAATTATTCCCTTTACAATAAGTGGCTACTCTAATCAAGAACAAAAGAGCATAACAGGCCGGGTTATTGTGAAAAATTCCTTTCCGCTTGTACCAGTTGGTGTCGACCCCATAACGGGAACTCCAACCTATCAAAAACAAGGATTGGACGATGAGGAGGCTTTTGATAACACGGTTTATTACAGTGAAGGTTTTTCAATTGCATCCAATTTTTCATTAACTTATCAAATGGACCTTTATTCGCAAGGTGAAACAACACTTGTAAGTAATACTGATATTTGGGTGAAAGGCGACGCATATGTAAATGATCTCTCCCTTAAAACCACCTGGAAGCGATGGAGGAAATGAAGCTAATCAGTCACTCATGTGTGTGGAGGGCACGTTAACCATTTATGGTCCAAAACCAAATATGGCAATGCAGGAGGTCGTAAATATCAATTGTCAAGATATCATAGACCATAATAACTATAGTGGGATCTTTGCCACGAAAATCATTTATGAGCCACGTTGGGAATTAATAACAGATGCAAACTATTAACGAGTTTATAAAGGAAAACATATTGTTTTATGGGAAATGATTTATATTATTCTAAAATACTGACACTTCTATAAAGAATAATTCTTTTAAACCAATATTACATATAATACAATAATAATAAACGTCAAATTATGGCGAAATAAGCCTAATAATTGTTGAGTTTTTTTACCGATTCTACCATTAGGAGTGGAGATATGCAGAGTTTACTATTTGCAGCAGTATCATTGCTCATCCTTCTTCCGATACTTTATTTTTTGCCGTTGGGTTTTACATTAAAAGGAAAAATATTTATTGTTATGGCCTCTTTGTTGATCGGGATCTTTGGATTAGTATCGGTAGCCGTCATGCCTGTATGGCAAACAGGGTTGATTCTCTTAGTATTTATTAGTGCTATCGTGTACTTATCAAGTAAGCATAATCTGGACTGGCTCTATGTCTCAGAGGATGATGTAGACCCCTTTGAGCTTGAAAAAGTGGCAGAAAAGGCATTACCAGTAAAGGAAATAAATGAAGCATATTCATACATAGCCTCTTCAGAAAAAATTCCAAGAGGCAATCTTTTTGAAGAATCCCTTCCACCTATACGAAAGCACGATTCTGCTCCGATCGAAATAGATTTCCTAGATAAACTTGTCACCCAAAGTCAAAAAAATTTGACCATGATTAACAGGTCCACCGATTTAAATGACAGAGAGGACAATAAGAGACTTGTGAAGGTGGATGAAAATCCAATTCTATCAGAAATTGACGAACAGCAAATTGCTGTGAATCAAAAGGATGTTAGTGAGACTGGATTGATAGAAGATATTGAATCAATAGATCTCATCACGTTTGAAGATTCTAAACCGAAAATGGAAATGTTGTTTCAAACATCTGAAAATCTTGATGACTCAGCTATCGAAGCAATTGTTGGAAATCCGGTTGATATTACGGAAGAGACCGAACCTATGTCCATACAAGCGGATGATTCTTTTTATTATTTAAGTGAAATAGAAAAAATGCTTGATGCCGAAAATGGGCTAGAAGAATTAGAAATAATCGAAGAACCTTCACGTGAAACAATCAATTTAGCGTTAATGGAACAAACCTTTAAGGATGATGATGAGTTCGAGCTTGAAGAGCTCATGTTTGCAAAACAGGACACACTTCCAATAAAAGAAAAGCAGAAAGAGAAAGATCAGACTGAAGATCGTCATATGATTAAGCAATAATGGTTTCAATGGTGAAATCCCAAGCAGGGTAGCCCATGCGAGAAATCAATTTAATGACATTGGTAGAGGGTGGGGTATTTGCAGAAAAAGCCAGAATTTAAGCTCTTCATTATATTATTTATTTGTACAGCCTTTATTTTTAGTTTCTCTCATTTTGGTGCATCGGCCTATAATAATGTTCGGACAAATAGCGGTGGTTTCGGGGCTGGTACGATTATCGGACCAATCGATGTATCGGGTAAATCAAAGGATGAAGCACTAGAATTATTAACTGAATCCTTAAAAAAATGGCGTAGTGATACAACCATTCATTTGCAGTATAAGGAAAAAAGTATTCCGATAGATGTGACCGGTTTCAACTTTGACTTAGAAAACTCAGTTGAAATGGCAAAGGAAGGTCAACAAAACGAGATAATTGTAACCTATAAATCGGGCGAATTATACCAATATTTACAAAATCTATCGTCTGAGCTTAATCAATCAACTGTTAAAATCGATCCGTTGCTGTCTGAATTAATTGGCTATGGTACCATTTTTCAGAATGGTGAGCACTATGTCAAAGTTGAAAAGCATTTAACCATTGCTCTAAATGAGCATGATGCGATCAGTAGCGCTTTGATCACTCCTGAATATATACCTCTTGAACTGGGTCTGTTAGTCAAGGAATTATCTCCCATTAAAGTGAAGGCAAAGTCACAGGTTTCTCTGTTGAAATTATTGGAACAGCGCCAATTTACGACGTTTCCAGCTGATGCGTCCACGATGATTGCATCTGTCATTTATGAAACGATCATGGCAAGTAACTTTACGATTGTTGAAAAACATACAAGTCAGATTTTACCAGAATATGTGAAGCTAGGTCTAGAAGCAAAGGTCGATAATGCCAACCATCTTGACTTCATTTTTACTAATCCAAATGAATCAAATTATGAAATCACCTTGCAATTGGAAGGGAACACGCTCACAGCCTACTTAAAAGGAAGTACATTCCTAAATCATTATGTGTTAAAGCTAGCGGACAAAAAAGAATACAAGCCAAAAACAATCGTCCAATATAGCCCGCTTTTATCACCTGGTGAAGTAAAGGTTGAGCAAACAGGAAGCAACGGAGTGACGATCAAAGTATTTCGTCAAACTTATGGAGAGAAGGAAGAATGGCTTCGAGATGAATTGATTTCCGAGGACTACTATCCGCCGCTTCATCGGATTGAAATCCATGGTTTGAAATCAACCGGTACAACTGATGGGACAGGGACAACAGATCAAGGAAATGTTTCTCCTGATGATGGAAGTACTAGTGAGCAAACTCCAGCTTTGCCAACAACACCTAATCCATGGGGTACAGAAGATGATAATTTATTTGGCAAACCGAATGAAACCACCAAATAACAGTATGACGGGGTGAGCCATATTGAAGCAAACACGTAAACGTTTAGGGGATTTATTAGTTGAGGCAGGACTTATTTCTGAGGACCAGCTTCAACTTGTTTTAACGCAGAAAGCTCAAGGGCAGAGGTTAGGCGATGCCCTTTTACAAAGAGGTTATATTACAGAGCAGCAACTAATTGAAGTCCTTGAGGTCCAACTTGGTATTCCTCATATCAGTTTATATGGGTATCCGTTTGAGACGAATTTATTTTCGCTCATTTCAAAGGAAACGGCGATGCGGAATTTACTAATCCCAATTAAAAAGGATGGGGACAAGTTATTTGTGGCCATGGTTGATCCGATGGATTTCTTCGCGATCGATGATCTTCGACTTGCTACTGGGTTTCAAATCGAAGCAGTACTTGCGACAAAGGATGATATTGTCCGCGCTATTAATAAATATTACGACATTGATGAAGAATTTGATGATCTGCTCGATGGCGGGAAAATAGGTGAGAGTAATCGGGAGGAAAGGATAACCGATGAGGATTCACCGATTGTCCGTCTTGTCAATCAAATTCTTTCAAATGCGGTGATGCAGAAGGCCAGTGATATTCACATTGATCCGCAAGAAACAAAGGTGATTATCCGTTACCGAGTTGATGGAATGCTACGAGTTGAACGAGTCCTGTCAAAAAATATGCAGAGCTTCTTGACAGCAAGAATAAAAATAATGGCCAATCTTGATATTACGGAAAATCGTATCCCACAGGATGGACGGATAAAGGTTAATCTGAGCGTTTACCCAGTAGATTTACGTGTATCTACCTTACCGACTGTACATGGTGAAAAGATTGTCCTACGGATATTAGACTTAGGGAACGCATTGATTGATTTAGATAAAATTGGTTTTAATAAACTAAACCTAGCACGTTTTTCAAAGATGATTGACCGCCCAAATGGTATCGTTCTGATTACAGGCCCAACAGGTTCAGGGAAATCCTCCACCCTTTATGCGGCGTTAAACCAATTGAACAATGAAGCAGTCAATATTATTACAATTGAAGACCCAGTCGAATTTCAGCTCGAAGGAATCAGTCAAATTCAGGTCAATTCCAATATTGGGATGACCTTTGCAACTGGACTACGCTCGATCTTACGACAAGATCCTAATATTATCATGGTCGGGGAAATTCGTGATAAAGAAACGGTAGAAGTGGCGATCCGCGCGTCGTTAACCGGGCATCTTGTTCTAAGTACATTGCATACGAATGATGCGTTAAGCTCAATTAACCGCTTAATTGATATGGGAATGGAACCATTCTTAGTCGCAACCTCGTTGGCAGGGATTGTAGCCCAGCGTTTGATTCGCAAGGTTTGTCGCGATTGCGGGGAACCACATGAGGCGACACCTCGTGAAGTTGAGATTTTTGCGAAGCGTGGATTGAAAATCGACAAAATTATGCGCGGCAAAGGCTGTGCCTCTTGTAATATGACAGGGTACAGGGGCAGAATTGCGATTCATGAAGTTGTAACGATTAACGAAGAAATGCGCCGAGCGATTATGACAGATGATTCGGCGGGAACACTTAGACAAATAGCGATAAAAAATAAAACGATCTTCTTAATTGATGATGGGTTATTAAAGGTAAAGCAAGGTCTTACCACCACAGAGGAAGTGCTAAAAGTATCCATTTCGGATTAGAGGTGTAAAGGTTGAAAGAAAGAATTGATCACTTGTTAAGAGCTGCCTTTGAGCTGAAGGCATCAGATATTCATTTAACGGTCGGGGTGCCGCCAATTTTTAGGCTGCATGGAGAATTAAAGCGCTATGGGAAGGATATTCTCAGGCCGGATGATACGGAAGGATTAGCAAGGACTATTGTTCCGGAAGGAATGTGGGAGCAATTTCAGGAGATGGGGGAATTGGACTTCTCCTATTCAATTCCAAATGTCTCACGCTATCGTGTTAATGCCTTTAAACAAAGGGGCTGCGTGGCTCTGGCGATCAGGACGATTCCAACGAAAATACCGACGATTGAAGAGCTCAATCTACCCGAAATCTGTTCGAAAATTACAGAAAAGCCTCAAGGCTTGATTCTCGTTACGGGGCCAACAGGAAGTGGAAAGTCTACGACTTTAGCGGCAATGATCAATCATATGAACCAAACGATGCGTGACCATATTATCACGTTAGAAGATCCAATTGAATTTTTGCATAAACACGGCATGTCGATTATTGACCAACGTGAGGTTGGTTTTGATACGAAAAATTTTGCAAATGCTTTACGGGCAGCACTACGCCAGGATCCTGATGCAATTCTTGTCGGGGAAATGCGTGATTTGGAAACAATTCAAATTGCGATTACTGCTGCAGAAACGGGTCACCTTGTGTTTGGAACGCTCCATACATCAAGTGCACCAGCGTCAGTTGAACGAATCATTGATGTATTTGAGCCAGCTCATCAGCCGCAAATTCGGACCCAGCTTTCCACGGTATTAGTGGCAATCATTTCGCAACGCTTATTTAAAACTGCAGATGGCAAGGGGCGCCGCGCAGCATTAGAGATTTTAGTCAATAATTCTGCTGTTGCCAATCTGATCCGCAATGATAAAATAAACCAAATTGAATCAGTCATGCAAACATCAAGGGCGCAAGGGATGCAGACATTAGAAACGAGTATTAAGGACCTTGTTGCTTCTGGACAAATTTCACGCGAAGATGCCCAGACATATTTAAAGGATTCGGTGATATAGGATGGGCCGTTATAAATATAGTGGTCGAGACCTTAAAGGGAAGAGGAAAGGGACGTTGAACGCCCCTTCCAAACGTGAGGCAATTGAAAAGCTTCGGGGCGATGGAATCCGAGTCGTGGAATTAATAGAGATACCTGAAACAGCATTAACGAAGGATATTTCGTTTGGAAAACCAGTCAAGCTTCAGCATTTAGTCATTTATTTACGTCAAATTGCGACGTTAATAAAAGCGGGTGTAACGATTGTCGATGCAACCGCGATTCTCGCTGAGCAAACAGATAGCAAGGCATTAAAGAAAGCTTTGATTGACATCGAATCAGAGCTTAGAATGGGTCGATCTTTTTCCGCTTCTGCTGAAAAGCATAAGAAAATTTTCTCATCGATGTTTATTAACCTAATAAAAGCTGGTGAAGTCGGCGGTAATATGGAGGAGACGCTCGAACGCTTGGCCGTTTTTTTTGAAAAACAGCACAATACAAGGCAAAAAGTAAAATCAGCCCTTTCGTATCCAATCGTAATTGGGGTTATTGCAATCAGCGTCGTGATTTTCCTACTAACCTCAGTCGTTCCGACGTTTGTTACAATGTTTGCCGATATGGGGCGGACCTTCCAGTTATTACCAAGTTTGTGTTGGGTGCCAGTGAATTTATGCAGAAGTTTTGGTGGCTTGTTCTATTATTTCTTATTGGGCTTGCAATTACGTTTGTGAGTTTAAAAAGCAATCCTAAAACTAAATATTATTTAGATTATATCGCCTTGAAAATGCCGGTATTTGGAAAAATGCAACAAAAAGCAGCATTGGCACGATTTACAAGAACACTCAGCTCGCTTTTTTCAAGCGGTGTTCCGATTTTACAGGCACTAGTGGTGGTTGAAAAGGTGGTTGAAAATGAAATCATCGCTGGGGTGGTACGCGCTTCTCGTGATGAATTAGAAAAAGGAAACTCATTAACGGTGCCGATGGTTAAGCATTGGGTGTTTCCGGCATTGGTGACACAAATGATCGCGATTGGCGAAACCACTGGTTCATTGGATGCGATGCTTTCAAAGGTTGCTGATTTTTATGAACAAGAGGTTGAAAATGCCACAGATCAGATCAAAGCATTAATTGAACCACTAATGATTGTCTTTCTAGCCGCGATTGTAGGTGTAATTGTTCTAGCAATTATGACACCAATGTTCGATATGTTTAACCATGTTGATCAAATGTAGAAGTTTGTAAAATATTCATTATTATTATGACCATTCGTTATGTATAATCGAGTTGATAGAATTGAAAAATACTATCATACAAAAACAAAAAAGGGAGAGAAAGTTATGTTGCAAAAGCTTAGAAAACGTCTAAAAGAGCAAAAAGGCTTCACTTTAATTGAGTTGTTAGCAGTAATCGTTATTTTAGGAATTATTGCGGCTATAGCAATTCCTGCTATTGGGAATATTATTCAAAAATCACGCGTTGATGCTTTAAAATCAGATGCATCACAAGTCATGAATGCAGCTAGATTATATAATACCCAAAATTCTTCTGATTCAACTATTACAGGAGCTGAACTTACTGTTCAACACCTTGATAATACTCAAATGAATGATATTACCGTTAAAGTGGATAGCAACGGAGTATTAACTCTATATGGTTGGGGTCAAGCTGGTACAACTTACTATGAAATACTCGGTGCAACTATTGAAGAAATCAATAAAGACTCAAATTGGACAACTGAAGCATCAAGTACAAAGATAAATCAATCTGCATCTCAACCAACTATTACTGTACCTTAAGTATCTTTGTTAATCTTAAAAAGTAAGTGAGGTAACCCTTGATACACACATTACTCTTTTTATACGGTATTACCCTCGGCTCCTTCTATAACGTAGTCGGACTTCGAGTGCCAGAAGGCAAGTCAATCATTTCGCCACGTTCAGCATGCCCAACATGCGGTCATCAGCTAAGAGCCTCAGAATTAATTCCAGTACTATCCTATTTATTTCAAAAGGGGAAATGCCGCGTCTGTCAGACGGGCATTTCGCCTATTTATCCGGCGATTGAATTGTTAACGGGGATCTTGTTTGCAACAGCCCCGATAGTAATTGGCTGGACCAGTGAATTAGTGATTGCCTTATCGTTGATTTCATTGTTTATTGTCATCACCGTTTCTGACTTGGCGTATATGATTATCCCTGATAAAGTATTGCTTGTATTTGCAACGTTTTTTTTGGTAGAACGTCTCTTAATTCCGCTTACCCCATGGTGGGACTCTTTAATAGGTGCTGTAGTTGGCTTTGTGTTACTGCTCGCGATTGCATTGATTAGCAAGGGCGGTATGGGTGGCGGAGACATTAAACTATTCGCACTCATTGGCTTTGTTGTGGGGGTCAAGCTTGTATTATTAGCCTTTTTTTTATCGACGCTATTAGGGGCAGTCCTTGGTTTAGCGGGAATGGCTTTGAAACTCGTAAAAAAAGGGAAACCGATTCCGTTTGGACCTTTTATTGCTGCGGGGACGATGCTGGCCTATTATTACGGAGATGATCTTATTAACGCCTATCTTCAAATATTTTTTTCATAACATTCACGAATAAAGGGGTTGGAAAGATGGCTTTACCCCGCTTAGCGGTTGGAAGTCGGCCAATCGACATTATTATTAATGATCACTGTATCCGTTATATTGAAATAAAACCGTCTAATCCTTCAGGTTCCGCTTCACTGGGGCGAACGTTTTTTACCTCCAGGATTAGTGAAGGAAGGCAAGATTATTGATCAGAACACGCTGGCGGTCATCCTTGATCAATGTATAGATGCCTGGAAAATTCGCAGACGCAAAGTGCGCTTTCTGGCACCTGATGCCTATGTGACGATTCGGAAAGTACCGATTCCGACAGATGTTCACGATGATGAAATCAAGGGGTATTTATATTTAGAAATGGGAGCAAGTATTCACCTTCCATTTGAGGACCCAGTCTTTGACTATCTTGTCCTGCCACACGAGGAGGATAAGAAGGAAATTTTGCTCTTCGCTGCCAATCGTCAATACGTGATGCAATATTCACAGTTGCTTACTTCTTTGAAATTGTTTCCAGATGCAGTGGATCTTTCTTCATTAGCCCTTTATCGTCTTTACGATCGAGTGAGGTCAAAAAAAGCTGACGAGAAAATCCTTGTCTTGCAATTTGATTTGGATCTAGTTGTAATGAGTATATTCGAAAATATAATTCCGGCTTTTATGAGACATTATTACCTCCATTACCATGAAGATGATTGGGATATTCAAATGGGTCGCAGCGGTTTCCAACAATTATCCTTTGTTGGTGACCAAGACGAATTAAAGGAGCAGTTTGATGAAGCATTTAAAGAAATCAACAAGTTGATTGATTTCTATCAGTTTTCACTTCATCAAGGGAAAACTGAAATTCATAAAATCGTTTTAACGGGTGATCATCCTTTATTGGAAGAAATCTGTCAGGCTCTTAAGGTAGTATTGGATATAAACGTTGAGCTGCTTGATCTAAATGAGTTAGAAACATCGAAAAATAGACCTTTACCTAGATCCCATTATCTAGCACTTGGTTTAGCTTTAAAAGAGGTGTAGTCATGCTAGTAGAAATTAACCTGCTACCGAAAAAGGAACCAAAAAGTATAACTTTATTGGTGTTCATTCTATCAGCATTTTTCATTATCTTGGTAGCAGGGCTCCTTATTTTTTGGCAGGGCACCCGCTTAAATGATGAAATATCACGTCTGAAAAATGAAATTACGACCACCCAAAAGCTTGTGGAAACGGAACAAGCCAAGCAGGGTAAAAATAATGTTGCATCAGATTCGCTTGCACAGCTGGAAAGTGCGGTAAATTGGGCGAATGATGAACCGTTGCAATCGGCACCGATCATTAAAAGAGTGGTGGCACTTCTGCCGGCACGTGGTTTTGTTCAGACGATTTCGTATGCAGAATCCAGGCACGATGACAATGGCGATTCAATTTGATAGCAGCCGAGAAGCAGCCTATTTCTATAAGACATTGCTTGATCAAACTTGGATTACTAAAGCAACCTTATCTAGTTTAGCAACCTCTAATTCTGAACAGAGCGATAGCGAAGGAACAACTGAAAATACAAGCGCAGATGAACAATTTGTCCCGCGTTATCTGGGTCAATTTGAAGTCATATTAAATCGCGACAATATCAATAATGAGGAATTAGCAGAGAAGAATGAAAGCAAACAAGGGGGGACTGAATCATGACCTTCCGCTTTTCAAAAAAAGAAAGCATAGCCCTCATTTTTATTGTCTTGTTGACGATCTTGTCTATTTTTGCAGGTTATTATTTTTATCTCGAACCGAAGTATAAAGAAATTGATACTAAAAATGATACGCTAAAATCAGAGCAGGAGGTCTTGACGACTCTTCAGCAAAAACAAACTGAAAAAAGTAGTGTAAGTGCTGAAAGTATTGCTGAATTGCAACAAAAGGTGCCCGTTAAGCCACAGCTTGAGCAGCTTATTCTTGATTTAGAAAAAGCTGAGGTGTTATCTGGTAGTATCATTAAAAATATGGCGTTTACGGAAGGTGACGTAGCCTCAACAGAAAATGCAGCTTCCACCGAAAACAAGGAGGCAACCAAAGAAAGCGCTGAAACCGAAAAAACAGATTCTGACGCAAATGCCACTGAGCAAGAAAGCGACCAAGCTACTGATCAAAACAATTCGGGTTCAACTGAAAAAAATAACGAAAATGGTACTGAAAATACGGCTAAATACGTTCCAACCCCATTACCAGAAGGGGTAAAAAAATTGACGGTTGCTCTCCAGGTAGAATCTTCTAATTATGAAGAATTAAGAAGCTTTATTGAGGCATTAGAAGACCTGCCGAGAACGATTGTTGTGGAAACGGTAAGTTTTTCAGGAGTAACTGAAGTGACGGATTTGGATACTGAAGCAGAAACATTATCCTATAGCTTAACACTGTCAGCCTTCTTCATGCCGGCATTAACGGATTTGCAGGATAAGCTTCCAGAATTAGTAACACCGCCACCAGCCAATAAAACAACGCCGTTTAATCGATTCCCTGACCTTTAAAACAACAATAGGATTGATTCTAGTAATTGGTTCTAGTAAAAAATTTGGCGAAAGCATTGTATAACAAGACGACAAAAGTCTTGTTATTTTTTTTTGCCAATATGATAGGATGAAACCAATTCACCTAGATGCAAGGGGAGGGATGAGGGTGGACAAGCGGGAAGCGGGTAAAACAATCACGATTAAAATCAATGGAAAGCAACAGGCTTTTGATGAACCAAAGCAGAAGCCGGCAAAGAGACAGGGGCAAATAATCGATAAATCGGTTATGGTGTCTACAGAAGATGCTCAGCCTAAAAAGGAAATGATAGATAATAAAGAGACGCAGGAATCTATTACGATAAATGAAACAACGATAGCAGATGAACAGGGTGGGGAGCAATTCGACTGGATTCTTCCTGAGCCTTCACCTGTGGAATATGACCTCAAAGAGGATGCCCCACCCCTGGCCTACGAAAAAAAGCCTTCGAACCATAAAAGTGCTAAAAAATGGCCAGTAGGAAAATCAAAACTGAATCGGGGCGTATTTGCCACTATTTTTTTCGCCGTTTTTTTAGCAGTAATTCTAGGGACTAGCTTTGGCTTTACGATGCTTAAGCTTGTTTTTATTGAAAGGCCGGAAGAAAGTGATGTTGTTTTAAATGCCACAACTATCCCCAAAACCAATCAAGCTGAAGTGAAACCAAGCGGAAATTTGACTGTAGCTCTACCAACGATTACGACTTGGGTTATTCAGGAAGGAGCCTATTCAAATAAAGACTCAGCGAAACAAGTTGTTTCCTCTTTAAAGGAAAAAGGAAATCCAGCCATGCTATTTGAGGACACGGAGCGGATGTTTATCCTCTTAGGAGTTGCCGATACTAAAGCCCATGCCAAGGAATATGGGACAGGTTTATCAGGGATTGACGAACCATTTGCAAAGGAAATCAGCACAGGCGGAAAGAAAATCAGTGGTGTGAATGAACAGGAAAAGGTCTTCCTTGAAGGGCTGCCATCGATATTTAACAATATGACACTCGCTGCTTCGACAGGAGTGGTATCGGAAAATGCCATCAGTAGTGTGAATGCATCGACCAAGGAGCTTGGTGACGGCAATGAGATCAAACAAGATCAAATAAAAACATTAAAGGAACAAACTGACGAGGCGATACAAACACTCACTTCACTAAAAAAGTCAGCAGATAAGAAAGATCGTTTAGCCCTTCAACAAGACCTTTTAGCCATATTTGCCAGCTATCATATGTTAAAATAATGATCTGGTCGAAAGCAAGGCATGTCGAATATTTTCCGGGCAATAACAGAAAATAGTGGATGACTCAATGGAGGGCTCCCCTTTATTGTTGAGTCATCCATTTTTATTTGTGGAACAAATCCTTCTAAGTAAAAATTGTTTGTGATGCTAAATTTTGATAGTATAGTACTGTATCTCCCCTTAAAATTTGCGATGAAAGGTAAGTGGTGAAATGCAACACCTCATTTTAGCCTCATCTTCTCCACGGCGAAAAGAACTTCTTGAAAATCTTCATTTAACATTCGACATTTCTAGCAGTGATGCAGATGAAAGCTATGCTCCAGGGACGCCTCCAGCACAAATTGTAATGGAGCTGGCTGAGCGCAAGTCAAAGGATGTAGCACAACGGTTTCAAGATTCCTTTGTGATCGGTGCTGATACGATTGTTGTCTGTGACAACGAAGTATTGGGAAAACCAAAGGACGAAGCACATGCAACGGAAATGCTAATGCTGCTATTCCGGAAAAACTCACGCTGTATATACTGGAGTGGCCATTGTTCACGGTGAAAAGCTAGTACGTTTTTATGAAAAAACAGATGTAACGTTTTGGGAATTAACTCAATCAGAAATTCATGCTTATATAAAGAGCGGGGAGCCGTTCGATAAAGCAGGGGCATACGGAATTCAGGGCTATGGGTCGATGCTGGTTAAAGGTATTTCTGGCGATTATTTTTCTGTTGTTGGTCTTCCAGTCTCGCGAACGATTCGCGAATTACGTCAATCAGGATATGATTTGCCTTATTAGCCTAGATTCTAATCTGCGTAAGCTTCCCGTTCCAAAAAGGGAGGATTTTAATTGAAGGCAGAAACACTGATGATTCGCGATTTTCCACAAGATGAACGACCTCGAGAGCGCTTTATTCAAAATGGCCCGACTAGTCTGTCGAATCATGAACTGATTGCAATCATGCTGAGAACAGGTACGAAGGATGAATCAGTCTTGCAGTTATCAAACCGCTTGCTGAGCCATTTTGAAGGGCTTAGGTTATTAAAGGAAGCCTCATTGGAGGAAATCACTTCGATTAAAGGAATTGGTACTGCAAAAGCGATCCAAGTATTAGCGGCAGTGGAGATTGGACGGCGGATTTCGAATCTTGTTCATGAGGACCGGTATGTGATTCGCTCTCCAGAGGATGGAGCAAAACTGATGATGAACGAAATGCGATTCCTCACGCAAGAGCATTTTGTTTGTTTATATCTCAACACAAAAAACCAGGTGCTTCATAAGCAAACGATCTTCATTGGTAGCCTCAACGCCTCGATCGTCCATCCGCGCGAAGTATTTAAAGAAGCTCTCCGTCGCTCAGCAGCCTCAATCATTTGCTTGCATAATCACCCTTCCAGGAGACCCCTCGCCAAGTCGCGAGGATATTGACGTAACAAAACGGCTTGCGGAGTGTGGAAAAATAATTGGTATTGATCTGCTAGATCATTTGATAATTGGTGAAAATAAATATGTTAGTTTGAAGGAAAAAGGTTATTTGTAACACTATGATTTTGGTTTTCGTTAAGCTATAATATTAGTTATGATTTTTTGACTCAATATGGCTAATAGATCTTAAATAATGAAAATCATGTGCGAACATTTTATGTTAATAATTGCGCTTATCATCACATCGCTTTACAAAAAAAGGGGAGATTCATTCATGTTTGGATTTGGAACAAAAGACCTAGGTATTGATCTAGGAACCGCCAACACACTTGTATACGTTAAAGGGAAAAGTATCGTTTTAAGGGAGCCGTCTGTCGTTGCGTTTCAAACAGATTCGAAGCAAATTGTTGCTGTTGGAAATGATGCGAAAAATATGATTGGCCGGAACACCTGGCAATGTTGTCGCATTACGTCCAATGAAGGATGGCGTCATTGCTGATTACGAGACAACAGCGACGATGATGAAATACTACATACGTCAAGCAACAAAACAAAAAAGCTTGTTTGCTGGAAAGCCTTATGTAATGGTTTGTGTTCCATCAGGAATTACGGCCGTTGAAGAGCGTGCTGTCATCGATGCAACTCGCCAAGCTGGTGCTCGTGATGCTTATACGATCGAAGAACCATTTGCAGCAGCGATTGGTGCTAACCTGCCAGTTTGGGAACCAACAGGAAGCATGGTTGTTGATATTGGTGGTGGAACGACTGAAGTGGCAATCATCTCATTAGGAGGGATTGTAACGAGTCAATCGATTCGCATCGCTGGAGATGAAATGGATGATGCGATTATCCATTATATTCGCAAGCATTATAATTTGATGATTGGGGAAAGAACAGCAGAAATCATCAAAATGGAAATTGGTTCCGCTGGAAATCCAGAAGGTGTTGACAATATGGAAATCCGTGGTCGTGATTTACTGACCGGAACTGCCGAAGACCATCGAAATCACGGCCTTAGAAATTTCTAAAGCACTTCGTGATACAGTCTTTGCCATTGTTGATGCAGTAAAAGTAACACTTGAAAAAACACCACCAGAGTTGGCAGCTGATATAATGGATCGAGGCATTGTTTTAACTGGTGGAGGGGCGTTGCTTCGCAATCTGGATAAAGTCATTAGTGAAGAAACAAAAATGCCTGTATTAATAGCGGAAAACCCGCTTGATTGTGTCGCAATTGGAACAGGTAAGGCATTAGACCATATCCATTTATTTAAAAATAAAGCAAGAGATTCAAGATAATACGGTATACTGCGATTAAGAGGACCTGATTAGCTCGTGAGGGGGACAAGTCTGTTTGTTCCCTTCATGGGCTATCGCAGTATGAAACTAAAAAAGAGGTGTACTCATGCCACCGTTTTTGCTAAATAAACGACTGATTATTTTACTTGTCAGCATGATTATTCTCGTGGCATTAATTGGGTTTTCATTAAGAGAGAGAGAGCAGCTCACATGGCCAGAGGAATTCATGAAGGATACAACCAGGTTTGGTACAAACCATCGTGTCTCGGCCTGTTAATTATGTTGCTGGTTTTTTTGAGAACTTAAGCGATTTGCAGGATACATACCATGAAAATAAAGAATTAAAAAAGCGTGTTGACCAAATTGCCCATCTTGAAGCTGAGGTTCAATTGCTGGAAAAAGAAAACAAGCAATTAAATGAAGTGCTGGATAAAAAGGAAACTCTACGAGATTATAAATCTACTCAAGCCACCGTCATTGCCAGAAATCCAGACCGCTGGCATGAACAGGTTATTATCAATAAGGGAAAAACGAATGGAATTGCCAAGAATATGGCGGTTATTACGGCTACCGGATTAATTGGCAAGGTGAAAACCGTGAATCAATTCACTTCGACGATTCAATTATTAAGTGCAAATGATCCGAAAAACCGTATTTCTGCCGTTATTTTAGGTGGCGATACAAAGGTCCATGGCCTAATTATGGGCTATGATGAAAAAAAGGAGTTATTACTTTTAAAACAAATTCCTGCTGATGCAAAGGTTAGCAAGGATCAAAATATAGTAACATCCGGCTTAGGTGGCATCTTTCCAGAGGGACTTCCAATCGGGAAGGTTGTTGAGGTGGTTCCGGATGAATATGGGTTGACACAAACCGCTTATGTGAAACCAGGAGCCAACTTTTATGATATTGAACACGTGATCGTGATTGAAAGGGTCATGCTGCAACCAGAAGCTTCTGATATGGTAGATGACAAGGGGGAGGAACTGTGAGGAGATTTCTTCTACCTGTCTTATTCACAGCCTGCTTTCTTTTTGATAGCATTTTTCTAGAATTGTTGCCTGCAAAGTACTTCCATCATGATAATATTCTAGTGCCACATCTAGTTGTGATTGCCCTAATTTTTCTTACCATCTATGGAAATCGGAATTTAGGGATATTGTACAGTTTCATTTTTGGACTGCTCTATGATGTTATTTATATTGAAATTATTGGGATTTACTTATTCATGTTCCCGTTAATCTCTTACATCATTTCAAAGTTAATGAAGATACTTCAGAACAATTTATTAATCATAACAGTCGTCACGCTTTTGGGGATTGTGTTATTAGAACTTGGCGTTTATGAAATGAACTTTTTAATTCATAAGACGACGATGGATTTTTCAACCTATACGTCAGCACGCTTGCTTCCGACACTCCTTTTAAATCTTGTCTTTACAGTCGTTGTTGCTTATCCGTTAAAAAGACAATTTGAAAAATTAGCCGAGCAGCTGCGCAATGAATAAGTCTTTTTGCGGAAAAATATTATCCTAATCTGTTTTATTAAAAAGGATTTTTCAGGTTCCTGTCGAATTCTTCTTCCATTGAGGTGAACATTCTAGCATGAAAAGAACGCAAAATGTAACCATAAAAGGCACAAAAGAAGGCATTACTCTGCATCTAGATGATTCCTGCTCCTATCAGGAATTAAAAAGAGAACTCGATCAAAAGCTGTCAGCTAATTCTAGAACAAATGAGGGGCAACCACTTACATCTGTAAAGGTACAAATGGGGAATCGCTTTTTAACAGATGATCAGCATGAAGAAATTAAAGAACTCATCCGCCAAAAAAAGAATTTGGTCGTTGATGAGATTATTTCAAACGTAATGACAATTGAAGAGGCGCAAAGATTAAAAGCCGAAAACGAAATCGTGTCAGTCTCTCGGATTATTCGGTCGGGACAAATTTTAGAGGTTCCAGGAGACTTATTATTAGTGGGCGATGTGAATCCTGGTGGTACTGTTAAAGCGGGTGGAAATATCTTTATCCTTGGTACCTTGAAAGGAATCGCTCATGCAGGCTGTTACGGTGATGATGATGCGGTCATTACGGCCTCAGTCATGAATCCTCAGCAATTACGAATCAGCGAATGCATTAACCGTGCGCCTGATCAAAAAAGCGACAACGAAGCAAGGCTACTTGAATGTGCTCTTATTGATGAGAATCGACAAATTGTCGTTGATAGATTACAAGTTTTGATGCAACTTAGACCAAATTTAACAAAATTGGAAGGGGGACGCTAGTATGGGAGAAGCAATAGTGGTTACTTCAGGAAAAGGCGGAGTAGGCAAAACCACCACATCAGCGAACTTAGGGACTGCATTAGCATTGCAAGGAAAACGTGTATGTTTAGTTGACACTGATATCGGTTTGCGTAACCTTGATGTCGTAATGGGTCTTGAAAATCGCATTATTTATGATTTAGTTGACGTTATTCAAGGGAGATGCAAAATCCATCAAGCACTTGTAAAGGACAAGCGTTTTGATGATTTGCTTTATCTATTGCCGGCGGCTCAGACTCTTGATAAAACGGCTGTTTCACCAGAGCAAATGAAGAATTTAATGATCGAATTAAAGCAAGACTATGATTATATTATTATTGATTGTCCGGCAGGAATTGAACACGGATACAAAAATGCAATTGCTGGTGCTGACAAGGCTATCGTCGTGACGACTCCTGGAAGTATCGGCAGTCCGCGATGCAGATCGTATTATTGGTCTGTTAGAAAAAGAAGAGGGGATTGAAGCCCCTAAATTGGTCATTAACCGTATTCGCAACCATTTAATGAAAAATGGGGATATGCTTGATGTTGATGAAGTTACAGCTCATTTATCGATTGATTTAATCGGGATTGTGGCTGATGATGATGATGTCATTAAGGCGTCTAATCACGGTGAACCAATCGCTTTAAATCCGAATAGTAAATCAGCGATTGCTTACCGAAATATCGCACGACGTATTTTAGGTGAGTCGATTCCACTTCAATCACTTGAAGTTGATGAAAAAGGGATGTTTTCAAAGTTAAAGCGCTTCTTTGGCGCAAAATAATAATCAGCCTGTTTTCGATGTGCTAATCGAGGACAGGCTTTTTTTATTATGTGTTTTCTCTCAATCTATCAAACCTTTAGCGCATAATTGCTTAAATATCCTCCTTATTGTTTGGCATACTTCCATTGGACAACTCATACACTTGTACAAAATGTGTTATAGATTGGTGGGGAGATAATGCGTTCTAATGCGGATGATGTGCGGAAAAGGATAGCCAATAGAAAGAAGAAAAGCCGCGGCGACAATCAGGTCGAGCCGAAGCGGACGAGTTTGATTGTCCAGGATGACGAGGAGCGGTATGGGTTTGATCGCCTTCCATCCTATGAAGTAGGTCCAGGTGAAGGAAACCACCCGCTTTTTCGCAAAGAGGTTTTTTTATTCAAAGTGTTAGCTGCTGCCTGTTTATTTCTTGTCATGGCTATTTTATTTCGAAATGAATCTGCTTCACTAGATCAAGCACGTCATTTTGTGAAGCAATCGTTCGAAAAGGATTTCCAGTTTGCAACGGTATCCAATTGGTATGAACAACAATTCGGAAAGCCGCTTGCACTCTTTCCGGTTTCAAATGAAAAGGACGCGAGTGAAGGAGAAACAGATGGTCAAGCATATGCACTGCCTGCCTCTGGGAAAATATTAGAGGACTTTGAGCAAAGCGGTCAGCGAGTCAGTATCGAGACATCTAAGGATGCTGCCGTAGAAGCGATGGGCGAAGGCGTGGTTCGTTTTGTTGGCGAAAAAGAAGGCTTTGGTAAAACAGTCGTCATTCAGCACGCTGACAAAAGCGAATCGTGGTACGGTAATTTAAGTGATGTATCGGTTAGTTTGTATGATTATATTAAAAAAGGGAAAAAGGTTGGTACGGTAACCAATAGTTCCTCAAGCGAAAAAGGTTCTTTTTATTTTGCGATAAAAAAGGACGAGAATTTTATCGACCCGATTCAGGTGATTCAATTTGAGTAAACTTACGTTCCTGCTGAGTCAGGTAAAAATTCATCCGCTCCTGTGGCTTGTGATTGCACTGGCAGTATTAACCGCAAGATTTTTCGAGGTAACGATTCTATTTGCCATTATTCTCATCCATGAGCTAGGACACGCGCTGGCAGCTAGTTTTTTTTCGTGGAGAATTAAACACATTACGCTTTTGCCATTTGGTGGCGTCGTCGAAATGGATGAGCATGGGAATCGTCCATTATTAGAAGAATCCATTGTTATTTTAGCAGGACCATTGCAGCATCTTTGGTTAACCGGTGTTGCTTTTTGTTTTTATCAGCTGGACTGGTTAAGTTTAGATCACTATTCACAATTTCTTTCATTAAATTTAATGGTGCTGCTCTTTAATTTATTACCGATTTGGCCACTTGATGGCGGAAAGCTCGTGTTTTTACTCATGTCCTATCTAAAGCCATTTCCCGATGCTCATCGTTGGACGCTCTATGTATCGTGCATTTCGATTATTTTATTCACTGGTTTTACCATCATCCTCATGCCAACAAATTTAAATGTGTGGATTATCCTCGCTTTTTTATTGTTTACGCTATATCATGAATGGAAGCAGCACCGCTACGTGTTTATGCGTTTTTTATTAGAGCGCTATTATGGGAAAAGAAATGACATGCGTGTATTAAGGCCGCTTAAAGTGGCAGAGGAAGAGCTTGTTGTTCATGTATTAGAGCGCTTCTGTCGGGGCTGTAAGCATCCAATTATTATTGAAGAAAATGGTAAAGAAAAGGGTACCCTAGATGAAAATGAAATTCTTCATGCTATTTTTGCTGAAAAATTGTTAACGGCCAAAATTCGTGATTTACTTTATTTATACTAAGACATACTCATTGTTGTAGCAAAAGAGAGGCCAAGAAAAGTGAAAAAACTAGTCATTAATTATTCATTAACAGAAAAGCGCTACGCTTCTTTAACTGAAGCAGGTGTAGACAAAATCACCATTCAACAGCCCCAACAGCAATCCTCTGTGGGGCATATTTATTTTGGGACCGTCACAAAGGTACTCCCAGGGATGAATGCTGTATTTGTCGATATCGGTGAAGAAAAGAATGGGTTTCTTTATATCGATAAACTCCCTGCATTTTTCCATTCACAAGAGCCGTTTAACATTAGAAAGAAAAAACCAATCTCTTCCTTTGTCCATCAAGGCGAAAAGCTATTTGTTCAGGTAGAAAAGGATGAAACAGGTGATAAAGGTCCAAGGCTATCAGGGTTAGTCGAGCTCCATGGAGAGTATGTGATTTACATGCCAACCGGTAATACGATTTCAGTATCAAAAAAAATAAAAGATGCTAAATTGATTCAACATCTGCAAAGTCTTGGAATAGAAAATAAAGTCGACAAGGAAGGCTTCATTTTCCGAACAGCTGTGATTGGCCAGTCACGAGAAAAGATTGTTGTGGAAATAGAAAAGCTAAGAGAGCAGTATCAAGAACTCGTGAAAATAACTCAACAAATGAAAAAGCCTGGTCTGCTTCATAAAAAGGATAGCTTTGTCGAACAGATTAAGAATGAATCCCATTCTAATCAATATGAAGAAATTGTCGTTGATGATTTAGTGTTGAAACGTGAGCTAGAATCGTTTGTTTCACCGAATCAATCACTCCTCTATTATCAAGGGAAAGAAAATATATTCTCATTTTACCATCTGGAGCAAGAAATTGAGCAGGCATTACAGCGAAGAGTTGATCTAGATAATGGTGCTTATATAATCATCGATGAAACGGAAGCGATGACGGTCATTGATGTCAATACTGGTGGGTATTCTGGTAAAAGTCGGCTAGCGGATACGGTGCTACAGACCAATCTTGCCGCCGCCATACAGGTCGCAAAACAGCTTCGTTTACGAGATATTGGTGGGATTGTTTTAATTGATTTTATCGATATGAAAAATGAACATGACCGACTCAAGGTTCAAAGAATGCTTGAGCAGGAGTTAAATAGAGACGAAAAACCGACGAAGGTTCTGGGTTTTACTTCACTAGGAGTCTTGGGGCTAACTCGGAAGAAAACGAAGCAAGCCATTTCTGAGGCATTGACTGTTCCTTGTCCTGTTTGTAGTGGGACAGGTAAAATACTAAGTCCTGAAACGATTGCCTTTCGACTGGAACGCGAGCTGTGGGACCATCGTTATTCTGATCATGAAGCCGTTTGGATTGAAAGTTCCGAGGACGTTCGTGCTGTTTTTTCTGGTGAAAAGAATGTCCATTTGTTCCGTCTTCAAGAAATGCTTGGATTATCGATTCTTTTTTCAACTATGGCTAGTTTGAAACCTTTTTACCAGATTCGTCAATTTGGACGGCTAGATGAGCTCCAAGCAAGAATTGAAAAAGTCTGAAATAAAAAGCTATAAAGCTCAGCTCCTTCATTCTTGTAGCTAGATTTTGTATTGACACTCTTAGGCTGAGTATGATAGGATTTTAATGTTATGTTTATAGCATACCGCGCATTTCAGGTAGTAAGCTTTTGCATTTAGTGCAAGACGCCTGTCTATGGCGAGTCCCCAAATTTTAAGGAGGTGCAGTTCATGTACGCAATTATCGAAACTGGCGGTAAGCAAGTAAAGGTAGAAGCTGGTCAAGCTATCTACATCGAAAAGCTTAACGCAGAAGCAGGCGAAACAGTTACTTTTGATAAAGTTCTTTTCGTAGGCGGAGAAAATGTAAAAGTTGGTAGCCCACTAGTTGCAGGCGCTACAGTTACAGCTAAAGTTGAGAAAAATGGCCGTGGTAAGAAAATCATCGTTTTCAAATACAAAGCGAAGAAAAACTACCGCAAAAAGCAAGGTCATCGTCAGCCATACACTAAAGTTGTTATTGAAGCAATCAACGCGTAAGGTTTGATTTAGATGATTAACATTACGATTAATCGTACTGAAGCTGGAAGAATTTCATCCTTTTCAATGAGCGGACATGCCGATTTTGCACGTCACGGCGAAGATATCGTCTGTGCGGGAGCATCTGCAGTTTCCTTTGGTTCCGTTAACGCGATCGAGGCGTTAACTGGAGTTGTTCCAGAAATCGAACAAGGAAATGGCGGCTTTCTCCGATGTGCGTTCCCAAATGACTTACAACAGGAAGTACAAGAGAAGGTTCAATTGCTTCTTGAGGCAATGGTTGTTTCATTAGAAACGATTGAAAGAGATTACGGAAAGCACATAAAAATAACCTTCAAAAAGTAGGAGGTGGAACAAATGTTAAGATTAGATCTTCAGTTTTTCGCATCGAAAAAAGGGGTAGGTTCTACAAAGAACGGTCGTGACTCTCATGCAAAGCGTCTTGGCGCTAAGCGTGCTGACGGCCAATTCGTAAGTGGCGGTTCTATCCTTTATCGTCAACGTGGTACTAAGATTTATCCAGGTGTAAACGTTGGCCGTGGTGGCGATGACACTCTATTCGCAAAAGTTGACGGTGTTGTTAAATTTGAGCGTGTAGGACGCGATCGCAAACAAGTGAGCGTATATCCTGTAGCACAAGAAGCGTAAGCTTTTGTTAGAAAACTCTAACCGTAGCGGTTAGGGTTTTCTTTTTTTCTACTTTATACTAGTTTTGGTGACTAGTTGCATCAGCAAGGGGCTCGGGGTCATAAGTCAAATCACTCTAGAGGGTATCACCTCTTGCGTGATTCGTCTTATACTTGTCGCCCCTGGGCAAGCCGATTCCGCTTTTCGTTGTTAAATTTTTCATTTTTTGCTTACGGCTTGTAGGTTTTTTGATATACTATCAGCAAGCAGTCTTCAACCACTATATTGACTGTGTGGGAGTGCATGTATGAGAAAAGAATGGAATACAGTCGATATCCTGCGCCATGCACGACACGACTGGTTAAATAAAATACAGCTGATTAAAGGCAATCTAGATTTAAATAAAACAGACCGGGTAAAGCAATTAATCGAAGAAATTGTGTTTGAAGCTCAGCAGGAAGCCAAATTATCTAATTTGAAAATTCCGCTGTTTGCGACATTGATCTTAACTGGAAACTGGCAGTCCTATGCCTATCAGCTTGAATATGAAGTTTTCGATGAGAAGGAAGTATTAGCGGTAGACGATTCGCTTTTAGCAGATTGGACTAATCTCTTTTTCACAACTTTACATACATCAGTGGAAGCTTTTGGTGATAACCATCTTTCAGTAACAATTGAAACACAAAAAAATGGAATTCGTTTCTTTTTCGATTTTAGCGGAATAATAAAGGATAAAGACAAATTACAACAATTTCTTGACTTCAATCTAATACAAACAGCAATGATTAAGGTCTTGGAATTCTCTCAACAGGAACTCGCATTAGAAGTTTTTATGCCATTTCAATAAATGGCCATAAAAGCGCGATTCTCGTCTTGAAAGAAGACTAGTTTGTTACAAATAACAGACGGGAGGAACAAAAATGTTCGTCGATCAGGTAAAGGTTTATGTTAAAGGCGGAGACGGCGGTAATGGAATGGTCGCCTTTCGCCGTGAAAAATATGTCCCTAAAGGTGGCCCTGCAGGGGGAGATGGCGGAAATGGTGGAGACGTCGTATTTGAAGTAGAGGAAGGCTTACGTACGCTTATGGACTTCCGTTACCAGCGCCATTTCAAAGCACCACGCGGTGAGCATGGTATGTCAAAAAACATGCATGGAAAAAATGCTAAGGATCTCGTTGTTAAAGTCCCACCAGGGTACGACGATAACCGATGAAGACACCAATGAAATCATTGCCGATTTAACCCTTCATGGTCAAAGGGCAGTCATTGCCAGAGGTGGTCGAGGTGGTCGCGGAAACTCAAGATTTGCGACTCCGGCTAACCCAGCACCAGAGCTTTCTGAAAATGGTGAACCAGGACATGAGCGCAATATTATGATGGAATTAAAACTATTAGCCGATGTTGGCTTAGTTGGGTTTCCAAGTGTAGGAAAATCAACACTCCTTTCAGTAGTCTCTTCAGCACGGCCAAAAATTGCGGAGTATCACTTTACAACGATTGTCCCTAATTTAGGGATGGTTGAAACAGCTGACGGTCGGAGCTTTGTTATGGCTGATTTACCTGGACTAATCGAAGGGGCTCATTCTGGTGTTGGACTAGGACACCAATTTTTACGTCACATCGAAAGAACTCGGGTTATTGTTCATGTGATTGATATGGCCGCAACAGAAGGTCGCGACCCGTATGAGGATTATTTAACGATTAACAAAGAGCTTGCACAATACAATCTCCGTCTTACAGAACGACCGCAAATTATTGTCGCAAATAAAATGGACATGCCAGATGCAGAGGAAAACTTACAGGTATTCAGAGAAAAACTAAATGAAGAGTATCCAATTTTTCCTATATCGGCGTTAACTAAAAGCGGTTTACGTGATTTATTATTTGCGATTGCTGATAAACTTGAGGAAACCCCAGAATTCCCTCTTATCGAGGAAAAAGAGGAAGATACAGGCATTCATCGAGTTGTTTACAAGCATGAAGCAGAGCAGGATGAATTCTTCATCACTCGTGAGCCTGATGGCAGCTTCGTACTTTCCAGGGAGAAATTAGAGAGATTGTTCAAGATGACTGATTTCTCACGGGATGAATCCGTTCGAAGATTTTCACGTCAGCTTCGTGGAATGGGTGTTGATGAAGCGCTCCGGGCAAAAGGTGCCAAGGATGGAGACACCGTTAAGTTGTTGAACTATGAATTCGAATTTGTTGAGTAAACCTTCGCATTATATTACGGGGTGGAGAAATGAGAGAGAATAGATTCGATAAAAAATTTTATTTAGTGCGTGAGGACGTTTTGCCTGAAGCGATGAAAAAGACGCTTGAGGCAAAAGAAATGATCGAACGCGGCAGGGCGGAGTCGGTTTGGGATGCGGTGAATAAGGTGGACCTGAGTAGAAGTGCTTTTTATAAGTATCGGGACACCGTATTCCCCTTCCATACGATTGTCAAAGAAAGATTGATTACGCTGTTTTTTCAGCTTGAAGATCGTTCTGGAACCCTGTCCCAGCTGCTTGGAGTTGTTGCTTTGTCCGGATGTAATTTGTTGACGATTCACCAAACGATTCCAATTCAAGGACGGGCAAACGTGACACTTTCTTTAAACGTTGCACAAATGGGAATTGAAATTGATGAACTTCTAATGAAGCTGCGTCAGCTTGAATTTGTAGAAAAAGTTGAGGTGCTGGGATCCGGCTTGTAGATTATTCTAAAGTCGGATTTTACGCCTGATTTTTTATTTAAAAGGGAGAGGGAAAAATCGTGAAGGTAGGATATTTGGGTCCGCGGGCGACCTTTACAGATATTGCGGTTCGTAAAATGTTTCCAGAATACACTGGGGTCCCGTATTTAACCATCCCAGCCTGCATGGATGCTGTGGTGGATGGTGAGGTAGATATTGCGGTTGTCCCGCTTGAAAATGCGTTAGAGGGTTCGGTGAATATTACGCTTGATTATTTAGTTCATGAGGTTGATTTGCCGATACTTGGAGAAATTCGAGTTCCGATTCGCCAGCATTTTATGGTGCACCCTAAGAATTCGGAAAATTGGCAAGAAACAGACCGCATTATGAGCCATTCTCATGCAATCGCACAATGTCATAAATTTCTCCATTCGCAGTTTAGAGGCGTTTTCTGTGAAAATACAACTTCTACTGCAGCGGCTGCACAGTTTATTATTGAGCACCCTGAAGTGAAGGCAGCTGCGATTGCCAATGAGTTAGCTGCTGAGGAATATGGCTTAACGATTGTAAAACGGGATATTCACGATATTTCGTTTAATCATACAAGCTTTGTTATTTTAGCAAAGAAGCCAATCCCTTTGACAGAGGAACTGCCTTATTTCAAAGGCTATAAGACAACTCTTATGGTTACATTGCCTTCTGATCATCCAGGTGTACTCCATACAGTGTTATCGGCATTTGCGTGGCGAAAGCTAAATTTATCAAAAATTGAGTCTCGACCAATGAAAACAGGTCTCGGGAACTATTTCTTCATCATCGATATCGAAATGAAGATGGATGAAGTGATGCTTCCGGGTGCGATGGCTGAACTTGAAGCCGTCGGCTGCGGCGTAAACCTATTAGGAAGCTATCCATCGTATCATGTAAAATAGGTAGTATGTAAAAGAGGCCCGTCACTGACTGGCCTCTTTTGTATTTTGGGAGTTTACCTCCGATTTGCCTTCAACCATTTACTCAATCAAAAAATCTGCTTGTCGTAATGCTGCAACGGCTTCGTCCAAGGCTTGTTTCGTTGGTGCAGAAATCGTATGGAGATGAATCCCGTTAGTTAACTCCGATAAATAGGCCGCCCCAGTCGCTCGCACCTTTTCCATAAAATGCTTTACGTCATTACGATTCGATACCATAATCGATGCGGTTAAATCCCCGTATACAGGGTGCTCGATTTTGACATCTTTTACGGTGATACCGTGATCAACCAGAATATATAATTCCTCTTCTGTTCGCTCTGGTACATGAGAACAGGCAATAGTAAGCTCGAACATCTGATCATTTGCATGTTGTTGGAGATATAAATATCCCATGCTTGTCGCAATAATCGGCTCTTTTTTTGCTTTTAAAATCGTTATATCGCCAACGATAACCTGTCGTGATACGTTTGTTTTTGCTGCAAGCTCACTGCCAGTAATCGGCTGATTGCTTTTTTTTAATAAGTTCAGTAGAAAAGAACGCCTTTGTTCACCTAAAATCTTTTTTTGCATCTTTGACTCACCCTTACGTCTTGATGATTTCCAATTTTATCACATATTGAATTGGACATTAAGTGTGTTTGCCGTAAAATGTAATGAAAAAAATAATAAAC
Organism: Bacillus sp. T3; assembly: GCF_033449965.1. Classification (NCBI taxonomy): domain Bacteria; kingdom Bacillati; phylum Bacillota; class Bacilli; order Caryophanales; family Bacillaceae; genus Bacillus; species Bacillus sp. T3. The sequence continues at coordinate 1,264,998 of NZ_CP137761.1, forward strand.
TCATATTATTTACTAAAATGAATAATTATTTGTGTGGATGATTAGCATTTTGCCCACTTTGACATACAATGTATGGACTTATGCCACCTTAGGAGGGGAATCAGTGTGAAGATCCATATCGTACAGAAAGGGGATACTCTTTGGAAAATCGCCAAGAAGTACGGCGTGAACTTTGAAGAGCTGAAAAAAATGAATACACAGCTCAGCAACCCTGATATGATTATGCCCGGTATGAAGATAAAAGTTCCAACCACAGGGGGAACAATTAAAAAAGAAGCCCCGTTCGGAGGAGCGCCGGCCAAAATCAATATGGGCGCTAAAAAAGAAATGCCAATCCAACAACAGCCGATTGCCAAGGAAATACCCATGATTAAGGAACAACCTATTATCAAAGAACAACCAATTGTAAAAGAACAGCCGATCGTCAAGGAACAGCCATTGCCAGTTGTCGAAGCTCCTGCCCAGGTGAAAGAAATGCCAATCAAAGAGGCGCCGATTAAAGAAATACCAAAAAAGCCTTTCATCCCAAAAATGCCACTTCCAGTTATTCCGGAAATTGATATTAATAATTATTACATGATGAACATGGCAAATGTGTCAGTTGAACAACCACCAGTACCAGCACCACAACCTAAACCAGAAATAAAAGAAATGCCAAAAATGGTTGAGGCTGCGCCGATTGTTGAAAAACCAATTGAAGGAGGTTGTATTCAACCTATGTTCCCATGTCCTCCAGGGTTATATGTATCCAATTTCTCCAGTATTACCAGGGTCTGGATTGCCGTCATATCAACAGGGTGTGCCATATCCACAGGTACAAGGAGCAATGGATTTCCCAACAGCCGAAATGCCAGCACAAGGGTATATGCCACAATCATTAGATGAGTCTTCATCGTTTATGCCGCAAGCGCCTGTACAAATGCCAACTCAAGTTGCTGGACTGCAAGATATGCAAAATCCGATGGGCTTTCCAGTTGGCTATCCACAGACAGCGTCCATGATGCAAGGTCCATATGGTCAACCTGGATATGGTCCGCAATATCCAATTTCACCAGTTTTGCCTGGTTCAGGTCTTCCTCACGGTCAAATTCCGTTTGGTGTTGGTGCTCATACTCCGACTCCATTTTCACCGATGCAGGGGATGCCTCAAGTTCAAGGGGTTATGGAATCACCTGAAATGATGCAAAATCCATACCTACAAGGTGCACCTATGATGAATCCGACTCGGCCTCCAGTTGCCAGGAACAGCAGATTGTGGCTGTGGTTCGAGTGTACCGGTAGGAGGCCCGATGCTAGGTGTGGACTTCCAGCAAGGAGGAGCGCCATTCGTAGGAGGAATGCCATATCAAGGAGGAGCGCCATTCCCACAAGGAGGAATGCAGTTCCCACAAGGAGGAGCGCCATTCCCACAAGGAGGAATGCAGTTCCCACAAGGAGGAATGCCATTCCCACAAGGAGGAATGCCATTCCCACAAGGAGGAGCGCCATTCCCGCAAGGAGGAATGCCGTTCCCACAAGGTGAAATGTCATTCCCGCAAGGAGAAGCGCCATTTCCGCAAGGAGGAATGTCATTCCCACAAGGAGGAGCGCCGTTCCCACAGGGAGGAATGCCGATGGCTCCACAGGGAGGAATGTCGATGGCTCCACAGGGAGGAATGTCGATGGCTCCACAAGGAGGAATGTCGATGACTCCACAGGAAGGAATGTCGATGGCTCCACAGGGAGGAATGCCGATGGCTCCACAAGGAGGAATGCCGATGGCTCCACAGGGAGGAATGCCGATGGCTCCACAAGGAGGAGCGCCATTCCCACAGGGAGGAACGCCATATACAGGAGGACCTTATTTCCCACAAGCTGGTCAAATCTATTCACCAATGCTTGCCCAGCAATATATGAATCCATTTGGCTCTAGTCCAATGGATGACGGATATCCAATGAGAGACGAAAGCAGTGAATATGAAGGCTAGAAATAAAGGAGACGATGCGCTTAACAATCGTCTCCTTTCCATTTTAACTAGAAGTGTCCCATTAAAGATTAGGAAAATCCGGAACATTCGTCATCATGTTTTTTATCTCGAAACCGATGCTTGTCCGATTATTTTAAAGGGATATTCATCAATGCAACGCTTGCAACTACAAGAGGCCTTTGCTGCATCGCTGAAAGCGGAAGGTTTTAGACATTCGTATAAATTTTATCAGTTTTTAGAAAATCCAATTTATTTTAATAAGAAATATTATGGGTGGATTGAATATATTGAACCGCACCCGGAACCTTTTAATTATTTAACAACGGCGAATCGAAAAGCTGGAATTAATTTATTACAATTGTTTCATGGAACTACAAAAAAACTTGCCAAGCGCTATGAACGAATTTTACCTGAATTTAACCTTCGTGATAAATGGAACGAACGCTTTATTCAATTTAAAAAAAATCAACAGATCGTTCAGCATTATGTATCAAAAGAAATAATAAATGAGATAGATGATTGGGGAAAAATTTCTTTAATAGGGATGGAGACAGAGAAATATAAATTTAGTGATACTTTTGACCCTGTTATTCTCCATGGAGATGTAGCTCATCATAATTATTTAAGGGCAAAAACGGGAAAGTTATATTTAATTGATTATGATCTTATCTCAATTGGTGATAGGAGTGCAGACCTTCTGCAGTATGCGAACAGGATTCTACCTTCTATGAACTGGTCATGGGCTATGCTTTCACAATTCCCAGTTTTACAACCATATTTGCAAAATCGGGCATTTTTATTTGCCTTAATGTACCCAAGTGATATTTTTCGGGAGTGGAATCGAATTATTAAAGAGGGGACGTATTTAATGCCGAAAAAGTTACTTCCTGTGGTAGAATTAACGACACGACAGTTCGATTTACGACAACAATTCATATCTGAACTAAAAAATATGGTAAAATAACAAGGAAATATTGTACTCGAAAGGAAGAATTACGATGGAGCATGTGATTGAAAAGCTAGTTCAATGGTTACAGCAAAAGGTAAAGGAAGCGGGAATGAACGGCTTAATCGTCGGTGTCAGCGGTGGGATTGATTCAGCCGTTGTGACCCATTTAATTAAGCGTGCGTTCCCCAACGACTCTCTCGGGGTTATCATGCCGCTTAAAAGCAATCCTAAGGACGCTGAAGATGCGCGAAAGGTCATCGAGAGCTGTGGAATTAAACATGTAACTGTTGAATTATCAGAAACACATAAGGTATTATTTTCTACCATTGAAGAGCAGTTAAAGCAATCTAATGATTGGAATGAAGAAAAATCAAAGCTGGGAGATGCCAACACGCGTGCACGTTTGCGGATGACAACTCTTTATGCTGTTGCAAATAACTTTGGTTATTTAGTGGCGGGAACTGATAATGCTGCAGAATGGCACACTGGTTATTTCACTAAATATGGTGACGGTGGTGTTGACTTAGTTCCGCTCGTTCATTTTACAAAAGGTGAAGTGCGCGAATTGGCGAGAGCATTAGGTGTTCCAGAAGAAGTTATTACAAAAGCTCCAAGCGCAGGACTTTGGGAAGGTCAAACAGACGAAAACGAAATGGGCACGACCTATGATATGATTGATCGTTATTTAAAGGGTGAGCAAATCCCTGAAAAAGATCAGCAAATCATTGATCGACTTCATCGTATTTCTGAGCATAAGCGCAGTTTGGCAGCGGCACCACCTAAATTCTAATTGGCCAATATCCACATTAACGGACAGCAAGATGCCGTTATAATCTTTCAAGTAAAGTAAGTGGGAGATTAACTGCCCGTAAATGCCCGATTGGTTCAACTAACCATCCGTGGGATTATAAACCTTCCCACTGATGGAAGTTTCAACTTATTAACAGAATGAAAACACCCCCTCGCACACAAGCTAACATGGAGCAACAACATGCTCAAATGTTAGCCGAGGGGTTTTTCGTTTGAACAAAAAACATTTCCTTTTTCCAATAATTAGCTTAATGTCAATAGGGCTAGCAGGCTGTGGGAATGATGAGTCTGCCGTACAGGATCGCAATACGGAAAGAGCTCAGCCATTTGGCTACTATTCCAATGAAAATCATCATAACGGTGGCAATGTACAAATTTTAGATGATAATGATGGTCCGATAACAGAGATGATGGACCATACGCTGGGTACTGAGGGGACAAATGATAGACGGCAAATCCTCGATGTGAAGGACGAAAATGGGAATCCAGGCAACCCAACTCTACCATTAGCAGAAAATGACCGTAATTTTTTTGAACGGGATAATCGCTTTAGTCGAAGTGATGCCAATTATCATGGCCAATTAGACGGGAACCAAGCTGGTGTTATGGGAACAAAGCGAAACCAGACTAGAATCCAAGGAACGAATGATCGTACAAGAAATCTGGATCAAGTTAGTACCCAGAATAATCGGGTAAAGGATGGAAATCAAACAAGGATTCAGAACACAAGTCCAACGGTCAATGATGTCAATTTATCAACAAAGCTTAATAAAACTGTGCTATCAGTAGCCAACGTTAAAGAAGTTCAATCAATTGTTCATAACAACAATGTTGTGATCGCGGTTGATTTAGATGACGATCGTGATGAACTGAAAACGAAGCAAAGAATTCAGCAGGCGGTAAAAACGTATACAAAAGGGAAAAAAGTCACAATCGTAACTGACCAAGGAAGCTTTACAAGAGTGCGCAATATGAATAATAATGGGGCATTTCGTGATGAAGATAATCAAGATTTAAGAAATATCATCCAATCCAATAATTACCGTAATCGATAAAAAAGGGCAGAACACTTATCCGTGTTCTGCTTTCTTTTTAGTAAGAATAAATTACTTTTTTTGGAAAATGGATAATTAATCTAAAATTGGCTAACCTATTTACGTATTGAATTGTTGGTTTAATGATTTTTATAATTAAGGCTATGTTTTGAGCAATCTGGTGATTGGAGCGAAATCAACAGCCAAACAGAGCCATTTTTAAAAGAGGTGGTCGTTTTATGAATGCCAGGATGTCCGTGTTATTTGCGATGGCAGCGAGTTTACCATTACTATTTATTCATAATGGGAGCGGATTTGCCCAAGAAAAAGAAGAATCAAGACATGTGACACAAGCTCACGAAGCTGAGCACAAGGTAACGATTGTTTTACAAATAGAGTACCTTGATGGCGATGTAAGTGAAGAGGTCATAACGGACACTTCTAGATCGATGCTGGAAATACAAGAAAAGTATAAACAATGGGAACTTATTAGCAGTAAGGATCAAACCTTTGTTTTTCGTTGCAAGGTTGACGATATTTCCCCGCTGTTAAAGGCTAACGGTTATTTTGGCATTACAGAAGAAGGGACATTGACGATTTTTAACGGGAAACCAAAACACTCGAAGGTCATTCATTCGTTTTTTCAAATAGATGTAGGTAAGCTTGAAAGTAGAAAGCGTCAGCAGTTATTAAAAGGAATACCAATCCGCTCGAAGGATCGCTATCAGGAAGTATTGGAAACCTTTAAACCGTATTCTAAATATGAGTAGGAAAAGGAGGCTGGACTAATCAGAGTTCAGCCTTTGTCATTGTTATTTTAACTGATTGTTTTCTAATGTTAAGATTTTTGTTCATGATTCGAAAAATGATATGATACAATGGTTAACAGTGAAATTTTGAGGAGAGAAAGCAATTGTTTGAATATATTAAAGGAAAAATCGAGTTTGTTGGACCTGAATACATTGTGGTCGAGAACCACGGAATCGGTTATCAAATTATTACGTCTAATCCATTTGTTTTTTCGAAGCAATTGGGAGAAGAAGTCAGAATCTATACCTTTCACTATGTTCGAGAAGATTTGATGGCTCTTTATGGCTTCCAAACGAAGGAAGAAAAAATTCTCTTTACGAAGCTACTAAATGTATCGGGGATTGGTCCAAAGGGTGCTTTGGCAATTCTGGCTTCTGGAAACCCAGTGCAGGTGATTTATGCGATTGAAAATGAAGATGAAGCGTTTCTGATCAAGTTTCCTGGTGTAGGGAAGAAAACAGCACGGCAAATGATTCTTGATTTAAAGGGGAAATTACAAGCGGTTGTTCCAGACTTCTTTCCAAACCTATTTACAGAGGAAGAAGAGCGTTTTCAGTCTCCATCTGTTTCTGAGTGGGAGGAAGCAGAATTGGCCCTTAAAGCGTTAGGCTATTCTGAAAAGGAAGTAAGAAAAATCGCTCCTGCCCTACAGAAAGAAAAACTGTCAACTGATCAATACATAAAGAAAGCTTTACAAAAACTATTAAAATAGAGAATGACACAGAGGGTGAGAATACTCAATGGAAGACAGACTTATTTCTGCACAAGCAGATATGCAGGATGATTCATATGAGCAAAGCCTACGGCCACAAACTTTAACTCAATACATTGGGCAGGATAAAATAAAAGCGAATCTAGATATTTTTATTAAAGCAGCAAAGCTACGCCAAGAGACTCTTGACCATGTGTTATTGTATGGCCCTCCTGGACTTGGGAAAACGACATTAGCGACGATTATTGCAAATGAAATGGGTGTTAATATTCGAACGACATCTGGGCCAGCAATCGAACGCCCTGGTGATTTGGCTGCTATTTTAACAGCGTTAGAGCCTGGCGATGTGCTGTTTATTGATGAAATCCATCGACTGCAACGCTCCATTGAAGAGGTATTGTATCCAGCAATGGAGGATTTTTGTCTCGACATCGTGATAGGGAAAGGACCGAGTGCGAGGTCGGTGCGTTTGGATTTGCCACCCTTTACATTAGTGGGGGCTACGACTAGGGCTGGATCAATATCTGCCCCTTTGCGTGATCGTTTTGGAGTGCTTGGTCGATTAGAGTACTATTCGGTTGAACAGCTGACGGATATCGTTACCAGGACGTCTGAAATTTTAGAAACGAATATCGAACCAATTGCTGCTGAGGAGATTGGGCGTAGATCACGGGGAACCCCGCGTATTGCTAATCGCTTGCTGCGGAGGGTTAGAGATTTTGCCCAGGTTAGTGGAAATGGAGAAATAGACGTTGCACTCGCAAATGAAGCTCTTGAGCGTTTGCAGGTTGACCGTTTAGGTCTTGATCATATTGACCATAAATTACTTGTAGGGATTATTGAAAGATTCCGTGGTGGTCCAGTCGGACTAGACACGATTGCCGCTTCAATCGGTGAGGAATCAACCACCATTGAGGATGTTTATGAGCCTTATTTATTGCAGATTGGATTTTTACAACGGACCCCACGTGGAAGAATTGTAACGGATTTGGTTTATCGTCATTTTCACATGGAGGTGCCGGATAAAAAATGAATGGAATCGCCAAAACCGTCATGATGCTTGGTGTCATTATATTTGTCATTGGCTTTATTATGAATTTTATTCATTTAGGTAAACTGCCGGGAGACATTGTAATAAAAAAAGGGAACACTACATTTTATTTCCCTGTTGTAACATCGATTTTAGTCAGTATCGTGTTATCGGTTATATTTTACGTAATTGGGCGCTTTCGTTAAACATGTTAGCTTTAAGGAAGGCTTGATTTTGAAAAGTTTATTAGAGGTAAAGGTGAAAGTATGAAAGTAGATTTGTTTGATTTTGATTTGCCAGAAGAATTAATTGCACAGGTTCCACTTGTTAATCGAACCGATAGCCGACTCATGGTTTTGGATAAGAAAACGGGAGCGGTAAAGCATGAAATTTTTAAAAATATTGTTGAATACTTTAAACCCGGAGATTGCCTTGTGTTAAATGATACAAGAGTGCTGCCTGCTCGACTATTTGGCACAAAAGAGGATACAGGTGCAAATGTTGAAGTGTTGTTGTTAAAGCAGGAGACTGGGGATACATGGGAGACGCTTGTTAAGCCTGCCAAGCGAATTAAGGAAGGAACGAAAATTCGTTTTGGTGATGGTCGACTTTCTGCAGTCTGTGTAGGGACAGCGGACCACGGTGGCAGGACGCTAGAGTTTGAATATGAAGGAATTTTTTATGAGGTTCTTGAATCACTAGGGGAAATGCCGCTTCCACCTTATATAAAAGAGCAATTAGAGGACCGTGAGCGCTATCAAACGGTTTATGCGAAAGAAAGAGGCTCTGCAGCAGCTCCAACTGCAGGTTTACATTTTACGGAAGAATTACTTGCTGAGCTGAGAGAAAAGGGCGTACAGATTGCGTTTATTACCCTTCATGTCGGACTTGGAACATTTAGACCAGTTAGTGTGGAGGATATTAACGAGCATGAAATGCACGCGGAATTTTATCAAATGTCTGAAGAAACAGCTCATCTTTTGAATGAAGTGCGTGCATCTGGGGGCAGAATTGTGTCAGTCGGGACAACCTCCACGAGAACGCTAGAAACAATCGCTAGCGCAAATAATGGAAGCTTTACTGAGGCAAGTGGCTGGACGAGCATCTTTATTTACCCTGGCTATGAATTTAAAGCCATTGACGGTATGATAACAAATTTTCACCTGCCAAAATCCACGTTAATTATGCTAATTAGCGCTTTGGCCGGTCGCGAAAATATACTCCATGCATACAAAACAGCAGTTGCCGAAAAGTACCGTTTCTTCAGCTTCGGCGACGCTATGTTAATAATTTAAAAAGCTTTTAATCATAGCTGTGTTAAGACTAGTGCGCTGATTTAACGCGCCTGTTGATTGGAGTGGAATGTGCGAGACTCCTGCAGGAGTAGTGGACATGGGAGACCCCGCACACGCAAAGCGTCGAGGAGGCTCCCAGACCGCCCTGCGGAAAGCGAGCACATGGAACGGAAATCAACAGACAACTTTAACACGGCTTTCATCAAAAAAGGAGGACAAGAGATTGTCTGCAATTCGATATGAGTTAATTAAAACGTGTAAACAAACAGGTGCGAGGCTTGGACGGGTCCATACTCCACACGGCTCGTTTGAAACCCCTGTTTTTATGCCAGTTGGTACATTAGCCACTGTTAAAACAATGTCACCTGAAGAATTAAAGAACATGGGTGCGGGTATTATTTTAAGCAATACGTATCATTTATGGCTACGTCCGGGCAATGAAATTGTAAAAGAAGCGGGCGGACTTCATAAATTTATGAATTGGGACCGCGCGATTTTAACCGATTCCTGCGGGTTCCAGGTCTTTAGCCTAAGCGATTTCCGAAAGATCGAAGAGGAAGGCGTCCACTTCCGAAACCATCTGAACGGTGATAAATTGTTTTTATCTCCTGAAAAGGCGATGGAAATTCAAAATGACCTTGGTTCTGATATTATGATGGCCTTCGATGAGTGTCCGCCATTCCCAGCGAGTTTTGAGTACATGAAAAAATCAGTGGAACGAACATCGAGATGGGCAGAGCGCTGCTTAAATGCTCATCAACGTCCACAGGATCAAGGATTATTTGGAATCGTTCAGGGTGGTGAGTACGAGGAGCTTCGCAAGCAAAGTGCGAAGGACTTAGTTTCATTAGATTTCCCTGGCTATGCGATTGGCGGGTTATCAGTAGGGGAACCAAAGGATATTATGAATCGTGTACTTGAGTTCACCTCTCCATTATTGCCAACAAATAAACCAAGATATTTAATGGGTGTAGGCTCTCCGGATTCACTAATTGATGGGGCGATTCGCGGAATCGATATGTTTGATTGCGTCTTGCCAACCCGAATCGCTCGGAATGGCACCTTAATGACAAGCGAGGGCCGCTTGGTCGTGAAAAACGCTAAATATGCAAAAGACTTTGGGCCGTTAGATCCGAACTGTGATTGCTACACTTGTAAAAATTACAGTCGTGCTTATATTCGTCACTTGGTACGATGTGACGAAACATTCGGAATACGCTTAACATCTTACCATAACCTATATTTTCTGTTAAAATTAATGGAACAAGTCAGACAAGCGATTCGTGAAGATCGTTTAGGTGACTTTAGAGATGAGTTTTTTGAAAAATACGGCTTCAACAAGCCTAATGCAAAGAACTTCTAATCTGCTATTTCTTGAAAGGAGTTGAAAATATGGAAGGTTTATTAGGAACAGTTGGTCCTTTAGTGCTAATGTTTGCTTTGTTTTACTTTTTATTGATTCGTCCTCAGCAGAAGCGTCAAAAAGCTGTACAACAAATGCAAAATGATTTGAAAAAAGGGGACAAAGTTGTCACAATTGGTGGCTTACATGGTTTCGTTGATTCTATTGACGAAGCAACTGTTGTGATCAAATGTGGAGATGGCAGCCGTCTTACATTCGACCGCAATGCCGTTCGCGAAGTTACTCAAAGCAGTTAATTAAAAGGAAGCTAGCATAACGCTCGCTTCCTTTTTTCATGCCATCCCAAATTATGCAGTCCTTGTTTTGGAGGATAAATTGACGCCTAAAATACCACCCATCATCGCAATCAGGATAAAACAAGTATGGTAAATGATTTGTTGTTGATCAAACAGTCTGTCATAGCCAAGATATTGGAACAAAAGGATGACAAAGGAATAAAGGATTCCTGTTGCTACCCCGAGCATCCAGCCCTTTTCTTTTCCTTTCCCCCAGAAATAAAGCCTCCGGCAAACAGTGATATAAAAGATGCTGCTGTAATAATAACCTGCAAACCAGATTCCTGAACAGACGATAGTTTTAGAATTAAGGAAAAAATCAGGCTACTAACAATTTCTAATAAAAAGATAGCAATTAAGCCGTGTAAAACAGCTAAGCCAAATTGTTTGGATGCGATAATCATCCTCCCCCTTCTTTTTACCAATAGGATTATTACTGCTCCATTGGATTACAGTATTGGTTAGTACAAGCATATTCGCATATGTTTCGGATTAGAATGTAAAGTTTTTTGTAAGAGGAAATTAATTGGATTGAATTCGAATTTAAGACATGAAATTTCAACGATGGGATAAACTAGGATGGTCCAATTTTTCAAGGAGGGGACGAAATTGGAAGAATATTTGATTATCATATTTCGAACAATCGTTTTATATTTGCTCATTTTGCTGTTGTTCAGGTTAATGGGAAAGCGGGAAATTGGTGAATTGAGTTTATTAGATTTAGTTGTCTTTATGATGATTGCTGAATTGGCTGCCTTATCGATCGATAAGACAGATGATTCTATGTTTCGATCAGTCGTTCCGATGATTCTGTTAATGCTTATCCAAATCGGATTTGCTATTTTATCATTAAAAAGTAAAAAGTTTCGTGATCTTGTTGATGGTAAGCCATCGATCATTATTAATAATGGTCAAATAGACGAGCATGCGATGAAAAAACAACGCTATAATTATGACGATCTCCTGCTACAATTAAGAGAACAAAATATTCGAAATATCGCAGATGTTGAATTTGCGATATTAGAGTCGTCAGGAAAGCTGTCTGTATTAGAAAAGCGCGGAAACAATGAACGAATGGGTGGATTTACGCTCCCTCTTATTATGGATGGTGAAATCATTGAAGAAAATCTTCAAAAAATAAACCAAACGAATTTCTGGTTAAGACAGCAGTTGAGGCAAAAAGGCTACAACAATCCGAAAGAAATTTCCTTTTGCAGTTATCAAGATGGCGAATTCTTTATCGATAAAAAGGATGAAAAATAGGGCGTTCTACTTTTGTCATATTTTTCATCCGGATTTTTTAACAACCAAAAACCGCTTTAGCGGAAAATCCACCTCGCTAGTGTTTTTCCAACCAATGGAATCCTTCCGATATCTTCTTTGTAAACTAACCTAAAAACGAACAATAGAATCACATAGAGCAATGTCATCTCCATGGAAGCGATGATCACCTTTAGCGCGAGCGGTGAATCGAGGTTGAAATGATCGATGAGCCAGTTTCCGCACCATGCAGTAAGACCAATCACAATAAAGGTTTTTAAGTATTCTCGTACATAAAATGAAAAAGAGATTGTCTTTAATACAGTGGCAAAATGGAGGAAGGTGACAAGGACTATTCCTGTAATGATTCCTAATGCTGCACCATTAATTCCAAAGCTAGGCTGGCTCGCTAAGACAAAAATAACAGCTGTTTTCATAATCGCCCCAATTAGACTATTAATCATCGCCGCCCGTGCAAGATTTAGAGCCTGCAAAACGGCTTGAAGTGGCCCTTGGTAGTAATAAAATAAAAAGAAGGGAGCCATTATTTTAATAAATTGCGCACCGCTAGTTGAACCGTACATCACTTTCATAAGTGGTTGTGCCAAAACGAACAGGAGAACAACCGAGATGCCACCTGTCAAAAAAGTTAGCCTCAGCGCTTGTTGGAGCCGATGTTCGATTAATTTTTTATCATTGCGTGAGTTTGCTTCACTGATTGCTGGGACTAAAGAAGTGGATAACGATAAGGTGATAAACGATGGAAGCATCAGAACAGGCATTGCGAACCCAGTAAGTGCACCATATTGTTTTGTTGCTTCAATGGTTGCGATACCTGCCAAAGCCAGACTGTGCGCGACCACGATTGGTTCAAAAAACCAGGCGATAGAGCCGATCATCCTGCTTCCTGTTGTTGGTAAGGCTACACTCATTAGCTCGTTGAAGGTTTGTTTTCCCGAATGAACAAACTTGAAAAAATTTGTACGCAACTTAAAGCGTTTCTTTAATTTAAATGAAGTGAGTAAATAAATCAGGGATGCTAATTCGCCTATAACGGATGCAAACATTGCTCCTGCGGCAGCATACTCAATTCCATAAGGCAAAAACGCTTTTGTTAGGGCAGCAATTAAGGCAATGCGGACAAGTTGTTCGAGTACCAGAGCAATTGCCGTAGGTTTCATGTTTTGTTTCCCTTGGAAATAACCGCGCAACACAGACGATACGGCGATAATTGGGACAATTGGTGCAATAGCTAACAGTGGATAAAGGGTCCGACGGTCCGTGAATAAATTTTCTGCTAGGAACGGTGTTAACAATAAAAGGGCAGGAGTAAAGATAATCGATAACAAAAGCGTAATCGATAATGACACAATTAAAATCTTTTTAATTTTTTTATGGTCGCCCATTGCTTCTGCTTCTGATACATTTTTTGAAATGGCAACAGGCAGTCCCAATTGGGTAATTGTAATAACTAACGTAAAGGTCGGAATAGCCATCATGTAAAGACCGACACCTTCTTCGCCAATAAATCGGGCAATCACAATCCGATTGATGAACCCTAGTACCTTGGTTACGAAGGTTGATATTAAAAGAATAAAAGTTCCCCTCAAAAACTTGGACATCTCCGGCTCCCTGCCTTCTCAAACTTACTGATATCATTTACAATTAACTATATGCAAGAAAGTGGACAAAGCATGACAAGTTGTTTTGAGTGAGGATAAAATAGACCTAAGCTTGGAGGCGGGTAGGATGGTTAATGGCCATGAGTATGAGCGTTTTCGTGAATTGGTTCACCCAGCATTAAAAAGTAAGGTAGTGGAATTTAATATTCTTGGCTATCAAACAGTGTCAGAGCAGGAAATTTGGAATTTCTTAATGGCAAAGAAATGGCGAAAGGCAAAGGAAGATGTCCATCTTTATGAAGTTGTCCAAGATATTTTAGGGGTGCAGGTTGGTCAGTATATGAGCTATGCAACGGTTGAAGCCTTTAAAACACCAGAATTTTCATTAGATAATGAAGAAGATCGCAAAGCATTGCTTAAATAAAATTAACATGATTATTAACTTTTATTGACTTTTGCAAAGGGAAATTGACTTCATAAATAAAAAGTTTCATAATGACAATATTGACTTTATTTCTTTATTTTTTTGAATAATAGTTGGTTGGGCTGTTCTATTTAAGGAGGATTTATACATAATGGTAAAACGGAGTCGCATCGTTGCTTTCATTCTCCTCATCGTGTTTATCGGGGGATTAATGGGCACAACAACAAAGGGTATTCTCGACCGAATAAAATTGGGCCTTGACCTACAAGGTGGCTTTGAGGTTTTATACGAAGTAAAACCTGCTCAAAAGGGCCAAAAAATTGATAAGGATGTGCTTGCGAGTACTGCGGAAGCTTTAGATAAGCGGATCAATGTACTAGGTGTCAGTGAGCCAAATATTCAAATTGAAGGAAAAGAGCCGAATTCGGATTCAGTTAGCGGGGGTTGAGGATCAGGATAAAGCTCGTGAGATTCTTTCAACCGAGGCCAATTTGTCATTCCGTGATGTAAATGACAAGTTAATGATGGATGGGTCAGATTTAGCCCAGGGTGGAGCAAAGCAAACATTTGACGAAAATGGAAAACCAAGCGTTTCGCTAACCCTTAAAAGTGCTGATAAATTTAAAGATGTAACAAAACAAATTGTTAACATGGGTTCACCTAATAATTTATTAGTTATTTGGTTGGATTTTGAAGAGGGAAAAGATTCCTTTAAATTGGAAGCGGCAAAGGAAAATCCTAAATACCTTTCAGCACCAAGAGTAAGTCAAATTTTTAATCAAAAACAGGTTTCCATTGTTGGCGATTTTACACTAGAGGAAGCAAAAACGTTATCCGCTTTATTAGATGCAGGGGCATTGCCTGTAAAGCTGAATGAAATTTATTCAACATCAGTGGGCGCTAAATTTGGTGAACAAGCCTTAAACGAAACCGTATTCGCCGGCATCGTAGGCGTTGCGATTATCTTCTTGTTTATGCTGTTCTATTATCGCTTACCAGGGGTGGTTGCTTGTATCACCCTATCAATTTATATTTATCTAATTTTGTTAGTGTTTGATGCAATGAACGGAGTATTAACACTTCCAGGGGATTGCGGCATTGATACTCGGAGTCGGGATGGCAGTTGATGCCAATATTATTACCTATGAACGGATTAAAGAGGAATTAAAGGTTGGAAAATCATTAAAATCTGCCTTTCAAGCTGGGAATCATAATTCATTAGCCGCGATTTTTGATGCTAACATTACCACCATTATCGCAGCGGGTGTATTGTTCTTCTACGGTACAAGTTCTGTTAAAGGCTTTGCAACAATGCTCATCGTGAGTATTCTGTGCAGTTTTATTACAGCTGTTTACGGGACAAGATTGTTTATGGCCCTCCTTGTCCACAGTAAAATGTTTAATAAAAAGCTTGGCTGGTTCGCGGTTAACAAAAGTGAGATTCATGATATTAAGGACAATGTAGATACAATCGATTTACCAACCAAATTTGATCGATTTGATTTTGTTAAAAGCCGGAACAAGTTTTTTGTGTTTTCAGGTGCATTAACGGTTTTAGGGATTATCTTTTTAATTGTATTCCGTTTAAATCTTGCGATTGATTTCTCGAGCGGGACAAGAATTGAAATTGCATCAAAAGATACAATTTCAACTGCTGAAATCGATAAAGAACTAAAGGCATTGGATTTAAAGGCGGAGGATATTGTCTTATCAGGAACTGATAAGGATGTTGGAGTCGTCCGTTTAAAAGGGGTATTGTCCAAGGATGAGATATCCACTCTAAAATCACATTTTAAACAGAAGTTTGGAGCCGAGCCTAACGTTGGTACAGTCTCACCAACTGTAGGCAAAGAATTGGCAAAAAATGCGATTATTTCGGTTATTATTGCTTCAATCGGTATTATTATTTATGTAACAATCCGATTTGAAATGTATATGGCAATTGCGGCGATTGTATCGTTGTTGCATGATGCATTTCTCATTGTTACTGTATTCAGTGTTACACGACTAGAAGTCGATTTAACGTTCATTGCTGCTATCCTGACAATAATCGGATATTCCATTAACGATACGATTGTTACTTTTGATCGCATGCGTGAAAATATGCAAAAGAAAAAGCGGTTAAAAACATACGAGGATATCGTTGATGTAGTCAACACAAGTCTTAGACAAACACTTCTTCGTTCGGTTAATACAGTATTAACGGTTATTATCACCGTAGTTGCATTATTAATCTTTGGAAGTGAATCCATTAGCAATTTCTCAATGGCATTGTTAATCGGGTTAATTGCGGGTATGTACTCTTCAATCTTTATTGCCGCTCAGTTATGGGTCGTTTGGAAAAGCAAAGAATTGAAGAAAAAGGGTGTTATCCGCACAGTTAAAGAAAAACGTAAAAATTCAGATCAGCCACAGGTATAAACAACTATTGACAACCCAAGCCACATGTTGGTACGGGTTGTCTTTTTTATGCTTTTTTCTGAAAAAACGGTAAATGGTTCTCGTATTGAAAGGTCTGACCTGCTCTTGTATAATGAGAAGGTTGAGGGGTGAAAACGAATGTTACGATCAAAATCAAGATGGATAGTTCGTCAGTCAAATGAAGAGAAAATTCAACAGCTTCAGCAAGAGCTTGCTATTTCTCCGCTTGTTGCATCATTACTCATCAATCGCGGCATAGAAACGGTCGAGGATGCAAAAAGCTTCTTACACACGAACGATCAATCCTTTCATGACCCCTATTTACTGAAAGATATGGATAAGGCTGTCACCAGGATTAAGCAGGCGATTGAGCAGGGTGAACAGATTTTCATCTTTGGAGATTACGACGCAGATGGCGTAAGTAGTACTACCGTCATGATGAAAACGCTCCAGGACCTAGGTGCCAACGTACAGTACTACATTCCAAACCGCTTTACAGAAGGTTATGGTCCAAATGAGCCGGCTTTTCGCTATGCATCAGAATGTGGTGTTTCATTAATTATTACGGTAGATACTGGTATTTCTGCCTTACACGAAGCCCAGGTAGCAAAAGAATTAGGCATTGATTTAATTATTACCGATCATCATGAGCCAGGCCCAGTCTTGCCAGAGGCATTGGCGATCATTCATCCGAAATTAGAGGATAGTATTTATCCTTTCCGTGAATTAGCGGGTGTTGGTGTAGCATTTAAATTAGCCCATGCACTCTATGGTTCTTTACCAGAGCATTTACTAGATATTGTCATAATCGGCACGATTGCTGATCTTGTTTCCCTAACAGGGGAGAATCGGTTAATAACCAAACTCGGCATACGTAAAATGAAATCAACAACAAATGTTGGCTTGCAGGCGTTATTAAAGCTTGCCGGAGTTAATTCTAATAGTATTAATGAAGAGACAGTAGGCTTTGTATTAGGTCCGCGTATTAATGCGGCCGGACGCTTAGAAAGTGCTGATATAGCTGTCGATTTGCTTTTAACTGAAGATCCAGAAGAAGCAAATAGTATTGCTGAAGAAATGGACCAGCTAAATAAACAAAGGCAGGCACTTGTTAATTCCATTACGGAAGAAGCTATTAAAGAGGTCGAGGATAACTTTCCAATCTCTGAGAACTCAGTATTGGTCATTGGAAAAGAAGGATGGAACGCTGGCGTTATTGGGATTGTTGCTTCAAAGTTAGTCGATCGCTTTTATCGGCCGACGATTGTCCTTAGTTTTGATAGAGAAAAAGGCTTAGCGAAGGGCTCTGCTCGAAGCATTGCCGGTTTTGACTTGTTTCAAAATCTCTCAACCTGTCGCGAAATTCTTCCTCATTTCGGTGGCCATCCAATGGCTGCAGGGATGACCTTGAAGATCGATGATGTTGCAGAGTTAAGAGGACGGCTGAATGATTTAGCAAAAGAGCAATTGACAGAGGAAGATTTTATTCCAATTGTTAAAATTGATAGTGCTGTCGCCTTAAGGGATATCGATTTGTCTTCGATCGAAGAAATGCAGATGCTCTCTCCTTATGGGGTGGATAATCCAAAGCCAAAGGTGTTAATCAATGAGGTAGCTCTATCGACGATTCGAAAAATAGGCTCAGAGCAAAATCATTTAAAGGTAACGCTCGAAGAATCAACAGCTAAGCTTGATGGTGTTGGATTTGGCTTAGGTCATCTATATGACCACATTTCTCCGAATGCTAAGCTCTCAGTAATAGGAGAGTTGGCGATAAATGAATGGAATAATATTCGTAAGCCGCAAATCTTTCTTTCTGATTTAGCAATCCGCTCCTGGCAGCTGTTTGATTACCGAGGACAAAAACGTCAGAATCAATTTTTAGATTCACTTCCAATTCAGCAACGAAAATGGGTAGTTTTTAATGAGAAAAATAAAGCGATCATACCGGATTATCAAAATCAGGATGTTTTGTGGATTGAATCGATTGATTATGCAAAAAATGTTAACATCGATCAGCAGCACATTGTATTAGTAGATTTGCCGCCAACAAAAGAAATGGTGCAGCATTTGCTCCAAGGTAAGCAGCCAGCTAGAATCTACGTGCAATTTTATAAAAAAGATAGTGATTTCTTTAGTACCATTCCAACTCGAGAACACTTTAAATGGTTTTATGCTTTCCTTGCTAAAAAAGGACCATTCAATATGAAACAGCATGGTCATCTATTAGCAAAACAACGTGGCTGGACAAATGAAACAATTGAATTTATGTCACAGGTGTTTTTTGAATTGGACTTTGTTAAAATAAACAATGGACTCATTACACTAGTGCCTAGTGCACCGAAACGAGACTTAACAGAATCAACGACGTATCAGATGAAGTTAGCGCAAACCTCCCTTGAAAATGATTTGCTGTATTCATCTTATCAGCAGTTAAAAAATTGGTTTGATCAAATGATTCAAGGGTTTGTTAATCATGAGGAGGAAGTAAAAGAATGGATTTGAAACAGTATATAACAACGGTTCCTGATTGGCCAAAGCCAGGAATTCAATTCAAGGATATCACTACTTTAATGGATAATGGTGAGGCATATAAATACGCAACCGATCAAATCGTTGCTTATGCACGTGAGAAAGCGATTGACCTAGTGGTTGGACCTGAAGCACGTGGTTTTATTATTGGCTGTCCTGTAGCTTATTCTTTAGGAGTGGGCTTTGCACCTGTAAGGAAGGAAGGGAAGCTTCCAAGGGAAACCGTTAAAGCTGAGTATGGACTGGAGTATGGAAAAGACGTTTTAACCATCCATAAGGATGCTATTAAACCTGGACAAAGAGTCCTTATTACAGATGATCTATTAGCTACCAGGTGGAACGATTGATGCTACCATCCGTTTAGTGGAGCAGCTTGGTGGAGTTGTAGCTGGTATTGCTTTCTTAATCGAGCTTTCTTATTTAGAAGGTCGCAGCAAACTGGATAACTATGATATTTTAACTTTAATGGAATTTTAAATTGTAGGAGCACTCGAATTAGGGTGCTCTTTTTGAATCGTTACGTTAAATGGGACACAATTCATGCCTGAGAATTCTTATGTTAATATTTTTTCGAACATTTCAATAAAGGTTTTGAACGATAGCCGCCATTATAATATAATTAAATCTTAGAGCTTAATTTTATTCATTGAGTTAAAAAACCAGAACTTTGAGAAAAAAGTTCCAATCACTTTACTTCTTATGTTTTTTTTTCGATAATGATAACAATCATTATAATTTAATAAGTTTTGTAAATGAAACTGGTCATATAAAAATAAGGCGAAAAATAAAGGTGATTCTATGGCGAACGATCAAGTACTTAGCGCCGAACAAGTCATCGACCGTACAAAAGCATACTTAAATGAAGAGCATGTAGAACTAGTCCAAAAGGCGTATGAATATGCTAGACATGCTCATCGTGATCAATATCGAAAATCAGGGGAACCGTATATTATTCATCCCATCCAAGTCGCCGGAATTCTGGCCGATTTGGAAATGGATCCAGCTACGGTTGCCGCAGGTTTTCTTCATGATGTCGTTGAAGACACTGCCGTTACCTTAGCGGATTTAAAGGCGGAGTTTAACGATGAAGTGGCAATGCTTGTTGATGGAGTGACGAAGCTCGGGAAAATTAGATATAAATCACATGAAGAACAACAGGCAGAAAACCACCGAAAAATGTTTGTGGCGATGGCCCAGGATATGCGGGTTATTTTAATAAAGCTGGCGGACCGTCTTCACAATATGCGGACATTAAAGCATTTACCGCACGAGAAGCAGCGTCGTATTTCTAATGAAACAATGGAAATATTTGCTCCGCTTGCCCACCGCTTAGGGATTTCGAAAATTAAGTGGGAGCTTGAAGATACAGCATTAAGATACCTTAATCCACAGCAGTATTATCGAATTGTCAATTTGATGAAGAAAAAACGGGCTGAGCGTGAGCAATACCTTGATGAAGTGATTGCAGAGGTTCGAGCACGAATGAATGAAGTGGCGATTAAGGCAGAGATATCAGGAAGACCAAAGCATATTTATAGCATTTATCGAAAAATGCATTTGCAAAATAAACAATTTAATGAAATCTATGATCTATTGGCGGTTCGGATTATTGTTAATAGCATTAAGGATTGTTATGCAGTGCTAGGTATTATTCATACGTGCTGGAAGCCGATGCCTGGTCGATTTAAAGATTATATTGCGATGCCAAAGCCGAACATGTACCAATCACTGCACACAACGGTTATTGGTCCAAAGGGAGAGCCACTTGAGGTTCAAATAAGGACATCGGAAATGCATGAAATTGCTGAATTCGGGATCGCAGCGCATTGGGCCTATAAAGAGGGCAAAGCAGCAGGAGAAATTACCTCCTATGAAGAAAAACTAACCTGGTTCAGAGAAATTCTTGAATTCCAGAATGAATCAGTCGATGCTGAAGAGTTTATGGAATCGCTAAAGGTTGACCTATTTTCAGATATGGTGTTTGTCTTCACGCCCAAAGGCGATGTGATTGAACTACCATCCGGATCAGTGCCAATTGATTTCTCCTATCGGATTCATTCAGAAATCGGAAATAAAACGATAGGTGCAAAAGTTAACGGGAAAATGGTCACGTTGGATTACAAGTTAAAGACTGGTGACATTATCGAGATTCTGACTTCTAAGCATTCTTACGGACCAAGTCAGGATTGGCTAAAGCTTGCTCAAACCTCACAGGCGAAAAATAAAATTCGTGCCTTTTTCAAAAAGCAGCGTAAGGAAGAAAATGTTGAAAAAGGGAAAGAGCTTGTTGAAAAAGAAATTCGAAATATGGATTTTGATGTTAAAGAAATTCTGACGACCGATAATTTAAAACGGGTTGCTGAGAAATTTAACTTTGCTAGTGATGAAGATATGTATGCTGCCGTTGGTTACAATGGTGTAACGGCCCTTCAGGTAGCGAATCGCTTAACTGAGAAATGGCGTAGAAAACGTGATATGGAACAGGTTGCAGATGTCTCGACTGCTGTTTCTGAGCTTAAAGGATTCCCGGTTAGCAAGAAACGTGAATCTGGAGTTCGGGTAACAGGAATTGACAATCTGTTAATCCAGGTTATCACGGTGCTGCAACCCGGTTCCAGGTGATGAAATCGTTGGTTTTATTACAAAGGGTAGAGGAGTATCGGTGCATCGTGCAGATTGTACAAACATCAATACTGAGGATGCAAAGGAACGTCTCATCCCGGTTGAGTGGGAAACGGGACTAAATGTTCGTAAAGAATATAATGTTGATATCGAAATTACTGGTTACGATCGTCGTGGCCTGTTAAACGAAGTGCTTCAAGCAGTCAATGAAACGAAAACGAATATTTCAGCTGTTTCTGGAAAATCAGATCGAAATAAGGCCGCAACGATTATTATGACGATTGCCATTCACAACGTCGCTCATTTGCAGAAAGTGGTCGATCGAATTAAACAAATCCCTGATGTTTATGCAGTCAGAAGGATTATGAATTAAGGAGTTTTCGCAAAAATGAAAGTAGTAGTTCAGCGCAGTAAGGCAGCTAAAGTTACGGTTGCTGGCGAGATTGTTGGTCAGATTGATCATGGATTTGTCTTGCTTGTCGGCGTTACCCATGAGGATGAGGAAGCAGATGCCGCCTTTTTAGCTGATAAAATCGCAAATTTGCGTGTTTTTGATGATGAAGCAGGCAAGATGAATTTATCTTTGCTAGATGTAGGTGGCCAGATTTTATCCGTATCCCAATTTACCTTGTATGGCGATTGCCGAAAAGGGCGACGTCCGAATTTTCTTGAAGCGGCCAGACCTGAGCATGCGATTGGTATTTACGATGCGTTTAATGGGTTATTGCGGGACAAAGGT
Organism: Bacillus sp. T3; assembly: GCF_033449965.1. Taxonomy (NCBI): domain Bacteria; kingdom Bacillati; phylum Bacillota; class Bacilli; order Caryophanales; family Bacillaceae; genus Bacillus; species Bacillus sp. T3. The sequence goes on from NZ_CP137761.1 coordinate 1,286,923, forward strand.
ATCAAAGTAGAAACTGGCGTATTTGGAGCGATGATGGACGTTGAGCTCATTAATGATGGACCGGTTACGTTGATTGTCGAAAGTAAATAATTAAGTTGTATTGTGCTGTGCTCCCCATTAGATTAGGGGAGTTTTTTGTATGTAAAAAAGCTCGTCCAAGGACGAGCTTTTCCAATTAATTTGTAAAATACTTCACTAACCCTTTATAAATCCCCGTTGCAGCTTTCTCCTGAAAAGCATCCGTGGTGATGAGGTTTTCTTCAGTAGGGTTACTTAAATAGCCTAATTCTAGCAAGGTAGCGTTCCGCTTGTTTTCGCGCAGAACATGGTAATCTCCAAATCGAACGCCTCGGTCTTTAAGACCAGTACTCTGAACAATTGCTGAATGCAACGATGATGCCAGCGGTTTTTGAAACGGGTGATTGTAAAAGCTGGTTGTACCACGAACGCTTGTATCATTAATGCTATCATAATGAATACTAATAAACGCATCTGCTGAATGATAATGGGAAAGGCGGACGCGTGAAGAAAGAGAGAGAAAGGAATCATTTGAACGGGTTAAAATGACATTAGCCCCAGCTGCTTTTAACTTATTGCTTAACAGCAAAGCTGTTTTTATCGTCACATTTTTCTCTTGAGTCCCTTTGTAGCCTTCCGTTCCTTGGTCTTTACCCCCATGCCCTGGATCAACAACAATCGTTTTATTTTTTAAATGTATCTCTGATCCTGATTTTTCAATTTGCTGCGAACTGTTCAGATCTTGAACTAACCAGCCTGCAACATAAGCGCTATCTCCATTTTCTAAAGATATCTCATACCAATCATTTGTTACCTTTACGATTTTAAATGTATCCCCTTCATTGGCTCGTTTGACAACGTCTGATTGAACGCTTGGTTTTTTTCTGATGTTTGTTCCATCAAATAATATTTTGACGGTTCCTGTTTTGGAAACCGAATCATTTGTTTTTGTTACTGACTTTTCCATATACCATGAGGCGACCCAGCCGTACGATCCGGATTTGTATTCAATTTTCATCCAATTATTGACCTCATCCAGGATGACAAATTTGTCCCCTTGATACACTTTACCAATAATGTCTCCGTCAAGTGCCCCTTTTTTACGAACAATAAGAGAAGTTGCTGTAACGGTTCCAGTCGCTTTGTCTGTTTTCGTGCTAGTTGATTCCTTTTGGGATTGATTATTTTCTTCTTTCTGCGATAGTTCAACAAAATTGCTGCTAACCCAGCCTGTGTTGCCGCTATATGTAATTTTGACCCAGTCACCATTGAGTTCCTTAACTTCACCAGTTTGGCCAAGATTGACAGAATCTAGCACCTTGTACTTCGTTCCTGGACCGGAGCGCACTCGGACATTATCGCCGGTTATGGATATAGTTTTGCCTTTAGCAAGCTTCGAGGAAGAGGTTTGTGTTTGTTCATAGGTAACAAGCCAATTTGCGACCCAGCCTTTTTCATTGTTATTAAGCTGTATTTGGATCCAATCTCCGCTTTCTTTTAATACAGGAAAACGATCTCCTTTGCTTGCTTGTCTTATTTTTTTGTAGCTTAAACCTGGGCCTTCGCGAATGTTTGTTTGATTTTCATTGATGATTACACTGCTGCTGTTCGCCGTAGTCTTCCCGACTGGCAGTAATCCAGATACGAGAAGGACGATGATGATAAGCAAACTAATATGTATTTTTTTCTCAGAACAGTGCCCTCCTTTCAGACATACATCCATTTTATCGAACTGTTTTCACGAATACACATCTTTTTGCTCAATGATTATGAAAAATATGAAACATTTTTGCCACTGCTGGACAGACTAATAGTAAAATACTGTGGAAGGATGAGCAAAATGAGATTTAGCAGCAAAGGAATGTCAGCCATTGAAGGAGACAATCAACTGTTTGGGGTAGACTTTCATGATTTTATTCAGCGAGAACAGCAGGCTTCGATGTTTGAATTAGCTTCTGAATTTGGTCTTTCACTTGGTGATGTAAAAAAACTTAAAAAGCATTTAGAACGTTCTTGATGAAACTATTGACAATCCACTTAATGCTCATTATGATTATATAGATAAAATCCATAGTAAATTAGAACTGAACCGATGATCGAGAAAAGTAGTGAAGACCCACGTGATTAGAGAAGAAATGCCTTGGCTGAAAGCATTTCTGCATGTGACTTGATGAAGGAACACTCAGGAGGTTTCACTCTGAAAAGGAACATGAATCCTTAGTAGGAGCTGGACGTAAACAGGCGTTATCTGTTTTGAGCGGAAGTAATTTATTGCTTCAACTAGGGTGGTACCACGGGATTATACAAACTCTCGTCCCTTTTGTTATTTTTAACAAGGGACGGGGGTTTTTTATTTATTTTACATAAATTGTAAACAACAAAATAAATTCCAACTGGAATGGCAATACAGCATGCATTAAGGAGGATCAATCAAAATGTCAATTCAAATTCCTAGAGGAACGCAGGATATTCTCCCTGGACAGGTGGAGAAATGGCAGTTAATTGAAAAGAAAGCAAGAGAACTTTGCGAGAAGTATCAATACCGTGAAATTCGCACGCCAATTTTTGAGCATACTGAATTATTCCAGCGCAGTGTTGGCGACACAACGGACATCGTTCAAAAGGAAATGTATACCTTTACTGACCGTGGTGATAGAAGCCTTACTCTTCGCCCAGAGGGAACGGCATCAACCGTTCGATCGTTTGTGGAAAATAAAATGTTTGGTTATGCTACCCAACCAGTTAAGCTATACTACATGGGACCGATGTTCCAGGTATGAACGGCCACAAGCAGGACGTTTTCGTCAATTTGTTCAATTCGGTATCGAAGCACTCGGAAGCTCAGACCCTGCGATTGATGCAGAAGTTATCTCACTAGCAATGTCACTCTATCAGGAGCTTGGGTTAACGAAATTAAAGCTTGTGATCAATAGTCTTGGTGACAAGGAGAGCCGGACTGCTCATCGTGAGGCGTTATATCAGCATTTCGAGCCGAAAATCGGTGAATTTTGTGGTGATTGCCAAAGCCGCTTATCGAAAAATCCAATGAGAATTCTCGATTGTAAAAAGGATCGTGATCATGAGTTGATGAAATCAGCTCCATCGATCATTGACTACTTGAACGATGAATCTCGCGAGTATTTTGAAAAAGTAAAAAAATATTTAACTGCACTTGATGTGGAGTTTGAGGTCGATCCGAATTTAGTTCGTGGCTTGGACTATTACAATCATACTGCTTTTGAAATCATGAGCAATGCTGAAGGCTTTGGTGCGATTACCACTCTTTGTGGGGGAGGTCGCTACAATGGTCTTGTTGAAGAGGTTGGTGGACCTGAGACACCGGGAATTGGCTTTGCGATGAGTATTGAACGCTTTCTTGCAGCACTTGATGCGGAGAAGGTGGAGCTTCCACTTCAAGAAAGTATCGATTGCTACTTAGTATCACTTGGCGATGAAGCAAAGGATTTCACGGTTTCCTTGCTGCATAAGCTAAGACGAGCAGGATTATCCGCAGAACGAGATTATTTAGATCGGAAAATTAAGCCACAATTTAAAGCGGCTGATCGTCTTCAAGCGAAATTTGTTGCCGTCTTAGGTGATGATGAACTTAAGGTTGGTAAAATTAATGTCAAAAATATGGCTACTGGTGAGCAAAACGAAGTGGCACTAGAGTCATTTATCGAGACATTAAAAGACTATTGTCAAAATTAATTAGCTAGCGGTACAGTCATCAAAAAAGGCTGCCCGCCTTACGCTTTTATTTATTAGAGGGGGAAAAATTTTCATGTTTGGAAGAACCTATTTTTGTGGAGAAGTAACAGAAGCAGCAATTGACGAAAAGGTAACGCTTAAAGGCTGGGTTGGAAAACGACGTGATTTAGGTGGAGTTATTTTCATCGATTTACGTGACCGTTCAGGAATTGTTCAAATTGTTTTTAATCCGGATTTATCAAGTGAGGCTTTGGCTATTGCCGAAAAGGTCCGTTCAGAATATGTCCTAGATATAAAAGGGACAGTTGTTGCCAGAGATGCTGGTACAATCAATGAAAACATTAAAACAGGTAAAATTGAGGTTCATGTTGAGGAAATTACGATTATTAATGAGGCCAAAACACCTCCATTCCAAATTGAAGATAAAACGGAGGTTTCAGAGGATTTACGCCTTAAATATCGCTATTTAGATATGCGTCGTCCAGTGATGTTTGAAACATTCAAAATGCGCCATCAAGTATCAAAAGCGATTCGTGATTATTTAGATACGGAAGGTTTTCTTGATATAGAAACACCAATTTTGACAAAAAGTACACCAGAAGGCGCACGTGACTATCTAGTCCCAAGCCGTGTGCATCCAGGTGAATTTTATGCGCTTCCTCAATCACCGCAACTATTTAAGCAGCTTCTTATGGTCGGTGGAGTTGAACGTTATTATCAAATCGCTCGCTGTTTCCGTGACGAGGATTTACGTGCGGATCGTCAGCCTGAATTTACTCAGGTCGATATCGAGACAAGCTTTTTAAGCCAGGATGATATCATTGCCCTTATCGAAACGATGATGGCAAAAATCATGAGTGAAGTAAAAGGCATTGAAATTCAGCTTCCTTTACCGCGGATGACTTACGATGAAGCAATGGGGCGTTTCGGATCAGACAAGCCAGATACAAGATTTGGTCTCGAATTAACGGATCTTTCCGAAATCCTTAAGGATTCTGGTTTTAAAGTATTCTCTGGTGCAATTAACTCTGGAGGACAAGTTAAAGCATTAAATGTAAAAGGTGCAGCCGATCGTTATTCTCGTAAGGATATCGATGCCCTTACAGAATTTGCAGCAATTTATGGTGCAAAGGGCTTAGCATGGGTTAAAGCGGAGCAGGATGGATTAAAAGGACCAATTTCAAAGTTTGTATCTGAAGAGGAGCAACAGCAAATTAAAGCAGCACTTGATGTTGAAGTTGGTGACTTGCTATTGTTTGTTGCTGATAATAAAAAGGTTGTCGCAGATAGCTTAGGAGCGTTACGCTTGAAGCTTGGTAAGGAATTAGAGCTTATCGATGAAAGTCTATTCAATTTCTTATGGGTGACAGATTGGCCATTGCTTGAATACTCAGAGGAGGATGGTCGATACTATAGTGCTCATCATCCATTTACAATGCCATTCCGTGAGGATTTAGCGTTATTAGATACAGATCCAGGTAAAGTTCGTGCTCAAGCATATGATATTGTTTTAAATGGCTATGAGCTTGGCGGCGGTTCGCTTCGAATTTTTGAACGGCCGATTCAAGAAAAAATGTTTGAAATCCTTGGGTTTACTCCAGAAGAAGCTCGTGAGCAATTTGGATTTTTACTTGATGCGTTTGATTATGGAACACCACCACATGGCGGAATTGCTTTAGGGTTAGACAGATTAGTCATGCTATTAGCTGGAAGCACGAATCTTCGCGATACGATTGCATTCCCGAAAACAGCAAGTGCGAGCTGCTTGCTCACAGAGGCACCATCACAAGTAAGCAAAGCTCAATTAAAAGAGTTGTATTTGGATTTAACTGTAAAATTAGACAAGTAATTGACACTAGTCCTTTCTTGATTGAAAGCATGATTTATGATAATATTTAATCAATAAGAAAGAGTCCTGATGTGTTTGTTGCATTAGCAGATGTTTTGACCTAACATTTTCACTTTGGGAGTTTGGAGTTTTCAAGTTGCGTTCACGCCTCGCTCAATGAGGACCTACATAAGCTTGGGACAGAACACCCACCTGCAGGGAGCAGGATCAAAACGAAGCAATTACGTGACGGCACGATTGGGGCTTTTTCACCTATACATAAGCATTCACTCCATGGTTTCATGGAGTTTTTTTATTATTGGAATGGTTGTGTGCGGTTTGCTTGTTGATTTAGAATGATTTTTTGAAAAATAGACCGATTTTGATAAAAAAATAGCTATTTTCCGAAAAAATCTCAAATTCTTAAGAAGAACTCACTCCTTTTTAATAAAACAGCCCCTTTTTAACAAATGTAAGTAAAATGAGATCGTTTTTATGCACGCAAATCAGCTGATATGCACGTTGAATTGTGAATATGATACAAGTTCAAAAATATATGATACAACTTTTCAGAAATATGCACGACTTTTTCATTTTATAGTCCAACTTTAAAATTTTATGCACGTTTAGTTGTGGATATGCACGCCCAAACGGAGATATGCACGTTTGGCAGCAATAGCCCCTTTATGTGTGGTTCCCATAAAAGTCGCAAGCCATGAGCGGAAATACATTGAAATCATGAAAAAAAGGTAATTCTTATAGAATTACTTGTTTTTATAATAAAGTATGATATATTCATAATCGGGAAAAAGATAAGAAGTGATATGAAATTGAATGAGTTTGTTTTTGGAGTGATAATATATGTTGCATCAATTTTCAAGAAATGAGCTGGCAATTGGTAAGGAAGGTCTAGATATCATGAAGGGCAGCACGGTTGCAGTCCTTGGAATTGGCGGCGTTGGTTCATTTGCGGCCGAAGCGTTGGCCCGTTCTGGTGTAGGCAAATTAATTCTTGTTGATAAAGATAACGTCGATATTACAAATGTGAACAGACAAGTGATTGCTCTTTTATCAACGGTTGGAAAGCCGAAAGCCGATTTAATGAAGGAACGGATTAAAGATATTAATCCAGATTGTGAAGTCATTGCGCTTAAAATGTTTTATACAGAAGAAACGTATGAGCAATTTTTCAGTCATGGTTTAGACTTCGTGGTTGATGCGTCCGATACGATTATGTACAAAATTCATTTGATGAAGGAATGTCTAAAACGCAATATTCCAATGATTTCGAGTATGGGCGCTGCCAATAAAATGGATCCAACCCGCTTTCAAATTGCCGATATTTCGAAAACACATACGGATCCACTAGCGAAAGTAATCCGAACTCGACTTCGTAAAGATGGAATCTACAAAGGGATCCCCGTCGTTTTTTCAGATGAAAGTCCAATTGTGATTCGTGAGGATGTCCGTAAAGTCGTAGGGAATGACCAAGCTGAGATTCGCAAGGCGCAAATGCCACCATCGTCTAACGCTTTTGTTCCGTCAGTCGCTGGCCTAATAATGGCAAGCTATGTAGTCCGCCAACTGTTAGCAAATATAAAAATTACTCGTGTTCGTGACGAAAAATAATAATAAATAACCCATAGCCTTCGAACCAATCGAAGGCTATTTTATTACAATCTCGAGATTGTATTGCCCAAGCGACAAAAAAAAGATAAGTTATTTACGGAAGTTACTCTTAAAAAGCGAGGAGTACGAAATGGAGCCAATTGTTTCAATTAAAAATTTGACCAAGGTGATTAAAGGAAGAACCATTATTGATGATCTAAGCTTCGACGTATACAAAGGAGAAGTATTCGGCTTTCTTGGTCCAAACGGTGCCGGGAAAACGACGACGATTCGGATGATTGTTGGATTGATGAGCATTACATCGGGGGATATTCACATCGGTGGCTTTAGCATTCAAACAAACTTTGAGAAAGCAGTTCGTTCTGTTGGAGCGATTGTAGAAAACCCTGAAATGTATAAATTTTTATCGGGATATCAAAATTTACTTCAGTATGCGCGCATGGCAAATGGTGTGACCGAAGCAAAAATCGCTGAAATCGTTGAATTGGTCGGTTTGTCTGAGCGCATCCATGACAAGGTGAAAACTTATTCACTCGGTATGCGGCAGCGGCTCGGACTAGCGCAATGCCTTCTTCATGACCCCGATGTATTGATTTTGGATGAACCAACAAATGGTTTAGACCCAGCAGGTATTCGTGAAATTAGGGATTATTTACGTTTCCTTGCGCAGGAAAAAAATATGGCCGTCATCGTTTCAAGCCACATCCTATCTGAAATGGAAATGATGTGTGATCGCATTGGTATCATTCAACGCGGAAAACTGATAGATGTTCAGCAGGTTAAGGAGTTTGTTCAAGGAGCAGAAGCGTGGTTCGAATTTGAAGTATCACCTGTTCAACAGGCGATTCAATTATTGGGAAATCTTTATCCCACGATAGAAATACATAAGACTAAGACGGGAATATCCTTGGCAATTGAACAAGAAAGAATACCGGACATTGTTAAGCAATTGGTATTGTCTGATATCAAAATTTACGGAATCAAAGAAATCACGAAAACATTAGAGGACCGATTCTTAGAAATAACAAAAGGGGAGGGTAGAATCTTATGATGAAGTTGATTCAAAATGAAATGGTCAAGATTTTTCGCCGCCCTGGGACGTATGTCATGCTTGGTTTGTTAGTCATTATTATTGCCATTGCAGGTGCGGTGATGAAGTATAATCAAGGTACTTATTCTACTGAAGACCCGCAATGGAAGGAAAGTTTGCAAACAGAAAATGTAGCACTAAGAAAGCAACTAGAAAATTCTGCTGAGGGACAGCCAGAAATGGCTCAATATTACGAAAAAAGCATTGCGTTGAACGAATATCGAATTAAACAGAATCTCCCACCACAAGAAGAATATACAGTTTGGAGTTTTGTTAATGACATTTCACAAACTATTGATTTTGTTGGGATATTTATTATTACAGTCGCTGCAGGAATTGTAGCGAGCGAGTTTAACTGGGGACAATTAAGCTATTGCTAATTAGACCAATCAGTAGAGTGAAAATACTAACCTCGAAGTATTTAACTGTGTTTTTATTCGGTCTTTTACTTCTTACCATTTTATTTGCCTTTTCTGCTGTGTTAGGTGTAATCCTTTTTGGGTACCGGATTCTGCCAGTCCATATTTAATTTATAAAAATGAAGTGGTATTTGAGAGGCCAATGTGGTTGCAGTTGATCATGTTTTATAGCTTAAAATCAATTAATATGGTGATGCTAGTTACGATGGCGTTTATGATGTCGGCGGTGTTCAGAAACAGTTCACTAGCGATTGGGTTATCTATTTTCCTTATGTTTACTGGTGGTCAAGTAACAACGTTAATTGCAGCAAGGTACGAATGGGCGAAATACATCTTATTTGCTAATACTAATTTGATGCAGTATTTCGAAGGTGCGCCGATGATAGAAGGAATGACTTTGTCCTTTTCCATTATGATGCTTGTGCTTTATTTCTGTTTATTTTTAGGGCTGGCTTATTATGTCTTTAAGAAGAGAGATATCACAGCGTAAGTAAAGTAGGGAGTCTGACCCCAAATGTCGTATGCTGGTTAGTGAAGTAGGGGTCAGAAACCAAAAGGTCTGGACAAATATCCGTCACACGCTCTTAAGGGGTCTGACCCAGATATGTTATTTTTTATTTAATTTATCATAAACAGAGGACAAGGCTTGTTCGAATTTTCCGGTTAGCTTCGGCTCGTAGTAGCGTTGATTTTTTATTCGATCAGGGAGGTATTGCTGTTTGACCCAACCGTTTTCAAAATCATGTGGGTATTTATAGTCAATCCCACGACCGAGTTCGCTAGCTCCTTTGTAATGTGCATCGCGGAGATGAGCTGGGACTTCACCGGCTTTTTCCGTTCCGTATATCTGCTAGAGCAGCTTCAATTGCTAAAACAGCCGAGTTTGACTTTGGTGAAAGACAAAGCTCAATCACTGCGTTCGCAAGTGGAATTCTTGCCTCGGGAAAACCAAGCCGTTCAGCGGTTTCGATTGCCGCAAGGGTCCTCGCACCCGCCTGAGGACTAGCTAACCCAATATCCTCGTAGGCGATGACAATTAATCGTCTAGCAATGCTTAGCAAATCACCCGCTTCAATTAACCGTGCTAAATAATGAAGCGCCGCATTGACATCACTGCCACGGATCGACTTTTGAAATGCAGATAGCACATCATAATGTCCATCACCGTCTTTATCGTAGGTCAGGCTTTTTCGTTGGATGCATTCTTCGGCAGTGTTAACATTGATATGAATCTTTCCATCCTCACTCGGGGAAGTGGACAATATCGCAAGCTCAAGCGCATTTAACGCACTTCGAACATCACCATTCGAAACAGTAGCTAAATGGGTTAAGGCATCCTCGGAAACGACAGTCCCGTATTTCCCTAGTCCTCTTTCTTCATCGACCAGTGCTCGACTCAATGCTGTGAAAATATCCTCGGGATTTAACGGCTTCAATTCGAATATTTGACAACGACTTCTTATCGCAGGATTGATCGCAATGTATGGATTGCTTGTTGTGGCGCCGATTAGTGTAATCATGCCACTTTCCAAAAAAGGTAACAGAAAATCCTGCTTTCCTTTATCAAGCCTGTGCACCTCATCAAGGAGCAAAATCACTTTTCCAGACATTTTTGCCTCGGCTGCAACTATTTCCATATCTTTTTTATTGTTCGTTACGGCATTCAGCATTCGGAAAGCGTATTTTGTGCTTCCGGCGATTGCACTTGCAATCGATGTTTTTCCAACTCCGGGTGGTCCATATAAAATCATCGAAGAAAGCTGTTTTGCCTTGACCATTCTACTGATAATTTTTCCTTCACCGACTAAATGGTCTTGTCCGAGTACCTCATTAATATTTTTTGGTCTCATCCGAAAAGCAAGCGGTTTTTCTGACATGTTCATCTCTCCAAATTGTATCGAAAATCCAAATTATATAGCAATCATCCCTCCTAACATACCATGATATAAGGAAAATTGCATTTTCTGTGCTATAATACCAAGGTGAGTATATATTTGATAAAATTGATTAGACTGAATGGAATTGTTGAATTTATTTACAAATAATGGAAATAACATGAATGAAGTGGTAGAGACAAAACTATTGAATTTTAAAAGAGGTGCATAGGATGAAAATCTCAACTAAAGGTCGATATGGTTTAACAATCATGATTGCATTAGCAAAAAAACACGGAAACGGAACGGGTCCATTATCTCTAAAAACAATTGCTCAAGCAAATGATCTTTCCGAGCATTATTTAGAGCAACTTATTGCTCCATTACGGAATGCAGGTTTAGTAAAAAGTATACGTGGTGCTTACGGCGGATATGTTTTAGGTAATGAACCTGCAAACATTACTGCTGGTGATATTATCCGTGTTTTAGAAGGACCGATAACTCCGGTTGAGGGAATTGAAGATGAAGAGCCGGTAAAACGCCAGCTTTGGATTCGTATACGCGATGCGGTTAAGGATGTTTTGGAAAGTACAACATTAGAAGATTTAGCTAATTTTCCAGATGATCAAGAAGAACTTGATTCTTATATGTTCTATATTTAATAAATTGTTCGTTAAGTTTGTTGTGTGTTGATTAAATGAGTGGAATTAGCAACAAACTGTATGAAACGGATTATTGTTTGAAAGCAGGTGAAATTCGATTGGAACGGATTTACGTCGATCACGCCGCAACCTCACCGATGCAGCACAATGTGATAAATGCAATGGTAAAAGTTATGAATGAAAACTTCGGGAACCCGTCAAGTATTCACTCCTTTGGGAGAGAAGCGCGAAAGCTTATGGATGAAGCACGTAACGGGATTGCGCGTAGCATAGGGGCAGAAGGCAATGAATTGATTTTTACGAGTGGAGGGACAGAAGCTGATAATTTAGCTTTGTTTGGTGTTGCCGAAGCAAATCGAAACAAGGGAAATCATATCATTACAACAGTCGTTGAACATCATGCCATTCTTCATTCCTGTAAACAGCTTGAAAAAATAGGCTTTGATGTCACTTATTTACCCGTCGATAAAACAGGTAGAATTTCCGTTCAGTCTGTAAAAGAAGCGTTGCGTGATGATACGATTATTGTCTCGATTATGTACGGTAATAATGAAATTGGCACACTTCAGCCAATAGCGGAGATTGGTAAGTTGCTTGCAGGTCATCAAGCGCTTTTTCATACTGACGCTGTACAGGCGTATGGTTTGGAGCCAATCAATGTCCACGAGCTTCATATTGATTTGTTATCTGTATCGGCGCATAAAATTAATGGTCCAAAAGGGATTGGTTTTCTTTTTGTGAAAAAAGATTTAAAGCTATCCCCACGCAGCTTTGGTGGAGAACAGGAGCGAAAGCGTCGTGCTGGAACAGAAAATGTCCCATCCATTGTTGGATTTCATGAAGCTGTCAAAATTGCGCAGAAGCAGCAGAAATCCAAGCAGGAACTGTATCGGAATTTTAAAGAAATCATGATTCACACGCTTCAGAACGAGGGAATTCAATTTTCCATAAACGGATTGCTTGAAAATTCCTTGCCACATGTTTTAAACTTAAGCTTTCCTGGAGTAAATGTCGAATCGATGCTTGTAAATTTAGATTTGGCTGGTATTGCAGCTTCGAGTGGATCGGCATGTACTGCAGGTTCAATTGATCCTTCCCACGTTCTAGTCGCTATGTTTGGGAAAGACTCTGAGCGAATAATGAATTCAATTCGCTTTAGCTTTGGTTTTACAAACACAACCGAGCAAATTCAACAGGTTGGCGAGGAAACAGCTAAGATCGTTAAACGATTAACAGCTTTATGATAAGAAGGATCGCTATATTAGCGAGGTGAAGAAACAATGCAAAAAGCACCAAAAGATACACGTGTAGTAGTTGGGATGTCTGGTGGCGTCGATTCATCGGTAGCTGCACTGCTCTTAAAGCAGCAGGGCTATGATGTTATCGGTATTTTTATGAAAAATTGGGACGATACTGATGAGAACGGTGTTTGTACCGCAACAGAAGACTATGAAGATGTTATTCGTGTTTGCAATCAGATTGGAATTCCATACTATGCTGTAAACTTTGAAAAACAATACTGGGATAAGGTGTTTACTTATTTTCTTGAGGAATATAAGGCAGGAAGAACACCAAATCCTGACGTAATGTGTAATAAAGAAATTAAGTTTAAGGCCTTTTTAGAGCATGCCTTAAAGCTTGGGGCAGATTATTTAGCAACAGGTCACTATGCTCGTGTTGAATATCGTGATGGCGAATATAAAATGCTTCGTGGCGTTGACGAAAATAAGGATCAAACTTATTTTCTCAACCAATTAAATCAAAGTCAGCTTGAAAAGGTTATGTTTCCGATAGGCTCATTAGAAAAAGCGAGAGTAAGGGAACTGGCGAAAGAGGCTGAACTTGCTACTGCGACGAAAAAAGATAGTACTGGAATCTGTTTCATCGGTGAGCGCAATTTTAAAGAATTCCTTGGAAACTATCTACCTGCTAAGCCAGGCAATATGGAAACCTTTGATGGTAAGATTATGGGACGTCATGATGGACTAATGTATCATACCATTGGGCAGCGCCATGGTCTTGGTATTGGTGGCTCAGGTGAACCATGGTTTGTGATTGGCAAGGACCTGGAACGAAATGTTCTATATGTAGGCCAAGGCTTTGATCATGAAAAGCTTTATTCCGACTCAATTGTTGCAACAAAAATTAGTTGGACATCGAATCGTCCAGTCCAAGCCGAATTTACCTGCACCGCAAAATTCCGTTATCGTCAAGCAGATAATAAGGTGACTGTTAAGAAAATGGATGATGGACAAGTTGAAGTTATTTTTGATGAACCGATTCGTGCGGTTACCCCTGGACAAGCGGTTGTTTTTTACAACGGTGATGAATGTCTCGGTGGGGGCACAATAGATAAAGTATACAAAAATGGTGAACAACTTACCTATGTAGGATAAAAAATAAGGGGCTGACTGTACTTAGCAGTCGCTCCTTTTTTTTGCGTTATATATGCTATACTCTTTGTTAGAACAGGAGTGAAAAGAATGGATAAAAACCAATTGGGTATTGAAATGATGAAAGAGGGAAAATGGGAGGAAGCCGCAAAGGCTTTTATGGAAGTGATTGAAGCCAATCCGTCTGATGCGGTTGCCTATATTAATTTTGGGAATGTTTTATCTGCTGTTGGTGACCCTGAAAAAGCGTTGAAATTTTTTGAAAAAGCGATTGAATTAGGGGGAGGAGGAGCAGCTTATTATAGTGCTGGAGCCCTTTATTATGAAAAAGAGAAATATGATGAAGCTAGAAAAAGCTTTGAACAGGCGATTAAAGAAGGTTTACATACAAGCGATAATTATTTCATGCTTGGTATGACATTCGTTCATACTGGCGCATCTAGATTAGCGCTACCATATTTACAAAGAGCAGTTGAGCTTAATGAAAGTGATGCAGAAGCCTTATTTCAATATGGTTTGTGTTTAGCTCAGGAAGGATTACTTGATGAAGCGATTGCCAAGCTACAAAAATGCATTGAACTAGAACCAGATCATGCAGATGCCTATTATAATTTAGGCGTTGCTTATGCTTTTAAAGAAAACAAAGAAGCGGGGCTCTCGATGCTGGAAAAAGCATTACAAATTCAGCCAGATCATCTTTTAGCACAAAATACAAAGTCTATTTTAATTAGCGCTGAGGAATCAAACTAAGTCATTTTCTTGTAATGAAAGGGGGAAGGCACCGTGCAGCAACAGAATCAACTAGATTTATTCCAGGAACAAGGGAAATTCATTAAAGGGAAGCATCTGGTAACCATTTTTCATAATGAACAAAATTTATATACCGTCCTTAGGATTCGAGTAGAAGAAACGAATGATGAGTCCTATGAGGAAAGAGAAGCTGTCATCACGGGATATTTCCCCCGTATTCATGAACAAGAATCGTATATATTTTATGGTGAAATGAAGGAGCATCCTCGTTTTGGCATGCAGTTTCATGCGACTCACTTTCGAAAAGATATGCCGCAATCAAAACAGGGTGTCATTAATTATCTAGCCGGTGAAATGTTCAAAGGAATCGGGAAAAAAACAGCAGAAAAAATAGTTGAAATGCTTGGTGAAAATGCGATTTCGAAAATATTAAATCAGCCCTCTCTGCTAGATTCCATCCCGAAGCTTCCGCCAGAACGCGCAAAAATGCTTTACGATACGTTGATGGAGCACCAAGGTTTGGAGCAAATTATGGTCGCCCTTAATCAATTTGGTTTTGGACCTCAAATATCAATGAGAATATACCAATCGTATAAAGAGCAAACACTCGAAATTATCCAAAAAAATCCATACCAGCTTGTTGAGGATGTGGAAGGGGTTGGCTTTGGTCGAGCAGATGAATTGGGACATCAGCTTGGCATTACTGGTTCTCATCCAGACCTGAATAAAAGCCGGATTATATTACACACTTGAAACAGAAAGCATTCAAGCGGGTCATGTATTTATTGAAGCGCGTCCGTTGCTGGAGACGGTTCAGTCATTGCTGGAGGAAAATAAGCGGGATCTTATTGACTTTGCCGATATATCGAATGAGTTGATTAAGCTTGCTGAAGAAGGAAAAATTATCATCGAGGAACAACGAGTTTATCTCCCGTCACTTTATTTTTCTGAAAAAGGAATTGTCACCCATGTGAAGCGGTTGATGGCACAAACTGAATATGCTGACCAGTTTCCTGAATCGGAATTTTTATTAGCACTTGGTAAATTAGAGGAGCGAATTGGGGTACAGTATGCACCGACTCAGAAAGAAGCAATCCAAACCGCTCTCATGTCGCCAATGTTAATTTTAACCGGAGGTCCCGGAACAGGAAAAACGACAGTTATTAAGGGAATTGTTGAGCTTTATTCAGAGCTTCACGGTTGTTCCCTTAACCCGAAGGATTATAAAAAGGAAGAACCGTTTCCGTTTTTATTGGCAGCACCAACTGGGCGGGCAGCGAAGCGGATGGCAGAATCAACCGGTCTACCGTCTGTAACGATTCACCGGCTTCTAGGGTGGAATGGCTCGGAAGGGTTTAATCATAATGAGGACAACCCGCTTGAGGGAAAAATACTGATTGTTGATGAGACATCAATGGTTGATGTTTGGATGGCGAATCAGTTGTTTAAGGCTCTCCCACCTCATATACAGGTAATTTTTGTTGGTGATGAAGACCAGCTTCCTTCAGTTGGCCCAGGACAAGTGCTAAAAGATATGCTTCGCTCAAAGGTTATTCCAACCGTTCGTCTTACCGATATTTATCGTCAGGCTGAAGGCTCTTCAATCATTGAACTGGCACATGAAATGAAACAGGGAAAACTTCCGCAGGGAATTGCGGAGCAGCAAAAGGATCGCTCGTTTATTAAATGTTCAACGAATCAAATTGCTAATGCCGTAGAGAAAGTAGTCCTAAATGCGAAGAGGAAGGGCTTTACAGCAAAGGATATTCAAGTGTTAGCCCCAATGTATCGAGGGCCTGCTGGTGTGGACCGCTTAAATGTACTGCTTCAGGAAATTTTTAATCCAAATCTCGATGGCTCTCGTAAGGAGATTCTATTTGGCGAGGTCAAGTATCGAATCGGAGATAAGGTTTTACAGCTAGTCAATCAGCCTGGAGAGTAATGTGTTCAATGGTGATATCGGTGAGATTGTGTCGATCTTTTTTGCAAAAGAGAATGTTGAAAAGCAGGACATGGTCATTGTATCGTTTGACGGGACAGAAGTAACATACACACGACAGGATCTGAATCAGCTAACACTTGCCTATTGCTGCTCGGTTCATAAAGCACAAGGAAGCGAATTCCCAATCGTCATTCTCCCAATCGTAAAAAGCTACTACCGAATGCTCCGCCGAAATTTAATTTATACGGCCATCACTCGAAGTAAGCAATTCCTTATTTTATGTGGGGAAGAAGAGGCATTGAGGATGGGCGTAGAAAGAATGGATGACCAAGCAAGGAATACGACCTTGACGGAAAAATTGCAGGAATTAACGCCACTGATTGAATTAAGTGCTGAAAAAGATTTGAATCCTAATCAAGAACCGTACGAAGACATGTTAATGAATGTGGATCCGTTGATTGGAATGGAACAACTTACACCTTACGATTTTATGGAGAAAAGCATATTGAACTAATTGGTAAACGTTACTCGTTATTTTTTACTAAGGAAATGAGAAACTATAAATGTTCGGAAAGGTGGGGACAATCTTTGCGGACATTCTCATTAGTTAAAGGTCTTCCTGTAATTGAAATAAATAGCGGATCAAAGCTTGGCGAAGTGTGTGACTTAAGCATTTCGAGTGATGGAAAGGTTGAAGGAGTTCTTCTTAAAAAGAAGACTTTGTTTCATAAAATGCGGTTAATTTCGATCCGAAATATCGATTCCTTTGGCTCAGACGGAATAATGGTAAGTCATTCTCAAGTGCTTGAGCCCTTGAATTCTCCTCCAGAACATACTATTGATCATCAAAGAAAACTTACCTGGAAAAATGGTCATGTCAATGGAAGGGGAAAAGCTGGGGATTGTTGAGGATGTTTATTTCCAAGAAGAATTGGGCACAATTGTGGGGTATGAATGCACGGATGGTTTCTTTTCTGACTTAAAAGAAGGAAAACGGGTCGTTAAAACGGACGAACCCCCTGCGATCGGCAAGGATACCATTATCGTGAATGTAGAAACATTGTGAGGTGTCCCCGGTGTTAAAGTGCCCAAACTGCCAAAGTAAAGATATTGGGAAAATTGGAATTAACCAATACTATTGTTGGAATTGTTTTATTGAGCTTTCTTTAAATGATGGTTTAATCCATACACACCAAGTAGAGGAAGATGGTTCATTAAGTTCACTCGATGATTTGTTTGATGAAGATGAGCGTAAATATAGCGTGTAAATCTACGATAGAGGTGAATTAATATGAACAAAGTAGTCACTTCAGCTCTTGCAATCGGTGCAGGTGTAGCAGCTTTTAGTATGATGAGAAATAACAACATGATGTCGAATCGGCAGATGAAAAAAATCGGAAGACGAATCAGCCGAATGTTCTAATTGTACAATCCCCTAAGCGACGCTTAGGGGATTTATTTTGGAAAAATAAGGAGAGTATAAAATTTTGATTGGTGTCTAGCTCCAGGCGCCATCGGCTCGAGGTCACAAGCCAATCCGTCCAAAAGGTTAAAGAACAACCTTTCGGCCGGCTCGTCTTGTGCTTGTCGCCGATAGGCGGGCGCCTTCCGCTTTTCTTTTAAAGCATAAAATCCCTCATACCACTTAAACTAAGCGAGTGGAGGTGTGAAAGTGGAAATGCAAATAAAGTGGTTTTACCGCGTAGGCTTTTTCCTGTTATTATTTGCGATGATTTTTATCTTTCTTAAGCTGCAGCAAATTTGGTTACCAATAGTGAATATAGTCATTACTGCTTTCATTCCATTTTTTATTGCAGCTTTTATTACTTATTTACTTCACCCAACGATTGAGAGGCTCCATGAGGCGGGATTGCATCGTGGTTTAGCCGTCATTTTTATTTATTTCCTGTTTTTTGGAGGAATTGGCTATGGATTGTATAAAGGGATTCCTGCAATCATTGTTCAGATAAAGGATCTTTCTGAAAATATCCCAACATTTGCTACACAGTACATGGATATGGTCGACGAAATCCAAGACGGCACATCGACCTGGCCAAATGGAATGAGGGAAAAAATCGATGCAGGAATACTGGGGATTGAAAAGAAGCTTGATCAATTTTTAACAAGGGTCTTAAGTGGATTTGTCTTAATTCTTAACTCGATTGTGGTATTTGCGATTATCCCATTCATTGCCTTTTACATGCTTAAGGATTACCATTTATTAATGAAAGCTGCCTGGTATTTAACACCGAAAAGCTGGCGCAAGCAAGGACTACAGTTTTTGCGTGATGTTGATTCTTCTCTAGGCTCTTATATTCGTGGGCAACTGCTTGTATGCGTCATAATTGGAGCGATATCAGCGATTCTTTTTTGGATTACAGATATGCGTTATCCATTGATACTTGGTTTCATTATTGGGGTAACGAATGTTATTCCATATTTTGGTCCGATTTTTGGGGCAATTCCTGCGGTGATTATTGCTGCAACCATTTCTGTAAAAATGGTGATCATATCGCTCGTCATTATTTTTATTTTGCAGTTTTTGGAGGGAAATATTTTGTCTCCATTTATTGTCGGAAAGAGTCTTCATATGCACCCACTCTTTATCATGCTTGCCCTTCTGATCGGTGGTGAGGTTGGGGGGTTCTGGGACTGATTATTGCTGTGCCTGTGTTATCGATAACGAAGGTGGCCATCATCCATGCAAAGGATCATGTCGTTAAATACAGGAAAAATTTGAGTGCTCCGTCCAAACATTGACAAACTATTTCTCGATTTTATATAATTCGTCTATATGTATATTTAACATGTTGAAGGAACAAGTATGTTATAGTCCATCTTTAGGAAGCGTGTGCACGTGAGAATCGGTAGTATACGTTTTACCTGCTAGAGAGGAATTTCCTTAGGCTGAAAGAAATTCTAAGATGAAGGATAACAGAACGCTAGTCCGGAGTGCAGCTAACCACTGCCGTAAACCGCGTTAAGGTTAATTGAGAGGTGGACGTTTTATTTTGTCCATAATCAGGGTGGTACCGCGAGAAGCTAAGCTCTCGTCCCTGCTTTAGGGATGAGGGCTTTTTATATTGTTTTTTAACACGATTAGGAGGGTTTTTGGTGAAAAAGAATTTATCTGGTTCAGATATTCGCAGGCTTTATTTAGAGTTTTTTAAAGAAAAGGGACATACGGTGGAACCGAGTGCACCGCTTGTACCTCATGATGATCCGTCTTTATTATGGATTAATAGTGGAGTAGCAACACTAAAGAAATATTTTGATGGACGTGTAATCCCGGATAATCCAAGAATTACGAATGCGCAAAAATCAATCCGTACAAATGACATCGAAAATGTTGGGAAAACGGCAAGACATCACACGTTCTTTGAAATGCTTGGGAACTTTTCAATTGGTGAATATTTTAAGGAAGAAGCAATTGAGTGGGCTTGGGAGTTTCTAACAAGTGAAAAATGGATTGGCTGGGATCCGGAACGCCTATCGGTAACAATCCATCCTGAAGACACAGAAGCATATGAATATTGGAATAAGAAAATTGGGATTCCAGAGGAAAGAATCATCCGCTTAGAAGGTAACTTCTGGGATATTGGTGAAGGTCCAAGTGGTCCGAACACAGAAATCTTTTATGACCGCGGACCAGAATATGGCGATGATCCAACAGATCCGGAGCTATACCCTGGTGGCGAAAATGAGCGTTATTTAGAGGTTTGGAACCTTGTGTTTTCTCAATTTAATCATAATCCGGATGGCACATACACGCCGCTGCCAAAGAAAAACATTGATACCGGGATGGGTCTTGAGCGGATGGCATCCGTTGTTCAAGACGTTCCAACTAACTTCGACACGGATTTATTTATGCCTATTATTAACGCAACAGAAGAAATTTCGGGTGTAAAGTACCGTGAAAATAAAGAAAACGATGTGGCATTTAAAGTCATTGCCGACCATATCCGGAACTGTTGCGTTTGCTATCGGAGACGGAGCGTTACCGTCAAACGAGGGCCGTGGCTATGTATTACGTCGTCTACTTCGCCGTGCAGTACGCTATGCAAAGCACATCAATATTGAGCGTCCGTTTATGTTTGAACTAGTACCGGTAGTTGGAGAAATCATGCATGATTTTTATCCAGAGGTAAAGGACAAAACAGAATTTATTCAAAAGGTTATAAAAAATGAAGAAGAGCGTTTCCATGAGACATTACATGATGGATTAGCGATTTTATCAAGTGTTATCAAGAAACAAAAGGAACAAAATAGCGACACTATTCCTGGTGAAGATGTGTTCCGCCTTTACGATACGTATGGATTCCCAGTTGAATTAACCGAGGAATACGCTGAAGAAGAAGGTATGAAGGTTGATCATGATGGCTTTGAAAATGAAATGGAACTTCAACGCGAACGGGCTCGTGCTGCAAGACAAGATGTTGATTCGATGCATGTTCAAGGCGGAGTGCTTGGTGATATAAAAGTCGAAAGTAAGTTTATTGGCTATGGCCAATTAGAAACAAATGGAACGGTTTTAGTTCTATTGAAAAATGGCGAATTGGTATCAGAAGCTAATGCAGGCGATGAGATTCAGGTTATTTTAGATGAAACTCCTTTCTACGCTGAGAGCGGGGGCCAAATTGCTGACCAGGGTCTTCTTGTAGCAGATGGCGTAAAAGTAAGAATTAAAGATGTTCAAAAGGCGCCTAATGGGCAAAACTTGCATCAAGCAGTGGTAGTTGAAGGAACGCTATCTACCAATCAACAAGTATCTGCAACTGTTGACCAAGAAAATCGGGGTAATATCATTAAAAACCATACAGCTACTCACTTGCTTCATCAGGCGTTAAAAGATACTCTTGGTGAACATGTAAACCAAGCGGGTTCCCTTGTTGAAGCGGAGCGGTTGCGTTTTGACTTCTCTCATTTTGGTCAAATTCACCCTGAAGAGCTAGAAAAGATCGAAGCAATCGTGAATGAAAAGATTTGGAGAAGCATTCAAGTTAATATTGATTTAAAACCAATTGCTGAAGCAAAAGCAATGGGCGCAATGGCGCTGTTTGGTGAGAAATATGGCGATATTGTTCGGGTTGTTCAGGTCGGTGATTACAGTCTAGAGCTTTGTGGAGGCTGCCATGTACCAAATACATCTGTGATTGGATTATTTAAAATTGTTTCTGAATCTGGTATTGGAGCGGGTACGCGCCGAATTGAGGCGGTTACAGGTGAAGCGGCATACAAATTATTAAATGAACAAATTGGTTTGTTACAAGAGGCCGCTGCGAAGTTAAAAGCTAATCCGAAGGACATCGTCCAGCGTGTCGAGGTTCTACTTGGGGAAATCAAGCAGCTTCAACGAGAAAATGAATCATTATCTGCAAAATTGGGTAATATTGAAGCGGGTAGCTTAATTTCTAAAGTAAAGGAACTAGATGGAGTTAAGGTATTGTCAGCAAAAGTCCAAGCAACAGATATGAATAATTTGCGTAATATGGCAGACGATTTGAAACAAAAAATAGGTTCTGGTATTATCCTTCTTGGAAGTGTTAATGATGATAAAGTCAATCTGATTGCTGGTGTCACAAACGATTTAATTGAAAAAGGTTACCATGCAGGAAAGCTTATTAAAGAAGTTGCTACTCGTTGCGGCGGTGGCGGTGGTGGTCGCCCTGATATGGCTCAAGCTGGTGGTAAAGACCCAAGCAAATTAGATGCTGCGCTTAACTTTGTTGAAGAATGGGTGAAATCCGTTTGATTAGTGAACAAAGTAGTGTAAAATGGAAAGTAACCAATTCTTAACAACAAATTGTTGCTTCACTGAAAAAAGCGAGGTGCCTAAGATGAGCTCATTTGATAAAACGATGAGATTTAACTTTCCGGAAGAGCCGTTTGAACATAATGTAACGGAAGTTCTTAATCAGGTTTATGCAGCATTACAGGAAAAAGGATATAACCCGATTAACCAAATAGTTGGTTATTTGTTATCCGGAGACCCAGCGTATATTCCACGTCATCGTGATGCTCGTAATATTATCCGCAAATTAGAACGAGATGAGATTATTGAAGAACTGGTTAAATCGTATTTAAAACAGCAGCATGAGGGGTAATCTATGCGGATAATGGGCTTGGATGTCGGTACAAAAACAGTTGGTGTAGCAATCAGCGATGAGTTAGGGTGGACCGCCCAAGGACTGACAACCTTAAAAATTAATGAAGACGAAAAAGACTACGGCTTTGAAGAAATTGAAAGACTCATTAAAGAGCACGAAGTCAATAAAGTTGTTGTGGGGCTCCCTAAAAATATGAACGGGACGATTGGCCCAAGGGGAGAGGCTTGCCAATTCTATGCTAGTGAATTGGAAAGACTCTATTCAATTGAAACCGTCCTTTGGGATGAACGACTAACGACGATGGCGGCAGAACGAGTTTTGCTTGAAGCAGACGTTAGTCGAAAGAAGCGGAAAAAGGTCATTGATAAAATGGCCGCAACCTTGATTTTACAAGGTTTCTTAGATAGTAAACTATAATGAGGTGGACATAATGAATCACGGAGAAAATAATATTACTGTTGTCGATGAGGATGGAAACGAGCAATTATGTGAGGTTTTATTCACATTTGACTCAGAAGAATTTGGAAAATCATATGTTTTATACTACCCAATCGGTAGTGAGGATGATGAAGAGGACGTTGAAATCCATGCATCAGCTTTTACACCGAACGAAAACGGTGAAGATGGCGATTTAATGCCAATTGAAACAGATGAAGAGTGGGATTTGATTGAGGAGATGCTCAACACATTCCTAGAAGAACAAGAAGACGAAAACTAAGACTAAATAGATCGTACTTAAAAAGCTGCCCGAGAACTCCTCGAGGCAGCTTTTTTGTATGAGAATTAATGGATTTTTACACACTCTGTTGATTGGAACGGAAGGTGTAGCCTACTGTCGGATATCCCCTAATACTTTAATTTTATGTAGAATTTTGCGATTGAAAATAAAAATATAGTATAATGATTCGAGGTGTATAACATAAAGATAAAGCAATGCTTTTGAGTGGAGGGAAGATTTTGTCAGATAGGAAACAAACAAAAGACGTCATTCGCGAAAAAATAATTGAACAACAAAGTGAGGCAAAAGTTGTCCGTAAAATTGTCCTTATCGTATCTATTATTATTTTTCTATTAATTGGAGCTATATTTGGCGGAGGTTATTTTTATATTCAATCTGCTCTTAAACCAGTGGATCCCGAAAATAAAAAAGAAACTAAGGTTGAAATTCCAATTGGCTCGTCAGTTACTGGAATTGGGGAAATTCTAGAACAAAAGGGTATTATCAAAGATGCTAAGGTTTTTAAATATTATGTGAAATTTAAGAACGAGGCTGATTTTATGGCAGGGAGCTATAACTTCGCTCCATCCATGACACTTCCAGAAATTCTTGATGAGCTTAAGACCGGTAAAGTCATGGAAGAGGTCGTTTTCAAAATTACCATTCCCGAAGGAAAACAACTAGACCAAATTGCCGAGATTATCGCGAACAAAACAAATCGTAAACATGAAGAGGTTTTCAATCAACTAAATGATCAAGCATTCGTTAAATCGCTGATGGAAAAATATCCAGATATTCTGACAGATGAAATCTTAAACGATGAAATCAAGTATCCATTAGAGGGATATTTATTCCCAGCCACTTATTCCTATTATGAAGAAAACCCATCGCTTGAAAAAATTGTTCAGGAGATGCTGAACAAAACGAGAGACGTTTTGGGAGAGTACCAGGATCAAATGGCAGCGCAAAATATAACAACACATAAATTATTAACGATGGCTTCATTAATTGAAGAAGAGGCCACTGAGAAAGCAGATAGACACACGATTGCCAGTGTTTTCTACAACCGTATTAATGCAGGCATGCGTCTGCAAACAGACCCAACCGTTTTGTATGCAAAAGGAAAGCATAAGGAAAGAGTTCTTTATGAAGATTTAGAGGTTGATTCACCTTATAATACTTACAAAAATAAAGGTCTGCCACCCGGACCAATTGCCTGTGCGGGGACTATGTCGATTGAAGCAGCCCTTAACCCACAACAAACAGATTACCTTTACTTCCTAGCTACATCGGAAGGGGATGTTATCTTTACAAAAACGCTGGATGAACATAATCGACAAAAGGCGATTCATATTACTGGACAATAAATTAGCTTTCCAAAACATTTTATGTTAAAATTATTCGAGTGTTTTAAGACACCACTGGAATAGCGTGACCCACAGACTGGGAGATTTTATGAAACGGCAAGAATGTTACTGTTTCATATTTCCATTTTGTGAACGCTATTTTTTCTTGTCTCAATATACTAGGCGAGGTGATGGCAGCTTGGAAAATGAGAGGCTGCAATTATATATAGAGGAACTTATCCCACAACGACCAGCTATACTCATCGAAATGGAGAAGTATGCCAAGGAGTTTGGTATTCCGATTATGGAATTAGCTGGAATCGAGGCAATGCTTCAGTTTCTTCGACTTCAAAATCCACAATCGATTTTGGAGGTTGGTACAGCCATTGGTTATTCTGCATTAAGAATGGTTTATGCACTTCCAAAGGCCAACGTCATTACGATTGAAAGAGATGAGGAACGACTGAACAAAGCGATTGAGTATATCCAAAGGGCTGATAAACAGGATCGAATTGTTACCATTCACGGAGATGCTCTTGAAGTGGAAGATGAAATTTCAGCCTATGGTCCGTTCGATGTGATTTTTATTGATGCGGCAAAAGGTCAGTATCAACACTTTTTTAAGCTATATTCACGCTATTTAAATGATGGTGGTCTCATCATTACTGACAATGTCCTGTTTAAAGGACTGGTATGTGAGGCAAACATTGATAGTAGGAATGTTCGACAATTAGTTAGGAAAATTAACACGTTTAATCAATGGCTAATGGCACACCAAGAATATGACACGGTAATCCTTCCAGTCGGAGATGGGATTGCCATAAGTAAAAAGAAGAGGTGAAAATGGTGAAAAAACCGGAATTATTAGTGACACCCACTTCAGTAGAAGATATCATTCCTTTGGCAGAAGCAGGTGCTGATGCATTTGTAATTGGTGAACAGCGCTATGGTTTACGGCTAGCAGGGGAATTCAACCGAGATGAGCTGGCAAAGGCAATTGAATTAGCCCATGGCCAAGGAAAAAAAGTATATGTAGCAATGAATGCTATTTTCCATAATGAAAAAATTGATGAATTAGCAGATTATATTGCTTATGTTCAATCGGTACATGCTGATGCCATCGTCTTTGGGGATCCAGCCGTTTTAATGTCTGCGCGTGAAATTGCGCCTGAGATGAAGCTGCACTGGAATACTGAAACAACCGCAACAAATTGGTACACCTGTAACTATTGGGGCCGCAAAGGGGCGAAACGTGCGGTTCTAGCAAGGGAAATCAGTATGGAAGCTGTTATAGAAACAAAGGAAAAAGCTGAAGTAGAAATAGAGGTTCAAGTGCACGGAATGACCTGTATGTTCCAATCAAAACGTAGCTTATTGGGCCATTATTTTGAATATCAAGGTAAAGAGCTAGAAGTTCAAAAAACGAAGTACGAGAAAAATAAGTATCTTCATGACAAAGAAAGAGGAAACAAGTATCCAATCTTTGAAGATGAAAATGGGACACACATTATGAGCCCTAACGATGTGTGCATCATCGATGAACTCCAGGATATGATTGAAGCCGGTGTCGATTCCTTCAAAATTGATGGCATCCTAAAAAGCCTAGATTATTTAGTAGTCGTGACAGAGCTTTATCGCAGGGCGATCGATGTTTGTGTGGAAGATCCAGATGCATATGAAGACCTAAAAACTGAGTTGTTAGAACAAATAGAAGCGATTCAACCAAAAAATCGTTCACTTGACACAGGATTCTACTTTAAGGAAACTGTTTATTAAAATAAAGATTTCGGGATAAACCTGTTAAGTTTATAGTGCTTTACACATTTTCGTATTAATTTATAAGGAGGCAAACAGGATGACTGCAAATGTAAAGAACAATATTTCAGAAATTGTGGACGGTAAACGTGTTATTGTTAAAAAGCCAGAACTCCTTGCGCCTGCCGGTAATCTTGAGAAATTAAAGATTGCCGTTCAATATGGAGCAGATGCCGTGTTTATTGGCGGCCAGGAATATGGACTTCGCTCAAATGCAGATAATTTTACGTTCGAAGAAATGAAAGAGGGTGTTGAGTTTGCGAAAAAATACAATGCCAAAATCTATGTTACAACCAATATTTATGCTCATAATGAAAATATCGATGGATTAGAGGATTACATTAAGGGTCTCCAAGGAGCAGGGATTCACGGAATTATCGTAGCAGATCCTCTTATTATCGAAACCTGTCGTCGTCTAGCACCTGGAAATCGAAGTGCACCTAAGTACGCAGCAATCATTATCGAACTGGAAGGCTGTTCAGTACTGGAAAGAGGAAGGGCTTGAGCGTGTTGTACTCGCACGTGAAACAAGTGCTGAAGAAATAAAAGAAATGAAAAAGAAAGTGGATATCGAAATTGAAACCTTTATCCATGGTGCTATGTGTATCGCCTATTCTGGCCGTTGTACACTCAGCAATCATATGACAGCACGTGATTCAAATCGCGGTGGCTGTTGTCAATCATGCCGTTGGGATTATGATCTCTTCCAGGTTGAAGGTGATAGTGAAACAGCTCTTTTTGCTGAAAATGATGCCCCGTTTGCAATGAGTCCAAAGGATCTTAACTTAATTCAATCCATTCCAGGTTTAATTGAACTGGGGATTGACAGCTTAAAGATTGAAGGTCGGATGAAGTCCATCCATTATATAGCGACTGTTGTGAGTGTGTACCGCAAAGTGATTGACGCTTACTGTGCAGACCCTGATCATTTCGTAATTAAGCAGGAATGGGTTGAAGAATTAGACAAATGTGCTAACCGTGAAACAGCCCCAGCATTTTTTGAAGGCGTTCCTGGGTATAAAGAGCAAATGTTTGGAAACCATAGCAAGAAGACTACCTTTGAGTTTGCAGGATTGGTTATCGATTATAATTCTGAAACGCAAATGGTAACCCTTCAACAGCGGAATCATTTCAAGCCTGGTGATGAGGTGGAATTTTTTGGACCTGAAATTGAAAACTTCACCTACATTATTGAAAAAATTTGGGACGAAGACGGAAATGAGCTTGATGCAGCCCGTCACCCGCTTCAAATTGTCAAATTTAAAATGGATCGACCTGTTTTCCCTAACAACATGATGCGAAAGGAGAATTAAGCTGTATGTCTCGCAAACCTGTTGTCATAGGTGTAGCCGGGGTTCCGGCTCAGGAAAAACGAGTGTCACAAAAGCAATTTATCAACATTTTAAAGGGCATTCAATCTTAATGATTGAACAGGACTATTATTATAAAGATCAAAGTCATTTACCCTTTGAACAAAGGTTGAAAACCAATTATGATCATCCATTAGCTTTCGATAACGATCTATTAATCGAGCATATTCAGCAATTATTAAAGTTCGAGACGATTTACAAACCTGTATACGATTATTCAATTCATACCCGATCTGATGAGGTCATTAAGGTGGAGCCGAAGGATGTCATTATTCTAGAGGGAATTCTAGTATTAGAGGATGAACGCTTACGAAATTTAATGGATATAAAATTATTTGTTGATACCGATGCGGACTTAAGAATTATTCGCAGATTGCTGAGAGATATTAAAGAAAGAGGCAGATCGATGGATTCCGTTATCGATCAATACGTTAATGTTGTCAGGCCGATGCATAATCAATTTATAGAACCTACGAAGCGGTATGCAGACATCATTATTCCTGAAGGTGGTCATAATCATGTTGCCGTTGATCTTATGGTCACAAAAATCCAAACAATTCTTGAACAAAAATCATTTTTATGAAACAATAGCATAGATAAATAAAAAATAATAATATCGTGCGCGCCCTTTAAAAGGACGCGCTCGTATGTATTTATTATCCTACATAATTTTGAATCCACAATAGTAATGGATGATTGTGATGACTAGAAGGAGTGAATGTCTTTGGCTACAGAAAAAGTATTTCCGATGACCCAGGCTGGTAAAGAAAAATTAGAGCATGAATTAGAACAATTAAAAACAGTTAAACGTAAAGAAGTCGTAGAACGGATTAAAATTGCGAGAAGCTTTGGTGACCTTTCTGAGAACTCAGAATACGATTCCGCTAAAGAAGAGCAAGCGTTTGTTGAAGGACGTATTACGACTTTAGAAAATATGATTCGCAATGCGAAAATCATCGGCGAAGATGAAATGCAAAGTGATGCAGTATCACTAGGACGTACCGTAACATTTATTGAGCTTCCAGATGGTGAGGAAGAAACATATAGCATTGTCGGTAGCGCTGAAGCTGATCCGTTTGAAGGGAAAATTTCAAACGATTCTCCAATCGCTCGCAGCTTAATGGGCAAGAAGGTTGGCGATGAAGTGTCTGTTCAAACTCCTGGTGGAGAAATGAATGTTCGAATTGTCTTGATTAAATAAACGATAAGATTATCCTATACTTAGTTTGAAAAAGCAAAACCTCGTCAAAACTTTTGACGAGGTGTTTTTTATGTTAAAAATAAAAAGAATCATTTTTTGGGGTGTTTTCAGTTTCATCTGTTTAAGCTTTCTGCTTGGCAGATTGATTCAAATACAACTGGTTGATACAAAGAGTTTTACTAAACATGGAATTAATATTTTAGAAGCAAGTGTCAAACAACGGTCTCAAGAAGTCATTTTGGATAGTGGTCGTGGAAATTTCCTCGATCGAAATGGTGATCCACTCATATATGATCAATTACCTGTACTAATATTATTCCCATTTTTGAATAAGATGGATTGGGATGCTGATAAGGTAGCCCAAATCGTTGGTATCGAATCGGATACTTTGAAAAAAATGATTAAAAAGGCCGATAAACCGTTTGCACTGGGTGATCCAAATCCGATTCGTTTAAGTGAATCACAAATGAAAAAGATCAATAAGTTGGAGATTCCAGGTGTATTTGCGGTTGAACGGAAGTATTTACTTGAAAAAACGCCAGCAGAGCAACTAATCGGCATCGTAAAAGAAAATCAACAGGAGCTGGCAAAGCGTTACCCGGACAAGGAATTTCCACAACAGACGTTGCTAGGAATATCTGGTTTAGAAAAAAGCTTCGATGAGTTTTTAATTGCAGAGGGGAAGTCAAAGCTTGTTTACCATGTTGACGGAGATGGGGCACCGCTTTTCGGTGTGAATGTAAAATATGTGGATTCAGCCAATCCTTATTATCCTGTGAACATTAAAACAACCATAGATAAACAAATGCAAACAACCGCTGAAAAATTGGTTGATCAGCAAGGAATTAAAAAGGGTGGTCTTGTTCTTCTTGATGTAAAAACAAACAATGTTTTAGCTCTTGTTTCTCGACCTAGCATTAATCGTAAAGATCCATATGTAGATAATGGGATTGATAATTTAATGGTCAAACAACAAATTCCTGGATCGGTTTTCAAGACAGTGGTCGCAGCAGCAGCGATTGATTATAACTTAAATGATCCAACTAGAACCTTTGACTGTAGTCGGAAAATAAACGGGGAGCCGGATCTTAAATACAATCATGGAATACTCAATTTTAAGGACAGCTTTGCCCGAAGCTGCAATCGTACGTTTGGAGAAATATCAAATGAACTAAAGGATATTAATCCCAATATTATCGAGGAGTATGCACAAAAGTTAGGATTAATTGGAACGAACGGATGGAAAGGAAGTGTTTTCCATTTGGATCAATTTTCACAAATTCCTGATGAAGACAAGGGCCGAGTGTTTATATCAGAAAATGCGAAAAAGGATAAGAATTTTGTGTCTATGACAGGTATTGGGCAGCATGAGGTTCGAGTCACACCGCTTGGAGTAGCGAATATGATGGCGACAATTGCCAGAGGCGGTGAGAAAGATACAGTCCGTGTCGCCTCCAGTATTCAATATCAAAATGGGACAACTATGTTCGAATTTCCAAAATCTAAAGGCAGTGGTGAGACTATTGCTCCATATACGGCCATGAAATTACAAGAGCTACTTCGCGAAGTGGTTGTCAATGACCATGGAACAGGAAGATGGTTTAAGGATTTACCATATGCTGTTGCAGGAAAATCCGGTACAGCAGAAACAGGAAAATACGTGAATGATCAGCAGCTTCATAATAAATGGTTCGCTGGATATTTTCCGTTTGATCATCCCAAATATGTGCTCGTGACAGTGAATTTGGATGTTCCAGAGAATGAGGGCGGTGTTAACCAGCTTTTTGCTGATATGGTAAGCGCCCTATATGATATCGATCAACGAAATTCAGATTAAAACAAACTCCTTCAAGTTTTTAGTGAGTCATGGTAGAATATTATCAACTTGTCAAAGGAGGCTTTATCTTTTGAAAAGCAATTACGAGCAATCAAGAGGAACAATGCGTTCTGAAATTCGTTCCAAGAGAAGAAAAACAAATATGGTCTTAAACGGATTAATTGGGCTTGTGCTCCTATTAATCATTATCGTGTCGGTTTCTATTTTTTCCAAGGATGATCCTGAAAAAGAACAGCAGGAACAAACTGTTGAAAATAAAATGAACAGTAATGATAACGAGAATGAGACTACAAAATCTGCGAAACAAAATCAAGTAACAACTAAAGACGATGCTTCAAATGAGAGCGAGAACGCAGCTGATACAGAACAAGATAAAGGTGAAGATGAACCAACTATTACCGAGGGTGGCGGAGACAATATCCAAAAAACAATTGTCGACCCTAGCTGGGAGCCTGTAGGGACCACTCAATCTGGCCCGAATGCAGACGCAACGGTTGATTGGGACGAAAGGGTTAAGGCACTTGCATCTGCAATTAACGTCGACGAGAGTAATATGACCGTTTGGTATTTAAGTCGTAATGGTCAAGATCAGGCGATTGGTACTGTAACGGCAAAAGATAATCCGCAGCAAGCCTACCGAGTTTACCTCGAATGGGTGAATAGTGAGGGCTGGAAGCCATCAAAGGTTGAAGAATTAATTGAAAATGACAAAGGACAATAATATGTTAAATTAAAAGAGGCTACTTCTGTTTCAGAAGTAGCTTTTTTGTTTTATAGTGCGTTAAAATGATGGAGGTACTTACATAAGATACATAACATTGAAAAGAGGTTAAAGAATGAAAGTTGCAATTATAGGGGCAATGGAAGAAGAAGTTACTTTATTAAGAAAAAATATTATTGATCAAAAGGTAGAAACAATTGCTGGCTGTGAATTTACATCGGGCTCTATGGATGGTGTCGATGTCATTCTTTTACGTTCTGGGATTGGTAAGGTTAATGCGGCAATGTCAACGACCATACTCCTGCAAAAATTCACACCTGATTATATCATTAATACTGGTTCCGCTGGCGGATTTGATCCTAGTCTTAACGTTGGAGACATTGTTATTTCCTCTGAAGCTAGACATCATGATGTTGACGTAACTGTATTTGGCTATGAATATGGACAAGTTCCTCAATTGCCACCAGCGTTCACTGCTACCGATAATCTAGTGCAAATCGCCGAGAAAAGTGCCAAAGAAATTTCTGATGTGCAAGTCGTCACAGGGGTCATTGCGACTGGTGACTCCTTTATGAATGATCCTGATCGTGTTGAATTTGTACGAACAAAATTCTCGAATGTTCAAGCAGTCGAAATGGAAGCTGCTGCGATCGCGCAGGTAGCACATCAATTCAACGTTCCATTTGTCATTATCCGTTCCTTATCAGACATTGCTGGAAAAGAATCGAATGTCTCCTTTGAACAGTACCTAGTTAAAGCAGCTGTTAACTCTGCTAACCTGGTAATGAAAATTGTCTCAGGATTAAAAAATAGTTAATGAAAAGCGCCCAATATCGGTTGGGCGCTTTATCAATATTCTAGCTGCAGTGACTTCGTAACACTTCGATAATAGAAATTTGTCGGAATGTTTGGTCTGGAAAGTGTTTACTTAATTGGATGCCATGGATATAATAACCTATGTAAGATAAATTTACCAAAAAGGAGGTCGAATGAAATGAACGCAAAGAAAATGATGCCAGCTATTCAACACAACAAAATAACTTCATATTACACACATTCGGCCAACTGGGACTGGTACGCTTAATCTTTTTTAGCATATCCTTACCGCATGGGGAATGGTGTCTCCTGCGGTATTTTTGTGTCCACATTTATATACTGCCGCAGGGGGAATGTCTCCTGCGGTATTTTTATTGAAGGGATATGGAAAATAATGGAATAAGGGAGGTGAGGTGAGATGACCTTAAATATTTTATTTTTTACGATTACGATCAAAAAACGTAAAAAATCAAAAGAAGAGTTTTTAAATCAAGAATTTATAGAACAAATTTATGAACAACACAAAGAACGTCAGTATTCCCTGTATCGTCCATTTTAATTTGTAGTCTCTGTAAAAAACAAAAGAAAGGTGGTAATGATTATGTACGATATCATTCAGCGAAGACAAAATTGGTTATGGGTGGAGAAAGATTCCACCTAGTTATCTTGATGAAGAGGTGAAACTTAATGTCATTGCACATCTTGTTGTTCACGATATTTTTTCGAAAAGGAATGGAAAAGAAATGAATCTTTGTTAGAAATATCACTTTTAACAAAATGTTCACAAATAGAAACCTGTATTAAGTTGTTGATGTGATAAGTTGAAATTGTAATATTCAGATACTAAACAAGGGGTGTTAGTGAATGTTTTTAATGGTGATGGGTCTCACGGTTTGTACGGTTATTGTTAGTATTATTGCAACTGAAGTCAGTGCTGCCGAAGAATGTTAAAGAAATAAAAGCATTAGCCCTCGTGGTTAATGCTTTTTTTATTCATTCACTAACCTGTTATTTTCTCGCATCGATCCTAAGTAAATCATCATTCCTTAGAAAAATATCACCGGACAGACACAAACCTTAGCCAATGAACATAGGATTAGTTATAGGCATTCGCCTAAACTTGCGGGGGTGAATCCATGTCCGGCATTTTAACAGCACTGGGTTACTTAGTAAAGGAAATTGTATTTCTGGTTTCTTACGTCAAAAATAATGCATTTCCTCAGCCCTTGTCTGCAGCAGAAGAACGAAAATATTTACGACTAATGGCAAATGGAGATCCACACGCTCGAAACATGCTAATCGAGCATAATCTGCGGCTAGTTGCTCATATTGTGAAAAAATTTGAAAATACAGGTGAAGACGCGGAAGATCTAATTTCAATCGGTACGATTGGATTAATAAAGGCGATAGAAAGCTATTCAGAAGGAAAAGGAACCAAACTGGCTACCTATGCAGCAAGATGTATTGAAAACGAAATCTTAATGCATTTACGCGCTTTAAAGAAGACGAAGAAAGATGTTTCCTTACATGATCCGATTGGACAGGATAAGGAAGGGAACGAAATTTCACTGATCGATGTGTTGAAATCAGAATCAGAAGATGTAATCGATACGATTCAATTAAATATGGAGCTTGAAAAGGTTAAGAAATATATTGATGTTTTAGATGATCGTGAAAAAGAAGTGATTGTTGGCCGATTTGGTCTTGATTTGCAAAAGGAAAAAACACAACGTGAAATAGCAAAAGAGTTAGGAATTTCAAGAAGCTATGTATCTAGGATTGAGAAGCGGGCATTAATGAAGATGTTTCATGAATTTTATCGTGCCGAAAAGGAAAAACGAAAAAATGGAAATGGATGATGGGAATTCCCATCATCCATTTTTTTAAACTTTTTTAAGCTTGAAAGGACTGACCATTAATAAAGATAAAAGGATCATTAAAAAGAAGAATGCTTGCGGATGGGAATACGGAATGATAAGGAAACTAAGCGTTGCCAGACAACCCGCAGCGGTTATCGGTAAACCCGTGAAATAACCATTGTTTTCAGAAATGTTGAACCTGGCTAACCGAAAAGCTCCGCATCCAATGTAGAAGACTGTGAAGAAAATTCCTGGTGCCCCAAATTCAAATAAAATTCCTTGATATAATAATAGTGCAGGGGCGACTCCAAATGATATAATATCACTCATGGAATCGAGTTGCTTGCCAAGCTCTGATTCAATATGAAATTTCCTGGCCACCATTCCGTCAAACCGGTCAGCAAGTGCTGCAACAAAGATAAGTAGGAGACTAAGACGTAAATTGCCGTTTAAGCCGACAATAATCGCATAACCACCTAGCCCTAAATTTGTAAGTGTTAATACATTTGCTGTTTGACTTTTTAGCTTTTTAATGGTGTGATCAAATACTTCTAATAAAAACAATGCTCCTCACTCCTTATTGAACGGAAGGGGTTTTACAATAGCTTATATAATAATATTTAATTTTAAGCGTTTTATGCATGTGAGTAAAGAACATAATTTGGAGGGTACCGTATTGATTCAAAGCTTATACAGACTCATGATAGAACTAACAAATGGTAGATTGACATCAGCTCTACTCAAACGCTTTTCAACATCAAGACTAAGCCGATTTTTTATACCTTCATTCGCCAAAGTCTATAATTTAAATTTGGATGAAATGGAGAAACCGTTACATGCATTTCCTACGCTACATGAACTGTTTGTTCGAAGGTTGAAAGCGGGTGCGCGAATACACAATTCGAATTCAAATTCTGTCGCAAGTCCTGTGGATGCAGTATTTGAAGAAATCGGCCAGATAGGTGAGAATAGTGAAATAACGGTTAAAGGAAAAACATACTCGATTGCTGAAATGCTCGGGAAGCAAGAGGCACTAGCAAAATATATAGGCGGGGCCTATATCCTACTATATTTAAGCCCAAGTCACTATCATCGAATTCATAGTCCGATTACCGGTGAAATAACCGATCAATGGACACTTGGAAAGAAATCGTTCCCAGTCAACAAATTAGGGTTAAAATATGGGAGACAGACATTATCAAAAAATTATCGTCGGATTACCGAGATCAAGCATGAGTATGGACATGTGGCAGTTGTTAAAGTGGGCGCTATGTTTGTAAATTCAATCGAAATGGTTCATGAGGGATCACAAATTAACAAAGGTAATGAACTAGCCTATTTTACGTTTGGCTCAACGGTCGTCTTGTTGTTTGAGAAGGATTCTTTTGCGGTAAACAACGATCTACAAACGCCGATCGAGGTTATTGTTGGCCAAGAATTAGGTGAAATGTCCGATCATTAAAAAAATAAGCCTATCCGGCTTACAATCTTAGGATGACACCTTGATATTATGGTATAAAGCTCTCCGTTTTAATTCATTTTCAATTAAGCGGATGAAATCAGGATTAAGCTTTAGTTCGACTGCTTTGTGATAGGATTCCATTAACAGGTTATCTGATAGTTTTTTCATAACAGCATTCACCCTTCCGGATAAGTTTTGTTCTTTTTATCGAGCATAGGCATATAATGGTAAGATTGCTTGCTGTATCCTTACTCTATCAAATAAAAAATATTAGAACAACCGTTCTGTTATCCACAAACTACAGTGGATAACATGTGATTAATTTGTTTATAACTAGCAATAAGCGGGAAAATCATAATGGTATATTGTGCATAAAGTTATCCACAACCATGTGGAATAAGAGAACTGTCGAAAACTTTTATTTAGAAATTCGAACAATCTTCACAATTCGATTTCATTCTACATAATTTATGTCGCTAATTTCGATTTTCGGTTTATAATAATGTATTTGATATGGTCAATAGGTCAAAATTTAGGTAAAGTAGTAATTTGTTTTAGTATTTGTATTCGGACTAAATGGAATATGGGGTGTAACCAATTGATAAAAAAATTCTTACCGGACCAACATGTTAAAAGTATCTTTGACATTTCACCTAATGGATTAAAGGAAAAAGGAGTAAAAGCGATTATCACAGATTTGGATAATACGCTAGTTGAGTGGGACCGTCCAAACGCAACTCCAAAGCTGGTTAAATGGTTTGAAGAAATGAAAAAGAATGAAATCTTGATTACAATCGTTTCAAATAATAATGAAGAGCGTGTTAAAGCCTTTTCAGATCCTTTAGGGATCCCATTTATCTTTCAAGCAAGAAAGCCTCTAGCAGGTGCATTTAATAAGGCAATAAGCCAAATGGGAGTGAAGAAAGAGGAGTCTGTTGTGATTGGTGACCAGCTATTGACTGATGTACTGGGCGGAAATCGCAGTGGATTTCATACCATTCTTGTGGTTCCAGTCGCAAAGACAGATGGATTTTTTACGAAGTTTAATCGTCAAATTGAACGAGTCATATTAAATTGGTTCCGAAAAAAAGGGATGATCCAATGGGAGGATTAAAGAGTGAATGAACAATTAGCTTGTATTGGCTGTGGTGTAAAAATTCAAACAGAACATCCAGCTGAATTGGGCTACGCCCCAAAATCTGCATTAGAAAAGGATACAATCATTTGTCAACGTTGTTTCCGTTTGAAAAATTACAATGAGGTTCAGGATGTCCAATTGACGGATGATGATTTTTTAAAAATCTTAAACGAGATTGGGAAAAAGGATGCCCTTATTGTTAAAATTGTTGATATTTTTGATTTTAATGGCAGTTGGCTACCAGGCTTGCATCGGTTCGTTGGCCACAACAAGATTTTATTAATTGGCAACAAAGTCGATTTATTACCCAAATCTGTAAAGCCGAATAAATTGATTAATTGGATGAAGCAGGGAGCTAAAGAGCTTGGCTTAAAGGCGGAGGATGTACTGCTTGTTAGTGCCTCAAAGGGCCAGTTTATTCGTGAAGCGGTTGCAGCCATTGAACACTATCGCAATGGTAAAGACGTGTATGTTGTTGGTTGTACAAATGTTGGTAAATCAACGTTTATAAACCGCGTAATTAAGGAGTTTTCAGGTGAAGATGAGGTCATTACTACCTCGCATTTCCCGGGAACAACCCTAGATATTATTGAAATTCCACTTTCAGATAATAGAGCATTAATCGATACACCAGGAATTATTAATCATCATCAAATGGCTCATTTTGTAGACAAGCGTGACTTAAAATACATTACACCAAAGAAGGAAATTAAGCCTAAAATATATCAGTTGAATGAAGGACAAACCTTGTTCTTCGGAGGACTAGCTCGATTTGATTATCTGACTGGTGGACGACGCTCGTTTACTTGCTATTTATCAAATGAACTTTCCATCCATCGAACGAAGGTGGAAAAAGCGGATGAACTTTATCAAAACCATGCGGGAGAGCTCCTTACACCACCAAGGAAAGACCAGCTAAATGAGTTTCCAGAGCTTGTGCGCCATGAATTTATGATTAAAGAAGGAAAAACAGATGTTGTCTTCTCAGGTCTTGGTTGGGTAACGGTAAATGAGCCTGGAGCTAAGGTTTCTGCTTATGTACCTAAAGGTGTTCATGTCATGTTAAGGAAATCACTTATATAAATAGAGATTTGCGTTAAGGGGAGAGGAATGTGAAGAAACTATTTGGAGTCATCGGCGATCCGATTGCACACTCGATGTCACCGCTCATGCACAATGATCTTTTTCAACGCTACAACATAGATGCTCATTATTTCCCGTTTCATGTTAAAAAAGAAGATTTGTCGCAAGCTATTAATGGTTTAAAGGTTTTAGGAATCTCTGGTTTTAATGTGACTGTTCCGCATAAAGTGGCCATCATTCCTTTATTAAATGAAATCGATCCATTAGCGAAAGCAATTGGAGCTGTAAATACGGTCGTCAATGTCGATGGCAAACTTATCGGCTATAACACCGATGGTTCAGGGTATGTGAAAGCTTTGACAGAGCAGGTTTCAAGCCTCAAGGATAAAAACGTGCTAATGATTGGTGCAGGTGGGGCTGCACGTGGGCTTTTTTTCTCCTTGTCAAAGGAAGGGGTTAAGAGGCTTGATATCGCAAACAGAACGATCGAAAAAGCACAAGAACTAATTCTTGATTGTCCATATGCTATTGAAGCAAACGCACTTAGTAAACAAGAAGCCGAGTCAACGCTGGGTGAGTATGATATCATTATTCAAACGACATCGATTGGAATGGCACCGAATGTTGAAGAAATGCCCATTTGTTTAGAAAAGCTTAAAGAGGATGCATTTGTTAGCGACATCATTTATAATCCGCTTGAAACCTCATTGTTAAGAGGAGCAAAGCAGAGAGGTGCCGCGATTCAAAATGGATTGGACATGTTTGTTTTTCAAGGGGCGCTTGCCTTTGAGTTATGGACTGGAATCTTTCCAGACACAGATCGCATGAGAAGTATTGTACAAAAGCAACTAGGAGGAAAATAATGTTAACAGGTAAACAAAAGCGTTTTTTACGTTCGAAAGCACACCACCTTACGCCAATCTTTCAAGTAGGTAAAGGTGGGGTTAATGATAATATGATTAAACAGATCTCTGAGGCACTTGAAGTAAGAGAATTAATGAAAATAAGCATCCTGCAAAACTGTGAAGAGGATAAGGATGTTGTGGCAAGACAATTGGCTGACGGAAGCGATTCCGAGCTTGTACAATTGATTGGAAAAACAGTTGTCTTATACAAGGAATCACAAGAAAATAAGCAAATTGAATTGCCATAACAGCAAGGAGGGCTGGTTTTGAAAAAAATCGGCATACTTGGAGGCACCTTTGATCCTCCTCATCACGGTCATTTATTGATAGCCAATGAAGTATTGCAAGAATTAAAGCTTGATGAAGTATGGTTTTTGCCTAATCAGGAGCCCCCGCATAAGCAAAAATCTGATGGTGCAAGCAATGATGACCGTGTGAGAATGCTTGAATTGGCCACCTTCGGACATCCAAAATTCGTGATCGAAAAGATTGAGCTAGAACGACCTGGACCGTCCTATACGTTTGATACGATGAAGCTTTTAACGGAGAAATATCCAGAATATGATTTTTATTTTATCATTGGTGCGGATATGATTGAATATTTATCAAAATGGAATAAAATAGATGAACTTATCCGAATCGTTAAGTTTGTCGGGGTAAATAGACCAGATTATCAAGATATTACCCCGTATCCAATCATCCACGTAACCGTACCTGGAAATGGGAGTATCGTCAAGACTCATTCGTAATCGAATGAAAGAGAAGCAAACGATTCGGTATTTAGTACCTGAATCTGTTCGAAACTATATTGAGGAGAATCGGCTATATGGATCGTGAAAAAGCACTGAAAATCGTCAAGCCCCAGCTGACAGAGCATCGATATCAGCACACACTTGGGGTAATGGAAACGGCGATTATCCTGGCAAAGCAATATGGAGCAGATCCTAAAAAAGCGGAGCTTGCGGCGATTTTTCATGACTATGCAAAATTTCGCCCCAAGAATGAAATGAAGCAAATCATTGTGGAGCAAGGAATGAATCCATTATTATTGCAGTTCAATTCGGAATTATGGCATGCACCTGTTGGGGCATACTTAATTGAAAAGGAAGCAGGAATAACGGATCCAGGAGTATTAGATGCTGTTCGTTTCCACACATCTGGGCGTAAAGGAATGACGATTTTAGAGCAAGTTATTTACCTAGCAGATTATATTGAACCGGGAAGGCATTTTCCGGGTGTTGAAGATGTTAGAGAATTGGCTAAAATAAACTTAATAGATGCCTTAATTGCTTCCATTAAAAATACGATTATTTTTTTACTAAAAAAGAATCAACCTGTGTTTCCTGATACAATCGAAACATATAATCATCTCATCTTAAATAAGGAGAATTGAGTACATGACAGATAGAAGTTTATTACACGCTGTTGTTAAAGCAGCCGATGACAAAAGGGCAGAAGATATTCTCGTACTAAACATGCAAGGCATTTCATTAATTACAGATTACTTTGTCATTTGTCACGGTAATTCTGATAAGCAAGTTCAAGCAATCGTTCGTGAAATTAAAGAGAAAGCAGATGAATTACAGATTTCTGTAAAACGAATTGAAGGTTTTGATGAGGCAAAATGGGTCCTTGTTGATTTAGGTGATATCGTTGTCCATGTATTCCACCGTGACGAGCGGAGCTATTACAAGCTAGAACGTTTATGGGGAGACGCACCAATCGAGAATGTGTTAAGTGAGTTAAATCAATGACCTACAACCGGTTTGCCTATCTTTACGATGAATTAATGAGAGAGACACCATATGAACTATGGGTCGAACATGTTCTTCGACAAACCGAAAAATATCTAGTACAGACTAACAACATATTAGATGTGGCATGTGGAACAGGAGAATTATCAATTTATCTTGCCCAATCTGGCTTACGTGTAACAGGGGTAGACCTTTCTGAGGACATGCTAGCGGTTGCTCATGCTAAGGCGATGGAAAGTGGTCTTGCGATTGAATTCTTTCAACAAAATATGACGGAAATGGAAGGGTTCAATCCGTTTGATGTGATCACTATATTTTGTGATTCATTGAACTATCTACAAACGGAAGAAGAGGTCGAAAAAACCTTTAAGTGCGTTTATAACC
Organism: Bacillus sp. T3; assembly: GCF_033449965.1. Lineage (NCBI taxonomy): Bacteria > Bacillati > Bacillota > Bacilli > Caryophanales > Bacillaceae > Bacillus > Bacillus sp. T3. The sequence goes on from NZ_CP137761.1 coordinate 1,327,755, forward strand.
TATTACAGCCAGATGGGTTGTTTATGTTCGATGTCCACTCCCTTTTTAAAATGAATCAAATTTTTATGAATGCCACCTTTGCTTTGAATGAAGAACGGATTGCTTATATTTGGCAATGCTATCCTGGTGAATGGCCGAATAGTGTTGAACATGATTTGAATTTTTTCGTTTTAGATGAGCAAACGGGACTGTACGAACGTTTCGATGAACTTCACCTGCAACGGACCTATTCCATTGAGCAATATTCGATGTGGCTTGAAAATGCTGGTTTTGAACTGCTGGAGGTAAGTGCTGATTTTTCAACTGAGGCTCCATCGAACGAATCGGAAAGAATATTTTTTACTGCCAAAAAGAAATAAAAATGAGGCTGACCCATCGGGAGTAATTCCCAAATGAGTCAACCTTATTTTTTTTAAAAAAACTTTGTTAGAGAAGGTTGTAAATGATGTGCAGTCTGTGATTGGAGCGGAAGGTGCTCGACTCCTGCGGGAGCAGCGGGACAGGTGGGACCCCGCAAGCGTAAAACGATGAGGAGGCTCACCGCCCGCCCCGCGGAAAGCGAGCACCTGGAGCGGAAATCAACAGTCAAAATAAAAAATTTAAAATGATCTCGCAGGAAATTTTACAAATATCGAGAATTTATAAAGGGTACTGCTTTTTTACCATCTCCAAATCTTCCTTAAATTTCGAATGAGTTGCCGCAAATACATGCTCAAATACCTCACCTAATTCTTCTTCCAAGACTTTAATACCTTCCCCTGTAATACCACCTTTTACACAAACTTTCTCTTGTAATGTAGGTAATGTATAATAACCATTTTTTAGTAATTCCCCTAAACCAATTAACATTTCACTGGCCAATACAATGGCTGTTTCCTTATCGATTTCTGTTTCTTTTACAGCTGCAGTAATAAATCTCTGTGTTAAATAGCTAAAAAATGCAGGACCGCAGCTTGAAATATCCGATGCAACTCTTGTGACCTTTTCATCAATTTCAATGGGCACAGATATTTTTTGGAATAATCGTTCCAACTTATTTCTCCACATTTTTGTGCACTCGTCCCCAAACGTGAGTAATGACACACCAGCTTTTGCTCGATTTGTAATACTTGGAATGACCCTTGCTACCGAGCATGGAACAACTGATTCTAATTGGGCAACACTGATTGGACTTGTAATGGATACAAGACACTTATCCTCCGATAAGTAGGGGGTAATATCTTGGATGACTCGGATGATATCGTGCGGCTTCAAGCAAATAAAGATTAAATCAGAATCAATAGCAACTTCTTTAGCTGTGGCAACTACTGATACATCTTTATATTTATTTTTAAGCTCAAGGGCTTTTTTCATTGTCCGATTGGCGATGGTTAAGTTGGATGGGGATATTGCCTCTTTTTCTAGCAGGGCCTCAGCTAAAATCCTCCCCATATTTCCAATACCAATGATTCCAGTTTTCATCGTTCTATCCCCCTTCGTGAGCCAGTTTCTCATATACAATATGAAAAAAATTACAAGAATATAACTATTGGAAGGAATGGTACAAGTTGAAAGAATGGTTCAGAATGTATAAGCATTATGTAATTGGCGTGGTTCTCTTGCTTGTAGTTTTAGGGTATTATTTTTTTGCTCCCAGCTCCTCTGAAAATCTCCAGATAGCAAAAACACCCAGTTTGAAACCGAAAATTCTACTGTTACAACGAACCAAACAAAAGAAACCATTAAGGAAGAACCCCCACAAAAGATCATGATCGATATGAAAGGAGCGATTCAAAAGCCAGGGGTTTATGAAGCAAAGAAAGGTGAAAGGGTGATTGATTTAATCGAAAGAGCAGGGGGCTTTTCCGACATGGCAGATCAATCGAAGGTTAATTTAGCCATGTACGTCGAGGATCAAATGGTCATCGCTATCCCTCAATTCGGTGATACTGAGACTGATTTCGTTGTTGGTACAAGTGTAGGTGATCAATCGCAGCCTGATAAAGTGAATATTAATAAAGCAGATGAGACTGAGCTTGAAACTCTCCCAGGTATTGGTCCTTCAAAATCTGCCGCTATTATTGAATATCGAACAACCACCTGTCCTTTTAAATCCATTGAAGAAATTCAATCAATTAGTGGAATTGGAGAAAAAACATTTGAAAAATTAAAGGATAAAATAACCATTGACTAAATGGCAATCCTTTTTTCAAATTGACGCGTTAAGACTCGGGCATTACACTAAAAAAGAGGCAACTGGATCTTGAGGGAGGAATAAGGTTGGAACGGATTTCATGGAATGAATATTTTATGGCCCAAAGCCATCTGCTAGCATTAAGAAGTACATGTACACGCTTGACCGTTGGGGCAACCATCGTAAGAGATAAACGAATTATTGCAGGGGGCTATAATGGTTCCATTACTGGTGGTGATCATTGTATTGATAAAGGCTGCTACGTAATCGATAATCATTGCGTTAGGACCATTCATGCTGAAATGAATGCCATCTTACAATGTGCAAAATTTGGAGTTCCTACAGCGGAAGCTGATATATATGTAACACATTTTCCGTGCTTACAATGCTGCAAAGCAATTATTCAAGCTGGGATTAAGACGGTGTATTACGCAGAGGATTATAAAAATCACCCATATGCATTGGAACTCTTCGATGCTGCGAATGTTCGGGTGGAGCAAGTAAATAGCCAGCTATCTTTTGATTGGAATCAGGCAGAAAAGTCGTTATTTGTATCCGATCTGTTAGCGGAACTTGAGAAAAACGGAGTGAACGAAAGCTCATTATCAAAGCTAACAGAGCAAGCGAAAAAGCTTTTTTCAGTTTAAATGAAAAGCGCCGGTATTGGCAGGCGTTTTTTAAAAGATAAGAAAGTATAAAATTTTGATGGGTGTCTAGCTCCAGGCGCCATCGGCTCGAGGTCACAAGCCAATCCGTCCAAAAGGTCAAAGAACAACCTTTCGGCCGGCTCGTCTTGTGCTTGTCGCCGATAGGCGGGCGCCTTGCGCTTTTCTTATCAATCCACATGGAAGGAGGCCTTTAACATGAAGGGAAAGGGGGTCTATATTGCAATTAGTGCACTTCTTGGCACGTTAACTGCATTGCTCCATTCATACTTAGCCCTTATCATTTTCTTTGGTTATGTTTGGCTCCTTTATCGCTATAAACCCTTTTCAAAGCCCCATTATTTCGTCATCGTGCTCACTTTTCCTCTTTATGTTATTGTTGCAATTACGACTGATATTAATAATAAAACTGATTTAAATGGAACAGAGGAGCGACTTGCTATCACCATTTTCGAATGGGAAACCGATGGCGACCTGCTTCAAATTACTGGGGAGGACCAGCAAACTAAAGAAAAGTTACTAATCCGCTATTATATCACCTCTATGAATGAAAAAATGTAATCGAAAGCCAAATGAGGTATGGGCTTCGTTGCAACCTTTCTGGTCAACTCCAAAAACCTCAAACAGCCAGGAATCCCAACTCCTTTGACTACCAACAATATTTAGCAACAAAAGGTGTCCATTGGATATTTGAGTCCAACCAAAACCCTCTTTCTAGCTGCTCGCAACCCAACCCTTCCTTTTTTTCATACATGGATAATATCCGGTCAAATGGAATTAATAAAGTGAAAGCTTATTTTCCCGAACCGATTCGTTCACTTGCCATAGCATTATTATTTGGTGAGCGTGCGGTGATGGATTCAGATCTTGTTCAAGCATACGAAAGGATTGGTATTGTCCATTTATTAGCGATTTCCAGGTCTTCAGGTCAGCTTTTTGACTGGGGTATTGTACTTTGTTGGAATTAGAATAGGTGTAATGAGAGAGACAATGGTCAATGTGCTGCTCATTTTTCTACCCTGTTATGCTTTGTTGACTGGTGCGACACCATCCGTGGTAAGAGCGGTAGTGATGATGCTTGTCATTCTATCCAGTATGAAACTAGGTCATCAGCGTCTATTGCCATTAGACGCCTTATCAGTAGCTTTTTTACTAGTGTTATTGTGTTCACCTTATCTTGTATTTGATGTTGGATTTCAACTTTCTTTTTGTGCAAGTGGTGCATTATTGCTTTCAACCTTTCTTTTAAAAGACAAATCGATGGTTGGGCAATTATTATTAACTTCTTATATTGCGCAACTGGCTACACTCCCCATTATTCTTTATAATTTTTATGAGTTTTCACTCCTTTCACTCATTGCGAATGTGATCTTTGTTCCTTTCTTTTCTGTTTTCCTCACGCCTTTTTTATTTTTTGTTTTTCTACTATATCCGCTTTTGGGTGTTATTTTTGAGCCACTGGTCTGGATTACGAATCAAGTCATCCTCCTCGTTAATTTCATAATTGAAGCATTTTCAACTCTTCCATTCCACATCCTTACACTTGGACGCCCTGTTTTTTTTATACTCTTATTTTATATAGGATTTATTTGTTTTATTTTTTTAAAACTCGAAGGGACGCCCAAAAAATTAGGTCAGACTTGTCTGTTCATTTTTCTACCTATTACACTGCAGTTAGGGATAAATATGTGGTCCCCCTATGGAGAAGTGACGTTTATTGATGTAGGACAAGGTGACGCTATTTTGATTAAATTACCAAATCACCAAGGAAACATTCTTATCGACACAGGTGGAAAAGTTGCGTTTTCGAAGGATAAATGGCAGGAGCGTCATTCAAGCTTTGAAGTAGGGGAGGATATCGTCTTGCCGTATTTAAAAAGTAAAGGTGTGTCGACGATTGATAAATTGATTTTGACTCACGGCGATTTTGATCATATAGGAGGAGCCCGAGCGATAATGGAGGGGCTATCTGTTAAAGAAATTGTTTTACCGAAGGTACCAAGCCAAGCATCGCTCGAATTGGATTTAATAAAAGAGGCTGAAGCGAACTCAATTCCTGTTACCTTTGTATCTGCAGGTGATTCTTTCGGTAAGAATGGGATTGTATTTCGTGTTTTAACACCACTTGTGGATGTCCAAGTTGCTGATAAGAATGACCATTCAATTGTCATGTATGCACAATTTGGGGGATTGAATTGGCTGTTTACCGGGGACCTTGAAAAAGAAGGGGAAAAGGAGCTTATTAAACGATACAAAAATATGGATGTTAATGTATTAAAGGTTGCCCATCATGGAAGCGATTCGTCGACGACTGAGGAGTTCCTAACAGCCTTTCAGCCAGAAATTGCAGTGATTTCCGTGGGTGAGAATAATCGTTACGGACATCCGCACAAGAAGGTTATTTCAAGGCTTAAGGCACGTCAAATTAAAATATTTAGGACAGACCAAAATGGAGCAATTTCTTATATTTTTAAAGGAAAACGAGGAACTTTTTCAGTAAGGATTCCATAGTATAATGTAAACCACAGCATCCCCTGTTGTATTTAGAAGTTCATTTGTTAGATAAAAAAGAAGACTGCATTAACATGCAGTCTAAAAAATGAAACTATGTAGCGGATTGATTAAGATCCAACAACTTTTATGACTGTTGCGATAATAAACAATGTTGCGAAAAATCCGAATGAAACGAAGAATCCCATCCGGAATCAAGTGCGTCATTGCGCTTATCGACTAATTTTTCAAATTCATTCATAGTTTGATCCCTCCCCCTATTTCAATTTTTAGTATAAGCTAAACATTTAAAAAAATCCACCACTCTCTTTCCTCTTCCTTTTATGACAAGAGTTGTCACAAATAGTTCAATGTGATTTGGCTCAAAATAAAATTACAATCGTGATACCGTTGTGAAGTAAGATCCTAGGCCTTATGTTCACAACGTTTAAATAAAAAGGAATGGGCGAACGAAAGGGTTCGTCCATTCTCTCTTAAGCACTTGTCAAATAGCCTTAGCTTCTTTACGATAAGATTAAGATGCATTAATTTTTCAGTGTGATCGGAGCGAAGGAAATTGGTTTTTGATATATGGAAACAAATTAAGAAAAAACAAATAGCACCAATTTATTTATTATATGGAACTGAAACATATTTCATAAATGAAACAAAGCAGTTACTGGCTCAGTATGTACTCGATTCGGACGAGTCTGATTTTAATTTTTCAAGCTATGATTTGGAGGAAACTCCAATTGAGGTTGTGCTTGAAGACGCTGAGACCTTACCGTTTCTAGGTGATAAACGGTTAATTCTTTTACATAACCCGGTGTTTCTTACTTCTGAAAAAACAAAAGAAAAAGTCGAACATAATCTGGCAAAGCTTGAGGCATACCTTAAGGAACCTGCACCATATTCCGTATTAGTCTTTATTGCACCGTATGAAAAGCTAGATGAGCGAAAAAAAATAACGAAAGAACTAAAACGGACGGCAGTAACGTTTGAATCAAAACGATTATCGCAGGCCGAACTGAAAAGTTGGCTATTGGACCGGACCCAATCACAACAAGTCAAAATGACGGATCAAGCTGCAGAACGAATGATTGAGCTTGTTGGGGCGAATTTATTTATGTTAACAAGTGAAATGGACAAGTTGGTTCTTTATGTAGAGGATTCAGCTTATATAGATGAAAAGATTGTTGAACTATTAGTGTCTAAATCACTTGAACAAAATATTTTTACCTTAATAGACAAAATTGTCAGTCGAAACGTAGAAGAGGCTCTGCGGATTTATTACGACCTTCTAAAGCAAAATGAGGAGCCGTTAAAAATTTTAGCGATCATTTCTGGTCAATTTAGGTTAATTTATCAAGTGAAGGAACTATCGAGAAGAGGCTATGGACAGCAGCAGATGGCAAGCTTTCTTAAGACCCATCCGTACCGTGTAAAGCTTGCAGCGGGGCATGCTAAACATTTTTCTGATGATGAATTGGCAGATTTAATTCGTTTATTAGCAGATGCTGATTATCAAATGAAAACAGGTGGAATGAATAAAAAAATGTTAATTGAAATGTTCTTGCTGAGATTGAAAAAATAAATAGAGCAAAAATAAAAAAACGACCTTTTTGAGGTCGTTTTTTATATAACATTAAGCGTTTAAAGAATTGATCTTCTTAGCTAAACGTGATTTCTTTCTTGCAGCAGCATTTTTGTGGATTAAGCCTTTTCCAGCAGCTTTGTCAAGCTTGCTTGCAGCTTCAGCAAAGTTTTGTGCTACAGCAGCATCATTCGTTACAACTGCTGCTTCAGCTTTTTTAATTGCTGTACGCATCGCAGATTTAACTTGAATGTTTTGAGCTTTTGCAGATTCGCTAGTTTTTACGCGTTTGATTGCAGATTTAATATTTGGCATTCAATTCACCTCCTAAAAAGATCGAGATTATATCAACTCGACTTACACTTTAACATTCATAACAATTATTAAGAACAAGTGATATTTTATCAAACGCCACTTCAGATTGCAATACTCTCCTGTTAATTTGCGTAATTGACGAATGTTTATTCTTCGAAAAGGAAAAGATAGGAATTGGAACCTTCAGTATATTTATTAATTGGTTGGGTTAAATTTGTCTGTTGATTTCCGCTCCAGGTACTCCCTTTCCGCGGGGGAGTCTGGGAGCCTGTCTAGCTGCAGCGGCTAGGGGCTCGGGTCATAAGCCAATCCGTCAAGAAGCTCAAAGAACGACCTTCATGCCGGCTCGCCTTATGCCTGTCGCCCCTGAGCAAGCCGCTTACGCTTTTCGTTCTCCTCGGCGCTTTAGCGCCTGTGGGGTCTCCCATGACACCTTCTCCCGCAGGAGTCTCGCACCTTCCGCTCCAATCAACAGGTTCTCAAAATTAGAACTTTCTTTAACTCAGATTATTAATAAATGATTAGCTGAATTATCACCTTTATCTTCCAAAATGAAAAATGGAGGGAATTTGATGTCTGAATCATTGGATTTAAGTAAATATGCTGTGCGAACGGATCTTGCTGTTGAGGCGAGGGAAATGGTGCTGGCGGAGCGTGCGAAAACGGTGCAAAGCGAAGAGAACCTCTCACAAATTGAGGGTGTGATTATAAAGGAAAAAGAAGAAGATGACATTAAAATTTCATTAGTTGAAATTACCCCACAGGCTGAAGAAGTTATTGGGAAGAAGCCAGGCCGATACTTAACCTTAGAGGTCGCTGGAATTAGGCAACAGGATAGTGAGCTTCAGCAAAAGGTGGAAAAGGTATTTGCGCGTGAATTTTCGCATTTCTTAAAGATGCTTGGGATACCAGATAATGCTTCTTGTCTTGTCGTGGGACTCGGCAACTGGAATGTCACGCCAGATGCACTCGGCCCGTCAGTATGTGAAAATTTACTCGTTACGAGACATCTGTTCCAATTACAGCCTGAAAATGTGGAACAGGGCTTTAGACCTGTCAGTGCCATTTCTCCAGGCGTTATGGGAATAACAGGAATTGAAACAAGCGATATTATTTTTGGAGTCGTCGAAAAATCCAAGCCTGATTTTGTCATTGCCATTGATGCCTTGGCTTCGAGATCCATTGAACGAGTCAATTCAACCATTCAGATTTCCGATACAGGAATTCACCCTGGCTCAGGTGTTGGCAATAAACGCAAGGAAATTAGTAAAGAAACGCTCGGGATTCCGGTCATTGCTCTGGGTGTACCGACTGTGGTAGATGCCGTTTCGATTACAAGTGATACGATCGATTTTATTCTTAAACATTTTGGTCGTGAACTAAAGGAAGGCGGACGACCATCGAGAGCCCTCACACCAGCTGGGATGACCTTTGGTGAGAAAAAGAAGCTAACAGAGGAGGATTTACCAGAAGAACAGCATCGGAAAACCTTCTTGGGGATGATTGGGGTCCTACCGGATGAAGAGAAGCGAAAATTAATTTATGAGGTTCTCTCACCGCTTGGGCACAATTTAATGGTAACACCAAAGGAAGTTGACGTGTTTATTGAAGATATGGCAAATCTTATCGCAAATGGACTAAATTCCGCACTGCACCAAAACATTAATCAAGAGAACACAGGATTCTATACTAGATAATAAATGAAATTTGGATTCCTTGTCATGATAAACAGGTTCTATCTTCTCTAGCAAATTCATAGTATTTACTAGAATCGCTTTATGAGAGGTGGAACCATGAAATTTAATAGGAGACAGGGTCTAATCGTAGCCGTACACGCGTCTAGTATAGTAAGAGCTGTGATCACATTTTTACTATTTTTATTCTTCGTATTCTCACTTAGCGGTTTAATGACTTCGCTAAAACCTGAATATCGGTTAACTTCCTCTTCGCTAAATAATGTGGCGATGAATATGACAGGGGAGTGGCTTTATCATTTAATGGGGTCAGAAAATCATTATTTTCTTGACTCATTACCGGAAAGTAGTCAGACGCCAAAGTTAACGAATATTGTGTTTAAAATGTCGACCAATATAAATTTGGATGACCCAAGAAGCTTATTGGGCCGTGAACTTCCGGGGTTTTCATTATTTGATGGAAAAATCCTTGTTGCTGGTGAGGGGACAAGATATACGAATATGCCAATCGAGTCAGCGCCCCCTGTTGAAGTGTTAAAGGCTGAACAGGAGGCTTCGCTTCAAAATACAGAGGGGATCGATGCTGGAAGTAAAAGTGAAGAAGAGAATGACAAAAAAAGTACTCCACCTTTAACAACCGGTGGTAGACAAGTCGTTTACGTCTATTTTTCACATAATCGTGAGTCCTATCTTCCGTACCTAAAAGGCGTAAATGATCCTGATAGTGCATATCATTCCGAATTAAATGTGATGAAAATTGGAGATAAATTAAAGGAACAGTTAGAAAGTCGTGGAGTTGGGACTTATGTAGAGAAAACGGATATTCAGGGGAATCTAAATAAAAAAGGGTGGACATACGCCCAATCGTATCAAGAATCAAGGCCGGTTGTTCAAGAAGCAATGGCAAGTAATCAAGATTTGCAATACTTTATTGATATTCATCGCGATAGTCATCGGAAGGATATGACGACAAAAGTTATCAATGGTCAATCTTATGCCAAACTGGCATTTATTATTGGTGGAAATCAAGCCAATTATGAGAAAAATTCAAAATTAGCAACGGAACTGCACGAGCTTCTTCAGAAAAAATACCCTGGGCTTAGTCGAGGTGTAATAGTCAAACATGAAGGGAATGGAAAATACAATCAGGATTTATCGGCAAATGCTATTCTAATCGAATTCGGTGGTGTCGATAATACTTTTGAAGAACTGTATCGATCATCTGATGCATTAGCAGACGTATTTAGTGAGCATTATTGGCAGGCAGAAAAAGTTAATCAGGATAACAGCCAGCCTGCAAATCCAAATTAGCGTGATAGGTGAGAACAATGAAATTATTTATGTTAAAAAGCTTTCTATTGGCATCGATCATGTTTATCTGTGTTTTGTTCGGTATGCAACAGGCAAACAATGGTATTCAGCGGATGAAGGGTTATGAAGATACAGATTTTGGTAATGCATTCACCCTGAATGAAAGGGACAATGGAAAAATTGAAGGAACCTTTTTAGGAAATGACGTCAGCAGTCATGATCTTCAAAAAAAGAAAGAAGAAATCGAGGAAATGAATTCTTTTAACTTTTTTTCATCCTTAGGGAAAAATATGTCAAAAGGGTTATCAGAAGCAACAGAAAATGCCATTAATATAATTGTAGAAAAAATAGGAAAGTAACGCAGGGGCTTATTGTCTCCTGTGTTTATTTTTTTCCAAAAAACGAAAATGAGTAGCTCCATTATTTTTCTTTTTTCACCAAATACTTCTTTTCGTTGAATGTTATTTTTTCTATTGGTATAATGAAAAATAGTGTATATGCGCGAGAATTGTAGGAGTGAACAAGAATGAACCGAGAAGAAAAGCTAAAACGACAATCAAAAATACGGAATTTCTCCATCATTGCTCATATCGATCATGGGAAATCAACATTAGCAGACCGCATTTTGGAAAAGACAAATGCGCTAACTTCACGTGAAATGAAGGATCAATTGCTTGATTCCATGGATCTAGAAAGAGAACGAGGAATAACGATTAAATTAAACTCTGTCCAATTGAAATATAAAGCAAAAGATGGCGAAGAATATACGTTTCATCTAATTGATACACCAGGACATGTCGACTTCACCTATGAGGTTTCCCGGAGTTTGGCAGCATGTGAAGGGGCAATTCTTGTTGTCGATGCTGCCCAAGGAATTGAAGCACAAACATTAGCTAACGTTTATCTAGCGTTAGATAATAACCTGGAAATTTTACCTGTTATTAATAAAATTGACTTGCCAAGTGCTGACCCAGAGCGAGTTCGAGGCGAAATTGAAGAGGTCATTGGGCTTGATGCGTCTGAAGCGGTATTAGCATCAGCAAAAGCCGGAAATTGGAATTGAAGATATCCTTGAGCAAATTGTTGAAAAGGTACCTGCACCTGTCGGTGATCCAGATGCTCCATTAAAGGCACTTATATTTGACTCTTTATTTGATGCCTATCGCGGTGTGGTGGCATATATTCGAGTGGTTGAGGGTACGGTTAAAGTTGGCGACAAAATCAAAATGATGGCAACGGGAAAAGAGTTTGAAGTTACAGAAGTGGGCGTATTTACGCCTAAATCGATGCCGCTTGATGAACTTTCTGTCGGAGATGTTGGTTTCTTAACAGCAGCAATTAAAAACGTAGGCGACACCAGAGTAGGTGATACCATTACGAATGCGAAAAATGGGGCGACTGAAGCGTTACCAGGCTATCGGAAAATGAACCCAATGGTATATTGCGGTTTGTATCCAATTGATTCTGCTAAATTTAACGATTTACGTGAGGCTTTAGAGAAGCTTCAATTAAACGATTCAGCTCTTCAATTTGAAGCGGAGACATCACAAGCGCTAGGCTTTGGTTTCCGTTGTGGATTCCTAGGTTTACTCCATATGGAAATAATCCAAGAGCGTATTGAACGCGAATTCAAAATAGACTTAATTACAACTGCACCAAGTGTTATTTATCATGTGGTAAAAACAGATGGTGAAGAGTTAAAAGTAGACAATCCTTCCAAAATGCCGGATCCACAGAAAATTGACCGGATTGAAGAACCATATGTAAAAGCAACGATGATGACACCAAATGATTATGTTGGGGCGATCATGGAGCTTTGCCAGGCAAAACGTGGAATTTTTATCGATATGCAATACTTAGATGAAAACCGTGTGAGCATTGTTTACGAAATTCCATTATCTGAGATTGTTTATGATTTCTTTGATCAATTAAAATCGAGCACAAAAGGCTATGCATCCTTTGATTATGAGCTTATTGGCTATAAGGAATCAAAGTTAGTTAAAATGGATATTCTGTTGAATGCGGAAAAAGTTGACGCTTTGAGCTTTATTGTTCATAAAGATTTTGCTTACGAACGTGGTAAAGTAATTGTTGAAAAGCTGAAGGAACTCATTCCAAGGCAACAATTTGAGGTTCCTGTTCAAGCAGCAATCGGTCAAAAAATTGTTGCCCGTTCAACGATTAAATCGATGGGGAAAAACGTACTTGCCAAATGTTACGGTGGGGACATTTCTCGTAAACGTAAGCTATTGGAGAAACAAAAAGAAGGTAAAAAGCGGATGAAGCAAGTAGGCTCTGTTGAAGTGCCACAGGAAGCGTTTATGGCTGTGCTTCGGATGGATGATAACAATACGAAAAAATAAGAGATGATGAGGGTAGACATGCTTGCTTGACAAGCCATGCTAGCCTCTTTTTCTTACTTATGATTAAGAAGGGGTTGCAACTAGTATGATTAATGCCGCCTATTTTCACATTCCATTTTGTGAGCATATTTGTCATTATTGTGATTTTAATAAAGTTTTTTTAAAAGGACAGCCGGTTCAAGAGTATTTGGATGCCATGGAACGGGAAATTCAGTTAACCTTTGCCGAAGCTGCACCTCCACCTAAATTCAACACAATTTTTGTCGGTGGTGGAACACCGACTGCCTTAACAGAACAGCAGCTCGATAGGCTTTGTGATATCATTCGAACAAACATTCCGAGTCATGAACAAACGGAATTTACGTTTGAAGCGAATCCTGGTGATTTATCGAAGCGGAAATTTCAAATACTAAAGGATGCAGGGGTCAATCGCATCAGCTTTGGCGTTCAAACCTTTAATAATGAATTATTAAAGAAAATTGGCCGTGTCCATCGGGCTGAGGATGTGTACCAATCGATTGAGCTTGCTCAGCAGACAGGATTTCAAAATATTAGTATCGACCTCATATACAGCTTGCCAGGGCAAACACTTGATGATTTTAAACAAACACTAGATCAGGCTCTCAAGCTACAACTTCCTCATTATTCGGGCTACTCCTTAATAATCGAACCGAAAACGGTATTTTATAATTTGTTTCGAAAAGGAAAGCTTCCGACAGTTGGCGAGGATATCGAAGCTGAAATGTATGAAATGCTTATGGAACAAATGGACAAACAGGGATACAAACAGTATGAAATTAGTAATTTTTCACTACCTGGGTATGAGAGTAAGCACAATCTTACCTATTGGAACAATGAAGAGTATTATGGATTTGGGGCTGGGGCTCACAGTTATGTAAATGGCTTTCGGAACTCTAATTTCGGACCACTGAAGAAATATTTAGACTCTATCGCAAGCAACCAGCTTCCCATTCTTGAAAAGCATAAAGTAATAAAAAGTGAAGCAATCGAGGAGGAAATGTTTTTAGGGTTAAGGAAAACAGCTGGCGTCTCTTTGTCGGATTTTCAGACAAAATATCAAAGTAATCTGACGGATTTATTTCATGATGAAATAAGCAAATTGAAAGAGCGGGGACTAATCGAATTGGCGGAGAATCATATTCGATTAACCAAACGTGGGAAACTACTTGGGAATGAAGTTTTCCAATCATTTCTTGGGGTTATCTAAACGTTGACACTCTGCTACTTATTTGATAATTTATTATTAGAATTAGCACTCGTTACTAAGGAGTGCTAACAGAGGTGATGTTCCGTTGTTAACAGATCGTCAATTGTTAATTTTCCAGGTAATTGTTGATGATTTTATTCGATCTGCACAACCAATCGGTTCAAGAAGCTTGTCAAAAAAAGATGAAATATCTTTCAGCTCTGCGACAATTCGTAATGAGATGGCTGACTTAGAAGAAATGGGTTTTATTGAAAAAACACATATTTCTTCAGGTAGAATTCCGTCTGAAAAAGGCTATCGTTATTACGTGGATCACTTGTTATCTCCCCAAAGCCTAGAGACAGGTGATGTGCTACAGGTAAGATCGATTTTTGAAGAGCGTATTTATGAACTTGAAAAAATTGTTCAAAAATCGGCAAAAATTTTATCCGATTTAACGAATTATACTTCGATTGTCTTAGGTCCGGCAGTTAACGAAAATAGGCTTAAAAAGATCCAAATTGTTCCTCTTAACAAAGAAACAGCAATCGCGATCATCGTTACTGATACTGGTCATGTTGAAAATCGAATGTTCCACTTACCTTCGTCGCTTGATGCCAATGATATTGAAAAGCTAGTCAACATTCTGAATGACCGATTAGTGAATGTGCCGATGGTTGATTTGAATGAAAAAATATACAAGGAAGTCGCGACTCTATTGCGACAACATATTCATCATTATGATTCAATGATCAATACGATAGCTGATACACTTAAGCTACCAACAACGAACAAATTGTTTTTTGGTGGAAAAACTAATATGTTACGGCAGCCAGAATTTCATGATCTTGAGAAAATTAGACTCCTGATGAATATGATTGAGCAAGAGGACAGCATCTATGACCTTCTTCAAAAAAATCCTGTTGGAATTCATGTCAAGATTGGCCGGGAAAATAACAATGAAGCAATGGAAAACTGCAGCTTAATAACAGCCACCTATTCTGTTGGAGCAGAAAAACTAGGCTCTATTGCAATACTTGGTCCGACTCGGATGGAATATTCAAGGGTAATAGGTTTATTGCAAGTGATTTCAAGTGATTTGTCTAAGGTTTTGTCTAAACTGTATCAAAATAACTGACAGAGGAAATATTGATTAGGGTGGAGCAACGGTTCCATCCCCTTTCTTTGTCAATCCTATACCGGAATACCTTAAGGGAGGTGAACGAATTAATGACACAGGAACAAAATGTAAAACAAGAAGAGGAAGTTGTTGCTGAACAGCAAACTGAAGAAACAGTGGAAGAAATCTTTGCTGAAACTGAGGAAACTGAATCAACAGAAGCTACTGAAGTACCATCAGAAGCTCCTGAGCTTGCTGAAGCAAAAGCAAAAATTGCTGAATTAGAAGGGCAATTAGAGTCTGCGGAAAACCGCTATCTTCGTCTTCAAGCAGATTTTGATAATTCCCGTCGTCGCGCAAGACTTGATCTTGAAGCGAACGAAAAATATAAAGCACAATCTTTGGTTACCGATCTATTACCAGCTCTTGATAATTTTGAGAGAGCACTTGCCATGACAGCTGACAATGAGCAAACGAAATCATTGCTACAGGGGATGGAAATGGTATATAAAAGTTTAGTTGAAGCTTTGAAAAAAGAAGGTGTTGAACCGATTGAAGCGGTGGGTCAAGAATTTGATCCCCATAAACACCAAGCAGTCATGCAGGTTGAAGATGAAAATTTCGGATCCAACATTGTAGTGGATGAGTTTCAAAAAGGTTACTTATTAAAGGATCGAGTGATTCGTCCATCAATGGTAAAAGTAAATCAATAAAATTAATAGAATGAGCACTTACATAGTAAGTATTTGGGAGGTAAAGAAACATGAGTAAAATCATTGGTATTGACTTAGGAACTACAAACTCTTGTGTTGCCGTACTAGAAGGCGGCGAGCCAAAAGTAATTCCAAATCCAGAAGGAAACCGTACAGCTCCATCTGTAGTAGCTTTCAAAAATGGTGAGCGTCAGGTTGGGGAAGTTGCAAAGCGTCAGGCTATTACAAACCCTAATACAATTATCTCAATCAAACGTCATATGGGAACCAATCATAAAGAAGTTATTGATGGAAAAGAATATACTCCACAAGAGATTTCGGCGATTATCCTTCAATATTTAAAATCTTATGCAGAAGATTATCTAGGCGAGCCTGTAACGAAAGCTGTTATTACAGTTCCAGCTTACTTTAACGACGCTGAGCGTCAAGCGACTAAGGATGCTGGTAAAATTGCAGGTCTTGAAGTAGAACGGATTATCAACGAGCCAACAGCTGCAGCACTTGCTTACGGCTTAGATAAAACGGACGAAGATCAAACGATCCTAGTGTTTGACCTTGGTGGTGGAACATTTGACGTGTCCATCCTTGAACTAGGTGATGGAGTATTTGAAGTAAAATCAACGGCTGGTGATAATCGTCTTGGTGGAGATGATTTTGACCAAGTAATCATCGATTATTTAGTCGATCAATTTAAAAAAGAGAATGGCATTGATTTATCTAAAGATAAAATGGCATTGCAACGCTTAAAGGATGCTGCTGAAAAAGCGAAAAAAGATTTGTCTGGTGTTACTTCTACACAAATCTCTTTACCGTTTATCACAGCTGGAGAAGCAGGTCCATTGCATCTTGAAGTAAACTTAACTAGAGCAAAATTTGATGAAATCTCTGCACATTTAGTTGAAAGAACAATGGGACCAACTCGTCAAGCATTGCGTGATGCTGGTCTTTCTACTTCTGAAATTGATAAGGTTATTCTAGTAGGTGGTTCAACTCGTATTCCTGCGGTTGTGGAAGCAATCAAAAAGGAAATCGGCAAAGACCCATCTAAAGGTGTTAACCCAGATGAAGTAGTAGCAATGGGTGCAGCAATCCAAGGTGGCGTTATTTCTGGGGATGTTAAGGATGTTGTATTACTTGACGTAACTCCACTTTCACTTGGTATTGAAACAATGGGTGGCGTGTTTACGAAATTAATCGACCGTAACACAACGATTCCAACTTCAAAATCACAAGTTTTCTCAACAGCGGCTGATAGCCAAACAGCGGTTGATATCCACGTCCTTCAAGGGGAACGCCCAATGGCATCAGATAACAAAACATTAGGTCGTTTCCAATTAACGGATATTCCACCAGCACCTCGTGGAATTCCACAAATTGAAGTTAGCTTTGACATTGATAAAAACGGTATCGTAAATGTTCGTGCAAAAGACCTTGGCACAAACAAAGAACAAACGATTACGATTAAATCTTCAACTGGATTATCTGATGAGGAAATCCAAAAAATGGTACGTGAAGCAGAAGAAAATGCTGATGCCGATAAGAAACGTAAGGATGAAGTGGAACTTCGTAACGAAGCAGACCAACTTGTATTCCAAACAGAGAAAACGATTAAAGAATTAGAAGATAAAGTTGATGCTGCAGATGTAGCTCAAGCTAACGAAGCAAAAGATGCTTTAAAAGCTGCGATTGAGAAAAATGACTTGGAAGAAATCAAAACGAAAAAGGATGCTCTCCAAGAAATCGTTCAAAATCTTAGCGTGAAACTCTATGAAGAAGCTGCTAAACAAGCACAAGCTGCACAAGGTCAAGAGGGAAAAGCAAAAGATGACAACGTAGTCGATGCAGAGTTCGAAGAAGTAAACGACGACAAATAAATTCATCTTTTAGAAAAAGTCAAAGTCAGGTCGTTCATGACTTTGGCTTTTTCATTATGATGGAATTGTCCATTTAGGGGTAGGTATTTCTAGTTGATTTTCACAAGATTACAATGATACAATAACCTTTATGTGAATGGATTCGGGAGGGTAAGTATGAGTAAACGGGATTACTATGAAGTCCTTGGGGTCGGTAAAAGTGCTACGAAGGATGAAATAAAAAAAGCATATCGGAAGCTTTCTAAACAATATCACCCAGATATTAATAAAGCGGAAGATGCGGCTGAGCAGTTTAAAGAAGTAAAAGAAGCTTATGAAGTATTAAGTGATGATCAAAAACGAGCTCACTATGACCAATTTGGCCACACAGATCCAAACCAGGGCTTTGGTGGTGGAGGAGATTTTGGCGGCGGCTTCGGTGGCTTTGAAGATATCTTTAACACCTTCTTTGGTGGCGGAGGTGGCGGCAGACGTCGTGATCCAAACGCACCAAGACAAGGGGCAGATTTACAATACACGATGACATTAACCTTTGAAGAGGCTGTATTTGGTAAAGAAACCGACATTCAAATTCCACGAGAAGAAGAATGTGAAACGTGCCACGGTTCCGGTGCAAAACCAGGAACAAAACCGGAGACATGTCCACATTGTCATGGTAGCGGTCAACTTAATGTTGAGCAAAATACACCATTTGGTCGAATCGTAAATCGTCGAACCTGCCATCATTGTAATGGGACAGGCAAAGAAATTAAGCATAAGTGCTCAACCTGCGGCGGTCAAGGGAAAGTGAAAAAACGTCGGAAAATTCATGTGAAAATTCCTGCAGGTATAGATGATGGTCAACAGCTACGCGTTACTGGTCAAGGAGAAGCTGGAATAAATGGTGGACCTCCAGGCGATCTATACGTAGTTTTCCATGTCAGAGACCATGAATTCTTTGAACGTGATGGGGAAGATATCTATTGTGAAATGCCAATCACATTTAGTCAGGCAGCCCTAGGTGACGATGTGGAAATTCCAACTTTGCATGGAAAAGTTAAATTAAAGGTTCCTGCAGGTACCCAAACAGGTACGAAGTTTAGACTGAAGGGTAAAGGGGTACCAAACGTAAGAGGGTATGGAATCGGTGATCAGCATGTCATTATCCGTGTCATTACTCCTACAAAGTTATCTGATAAACAAAAGCAATTACTCCGTGAATTTGCTGAAGTGAGCGGCAAGGTTCCAAACGGCGGACATGAAGATAGTTTCTTTTCAAAAGTAAAACGCGCCTTTAAAGGTGAATAATCAATAGAAAATGGAGTTGGTAGAGATGAAATGGTCAGAAATCAGCATTCATACAACAAATGAAGCGATTGAACCAATCTCAAATATTTTACACGAGGCTGGCGCTAGTGGCGTCGTAATTGAGGACCCTTTTGAGTTAAGTAAGGAAAGGGTGGATCGCTTCGGTGAAATATACCAACTCAATCCTGATGATTATCCTGAAGAGGGAGTTATCGTTAAAGCATATATTCCTATCAATAGTTTCCTCGGAGAAACAGTTGAGGAAATTAAAGATGCCATCAATAATTTAATATTATTTAATATAGACATTGGAAAAAACAATGTCACGATCAGTGAAGTAAATGAAGAAGAATGGGCAACTGCCTGGAAAAAATACTATAATCCCGTAAAAATTTCAGAACGGTTTACAATTGTTCCGACTTGGGAAGACTATACTCCTGTCTCAAGTGATGAATTAATTATAGAATTGGATCCAGGAATGGCATTTGGCACAGGCACCCATCCAACTACCGTTATGTGTGTACAGGCACTCGAGCGAACGGTGAAGGCTGGGGACAATTGTATCGATGTTGGTACGGGTACTGGAGTATTGAGTATCGCTGCGGCCATGTTAGGTGCACAAAAAGTAACTGCCCTCGATTTAGATGAAGTAGCTGTTCACTCGGCTATCCTGAATATTAAGCTTAATAAAGTACATGAGAATGTAACGGTGGCCCAAAACAATTTATTAGACGGTATTGAAGGACCTGCTGATATTGTTGTAGCCAATATTTTAGCTGAAGTAATTTTAAGATTTACTGATGATGTTGCAAAAGTGGTAAAACCAGACGGATACTTTATTGCTTCGGGCATAATTGGACAGAAGAAGCAACAGGTAAGAGAAGCAATTGAGAGTGTTGGCTTTACGATTCAAGAGACACTTGTCATGGAAGATTGGGTTGCGTTTATTGCAAAGAAAAATTAACAATTTCCTCTCTCAGCTATCTTAATTAGCGTTCAAAGGCTCGCCACTGGCGAGTTTCTTTTTGCTCTTTAATTACTATGTTAAAAGAAGGTGAATGGGAATGCAGCGATATTTTGTTAATGCCGGATCTGAAAACGATCGTTATTTGATACAAGGTGAGGATTTTCATCATATTACCCGGGTAATGAGAATGAAAGCCAGCGATCAAATTGTTTGCGTCACAAACGACGGAAAAAGTGCGGAATGTATAATTGAAGAAATTACCGATGAAAAAGTAGTCGCGAAAGTTGTAAAATGGGAAGAAGGGTCAACCGAGCTTCCTATTAAAGTTTCCATTGCGAGCGGATTGCCAAAAGGGGATAAGCTGGAATGGATTATTCAAAAAGGCACGGAGTTGGGTGCTACTGAGTTTGTCCCTTTTCTTGCAGCTCGCTCGATTGTCAAATGGGATGACAAAAAAGCTGAAAAAAAGGTAGATCGTTGGCAAAAGATTGCGAAAGAGGCAGCGGAACAATCCTATCGAAATATGGTCCCTAATGTTATCTCTCCGCTTGACTTAAAAACATTGCTTCAGAAGGCCGATGATTATGATGTAAAGTTAATCGCCTATGAAGAGGAAGCAAAACTTGGTGAAGGTGCAGTTTTGGCCAAAACACTACATGAACTCAGATTAGGACAGTCGTTATTGGTCG
This sequence comes from Bacillus sp. T3, assembly GCF_033449965.1. NCBI lineage: Bacteria > Bacillati > Bacillota > Bacilli > Caryophanales > Bacillaceae > Bacillus > Bacillus sp. T3. The sequence continues at coordinate 1,348,217 of NZ_CP137761.1, forward strand.
TATTTGGACCTGAAGGCGGCTTAGATACGAAAGAAATCGCTATTTTGAAAGAGCATGGCTTTATAGCGTGTGGCCTAGGACCACGAATCTTAAGAACAGAAACAGCACCGCTTTATTTATTATCAGCAGTGTCTTATCATTTAGAATTATTGAGGTGATCATTATGCCGACAGTTGCGTTTCATACACTAGGCTGTAAAGTTAACCATTATGAGACAGAAGCAATCTGGCAATTATTTAAAGAGCAAGGTTACGATCGAGTTGAATTTGAATCAACTTCAGATGTATATATAATCAACACATGTACTGTCACGAATACGGGCGATAAAAAAAGCCGTCAGGTGATTAGGCGTGCTGTTCGTAAAAATCCAGATGCGGTTATTTGTGTAACGGGTTGTTATGCCCAAACCTCACCAGCCGAAATTTTAGCCATTCCTGGTGTAGATGTAGTGGTTGGGACACAAGACCGTGTAAAAATGCTTGAATACATCGAGCAATATAAACAAGAACGACAGCCTATCAACGGTGTAAAAAACATCATGAAAAGCCGTGTCTATGAGGAATTAGATGTACCGGCCTTTACTGATCGTACCCGGGCTTCTTTAAAAATTCAAGAAGGTTGTAACAATTTTTGTACCTTCTGTATCATTCCTTGGGCTCGTGGTTTAATGCGTTCCCGTGATCCAAAAGAGGTCATTCGTCAGGCACAACAGCTTGTTGATGCTGGTTATAAAGAAATTGTTCTAACGGGAATTCATACAGGTGGCTATGGTGAAGATATGAAAGATTATAATTTGGCGATGCTACTTCAGGATCTCGAAAAAGAAGTACGTGGACTGAAGCGTCTTCGTATCTCTTCGATTGAGGCAAGCCAAATAACTGACGAAGTGATCGATGCAATCAAGCACTCTAATATTATTGTCCGACATCTTCATATTCCACTTCAATCTGGTTCAGATACGGTTTTAAAAAGAATGCGTCGCAAGTATACGATGGAATTCTTTGCAGAACGTTTGGACCGTTTAAAAGAGGTGCTTCCAGGTCTTGCTGTAACGAGCGATGTGATTGTCGGATTCCCTGGTGAAACAGAAGAAGAATATATGGAAACATATAATTTTATTAAAAAATATCAGTTTTCCGAGCTTCACGTATTCCCATATTCTAAGCGAACTGGTACACCTGCAGCCAGGATGGAAGATCAAGTTGATGAGGAAGTAAAAAATGAGCGCGTCCATCGTCTCATTTCTTTATCCGATCAATTGGCAAAAGAGTATGCATCCCAATTTGATGGTGAAGTATTAGAGGTTATTCCTGAAGAAAGATTTCAGGATGATCATGATCAACCACTTTATGTAGGCTACACTGATAACTATCTAAAGATTGTTTTCGCTGGAACAGAAGCGATGATCGGAAAAATTGTTAAAGTCAAAATAACAAAGGCTGGTTATCCATACAACGAAGGTGAGTTCATTCGAGTTTTAACCGATGACGTTTTTGCTGAAGAAGAAACAGCTATATAAACAAAAAACTGTCGAGCATGAGGCTCGGCAGTTTTTTTGAGTAGTACGTAGGATTTATTACGTATTGTTTGAAAGGAGTTATATCGTGCTCGAGTGCCCCGAAAAATTGAGTGAAAGGTAACGATAGAAGGTTTATCGTGCCCGAGCGCCCCGAAAAAACGAGTGAAAGGTAACAGTAGAAGGCTTATCGTGCCCGAGCACAATGAAAAATCGAGCAAGAAGTAACGATAGCCCGGCTTATCTTACCCAAACTCCTTATTATAGAGTATAAACGGTGCTCTTTCTCTTAAAACTAAACAGAGCAATCAGAAAAACAACAATTCTTCTCGAAATTTCGAACATCGAATGTTATCATGTAAGAGGTACGGACAACTATCCAGCACTCTGAAAGGAGAATAAACGTATGCCACAAAATGTTGCAGCAATGATTGATCATACTTTATTAAAAGCCGATGCGAAAAAGGAACAAATTGAGGTGCTATGTAAGGAAGCGAAGGAGTATTCTTTTGCTTCAGTATGTGTAAATCCTACTTGGGTAAAATACGCAAGTCAATTACTGAACGGTAGCACTGTTAAAGTGTGTACGGTTATTGGTTTCCCGCTAGGGGCAAATACCACTGAAACAAAAGCATTCGAAACAAAAAATGCGATTGAAAATGGCGCAACAGAGGTTGACATGGTCATCAATATTGGGGCCTTAAAAGATGGAAACGATTCATTAGTAGAACAAGATATTCGTGCTGTAGTTGATGCAGCACAAGGAAAAGCTTTGACAAAAGTTATTATTGAGACAAGTCTTTTGTCAAATGAAGAAAAGGTACGCGCATGTCAATTAGCCGTTAAAGCTGGGGCAAATTTTGTTAAAACCTCAACTGGTTTCTCAACTGGTGGGGCAACAGTGGAAGACATTGCTCTAATGCGCAAAACAGTAGGTCCTGGAAATTGGCGTAAAAGCATCTGGCGGCGTGAGAAGTGCTAATGATGCGAAGAGCCTAATTGAAGCAGGAGCAACGCGAATTGGCGCAAGCTCTGGCGTTGCTATCGTAAACGGGTTATCAAGTACATCTGATTATTAAGATCAAAAAGAGACTATTTTACTTTTATAGTCTCTTTTTTTATGCCTTTTTTCCATGAACAAATTGAATCCATCTTCCAAACGGCTCAGCAAATGGAAGGACAATGAGGGACGTTATGACATTAAACAGTAAACTGGAGTGGGCTAACTGAATGTCAGGGCTTTCTGCTGCTATTGGAGCTAGAGAAGCGAGCCAATCAATGAAGGGAATGAATAGCAAAACACCTGCGACGTTTAACCATATATGAGCATAGGCACATAATTTTGATTCTTGCCCTGAGCCAATCGCTGCTATAAATGCAGTAATACATGTTCCAATATTCGAACCAAGCATAATGGCAATTCCTGAATCGAGCTTTAGGACATCACCAGATAAAAAACCCATTGTTATCCCGGTCATTGCCGTACTCGATTGAATTAATGCGGTAACAATCATTCCGAAAAACACGCTTAATACATGACTATTATTTAACATGGCTAAAATCGATTCGACCGATGATAATTCAGTCAAAGGAGTTGCCAAATACTCGAATCCTTGAATGGCAATAAATACGGCAGACATTCCGAATAGGATGGACCCGGAACTTCTGATTTTAACATGGGTGAAGAGCATCAGAAGGGCACCAATAATCGCCATCGGAACTAAATATTGATTGATGTTAAATGTGATAAATTCTGTTGTAAAGGTCGTCCCGATATTAGTTCCCAAAATAATTCCGATTGATTTAGGAAAAGATAGCATGCCAGCTGAGATTAATCCGATTGTGATGACCATGACCGCTGAGCTGCTATGGAGAATAGCAGTCACAAATATACTTGTAAACATTGCTTTTAATGGTGAGCTTGTAACTCGTTCGAGCATTCTTTTAAAGGTTTCTCCGGAAAGTTTAAATAGCCCGGTTCTTAAGATCGTCATTCCCATAATAAAAACCGTAATGAGCGATATAAAAAGTAAAATTGATAACATGTCCATTCACTCCCCATTGCTCTTATATATGCTTACGGGTTCTCAAATAGACATACGCTTGATGAATATTAATTGAATATGTTACACAAAATAATCGTCGAAAAAGAACAATTTTTCACGAATCATAGGAACAAGCTCAAATTGAGTTGACCTTATATCTTCATTATATTATAATTGTCAAAGTACATGGTCTCCATGTCCTCGATGTTAGTGTGTTGTGTTCGGAGGGAGGGAAAGAGAATGTCTAAAACCGTCGTTCGTAAAAACGAATCGCTTGAAGATGCTCTTCGTCGCTTTAAACGTACTGTATCTAAATCAGGTACTATACAAGAAGCTAGAAAGCGCGAATTCTACGAAAAGCCTAGTGTAAAGCGTAAAAAGAAGTCTGAAGCTGCAAGAAAACGTAAGTTCTAAAAGAGGGTGTATTCATGAGTCTTCTTGAGCGTTTAAATAATGATATGAAGCAAGCGATGAAGAATAAGGAAAAAGACAAACTCTCCGTGATTCGGATGATCAAGTCTTCATTGCAAAATGAAGCGATCAAGCTTGGTAATGAGTTATCCGAAGATCAAGAGCTAACCGTCCTTTCTCGCGAAATGAAACAACGTAAGGACTCCCTCAACGAATTTGAAAAAGCCGGTCGTGAAGATCTGGTTGAAAAATTGCGTACAGAATTGACATTTGTCGAGGTGTACATGCCGAAACAGCTATCTGAAGAAGAAGTGGCTGAGATTGTAAAACAAGCAATTTCAGAAGTAGGTGCAACATCAAAAGCTGAGATGGGAAAAGTAATGTCTGCAGTTATGCCGAAGGTAAAGGGTAAGGCAGACGGAACACTCGTAAATAAACTTGTTCAACAACACCTTTCATAATTAAAACATCAATGACCGCAGAGAGTAATCTCTGCGGTTTTTCGTATTCCTAAAGAATGATTTGCTCTATCCAATAATAGAATAATTAACCATCAATTCACGAGAAGTTGAAACTATTCCCTTGTTATAACGTACATACTAATATGAAGGTTTTGAAAGGGGGGAAGATACATGCGGAAATGGATTTATGCAATCATGCTCTTATTTGCTTTTAGTATTCTTTCATTACCAGAATCAGCCTCAAGTAATCAAAAAATTGTATATATAGTACCAATTGAAGCTACCGTTGAAAAAGGATTATCTGCCTTCTTAAAAAGAGCGGTTTCCACAGCGGAGAAGGATCATGCTGAGGCAATTATTTTTGTGGTGAATACTCCAGGGGGTGCAGTGGATGCAGCAAGTGAAATTGGGAGAATTCTAACTACAACAAGTGTAAAAACGATTTCTTTTATTAATAAACAAGCATTATCGGCTGGTGCATATATTTCATTAAATACCGATGAAATCTACATGGTTCCAGGCGCTACGATTGGATCAGCAGCAATTATTGATAGTGAAGGGAATACGGCAGGTAAGAAAGCTGAGTCATACTGGATTGCTGCGATGAAATCCGCCGCAAACCAAGCAGGCCGAAATCCCATTTATGCCCAAGCTATGGCAGATGAATATGTTGACCTTCCAGAGTATGGGGCAGGTAAAGGCAAATTATTAACTTTAACTTCAGAACAAGCAGTTGAAGTTGGTTATTCTGAAGGTACGGTAAAGGATTTAGATGCATTATTAACAAAACTTGGGTTTGAAAATGCCGAGATTCGTAATCTTGATGAAAGCTTTGCTGAAAAGATTGCAAGATTTCTAACAAATCCCGTAGTTGTCCCCATTTTATTAACGATTGGAAGTTTAGGTTTAGTGCTTGAATTATTTTCTCCTGGATTTGGTGTTGCAGGATTTATGGGATTATCCTCTTTATTATTATTTTTTTACGGACATTTAGTTGCCGGTTTAGCGGGCTTTGAAACACTTGTTTTATTTGTTGTCGGAATCGCCCTTGTGATTCTTGAAATTTTTCTCCCTGGGGGAATTGTTGGAGCGATAGGGGGAATTTCGATATTGGGGAGCTTGTTTTTGGCAACAGACGATGTAGTTCATATGGGGATTTCGATCCTCATCGCGATTGGCGTATCTATTATTGGATCCATTATTATGATAAGGGTGTTTGGTAAAAAAATGAGCCTGTTTAAAAAAATTATCTTAACCGATTCCACAAATACTGAGAGTGGGTATGTTTCAAATCGTAATCGGACAGAGCTTTTAGGACTAGAGGGAATCACGTTAACACCTCTTAGACCAGCGGGTACAATGCTGATTGAAAATGAGCGTCTTGATGTTGTAAGTGAAGGGGAATTTATTCCAAAGGATCGATCAGTTATAGTCATCAAGGTTGAAGGTGTACGAATTGTAGTTAGAAGCAAATAACCTATTTAAAGGATTTAAGTTTGTTCAATAAAGAAATATAACATTGTTTTATAGGAGGAATAAATATGGCCGCTGGTACTGCTTTTATCATTATTGCAGTTGTCCTAGGACTAATATTGTTAGGTATTTTGTTTACATTTGTTCCAGGTAATGCTCTGGGTTTCTGCACTTGCCGCTGGAGTAAGAGTCAGTATTTTTACGTTGATCGGGATGAGACTTCGTCGGGTTATTCCAAGTAGGGTAATAAATCCATTGATCAAGGCCCATAAAGCTGGGCTTAATGTAACGACCAATCAACTTGAAAGTCATTATTTAGCGGGTGGGAATGTGGATCGTGTCGTAAACGCACTCATTGCGGCGCACCGTGCCAATATTGAATTAAGCTTTGAAAGATGTGCTGCAATTGATTTAGCAGGCCGTGACGTGTTAGAAGCTGTGCAAATGAGTGTTAATCCAAAGGTAATTGAAACTCCATTCATTGCTGGGGTAGCGATGGATGGAATTGAAGTAAAGGCTAAAGCACGGATTACAGTTCGAGCGAATATTGAGCGCCTTGTAGGTGGTGCTGGGGAAGAAACAGTAGTAGCTCGTGTTGGTGAGGGTATTGTTTCTACAATCGGCTCAAGTAGTAACCATAAGAAGGTTTTAGAGAATCCCGATATGATTTCTCAAACCGTTCTTTCAAAAGGGTTAGATGCAGGTACGGCCTTTGAGATTCTTTCGATTGATATTGCGGATGTAGATATCGGTAAAAACATTGGGGCTGAATTGCAAACCGAACAAGCTGAGGCTGATAAAAAAATCGCCCAAGCAAAAGCAGAGGAACGTCGGGCTATGGCAGTAGCACAAGAACAGGAAATGAAGGCAAAGGTTCAAGAAATGCGTGCGAAGGTAGTGGAGGCTGAAGCGACGGTTCCATTAGCTATGGCCGAGGCACTTCGAGAAGGCAATATTGGTGTAATGGATTATTTCAACTTCCAAAATATTAATGCAGATACAGACATGAGAGACTCGATTGGAAAAATGAGCGGTGAACGCAAGCCTACTGATAGAAATGATTAAATCGCAAAACAGCAAATTGAATAGGAGGATAACTGATGAAATTTCTGTTAGATAATCCTTTCATTTTGGTGATCTTAATCGGTATTTTATCATCCTTTTATAAGCAGATCAAAGGCACTAATTCCGATGATAATAAGAGGAAAGGTGCGATACCGAAACAGAAGCCTGCTACAACGGTTGGACAAAACAATCCAATGAGAGGACCTGTTAAATCGCATAAACCGGTAAGAGCCCAAGGTAGTCAAATTCCGAATAGGCAACAGCGGAAGGATATCGAACCACCAGTAAAGCTTGAAGATTTATATAGCGATGCCAAAAATACAAATCAACAAAACAGCCATTTTAATCAAGAGCCAATCAATAGAGTCTCAGCATCGACTGTCAATCAATTAAATGAATTAGAACTTAATAACAAGAAGTCATTCACCATCAATCAGGAAAGACTACTAGATGGATTAATTTGGTCTGAAGTGCTTGGTCCACCACGAGCAAAACGACCACATCGGGCTGGCAGAAAGGTGTAGAGAAACAAAAATATGTGCTAGAACCCCCTTTTCATTCATAGGATGAAATGAAAGGGGGTTCTTTTTTATGGCAAAAAAATGGGGCCAGCTTGTTCGTAACTGGGTTACTAAAAACATGGAGCTTCCTCAGGATGTCATGATGGATTTGCCCCGAATCACTATGGTTGGACAAATTCACATCTATATTGAGAACCACCGCGGCTTATTAGCGTTTTCAGATCGGGAGATTCGTTTGTTATTAAAACAAGGGCAGCTTCTTGTGAAGGGTAAGGCATTTGTCATTAGGACGATTTTACCCGAGGAGATTTTGCTTGAAGGTAAAATAGATCAAGTCATTTTTCTAAACGAATGATTCAGGAGGAGAGCTATGAAGAACCAATGGATCGAGTTTTTTCAGGTATCGTATCCGTTAAAGTAGCTGGCAGGGGTATTGAAAGATTCATTAATCAACTAATTAAAAGTGGAATATCTGTCTGGAATGTTAAAAGGTATGGTGCGGACCACGTTATTTTTAACATGAAATTGACTGATATAAAGAAAATGCGCATCGTTGCAAGAGGAAGTGAGTGCAAAATTTCCTTTCAGAATAGGATGGGGTTCCCATTTCTTCTAAGACAAGCATTAAGGAACAGCGGTCTATTGGTCGGGGCCTTCCTCTTTCTATTTGTTATCTTAGTCTTGTCAAACATGGTTTGGCGAGTAGAAGTGAATGGTGCAGACCCTGCTACGGAACATCAAATTCATAAACAATTAGATAAAATGGGAATAAAGCCAGGAAAGCTTCAATTTTTTGTAGAGGATGTTGAATCCATTCAAAGGAATTTAACGAATACCATTCAGGTGATTACATGGGTGGGTGTGGAATTGAGAGGGACAACCTTTCATCTCCAGGTTGTCGAAAAAAAGAGCCAGAAAAACCTGAGGAATTTGGGCCCCGCCATCTTATTGCTAAAAAAGAAGCTGTCATTACAAAAATATATGTTGAAAAAGGGCAAAAACAGGTCGAACTCCATCAACATGTTCAAGCAGGACAGTTACTAGTTTCCGGAATTATCGGTAAAGAAGGAGGACAAACAGAGATTGTCTCAGCAAAGGGTGAAGTGTTGGGGGAAACTTGGTTTAAATCGAACGTAGAGCTTCCAATTAAAAGCACCTTCCAGGTGTTTAATGGAAATGAAAAAAGGAAATACTCCATCAAAGTGGGTCAGATAGATATCCCTGTTTGGGGCTTTGGAAAACCAAAATTTAAACACTATGAAACGGATGAAACTGAGCATAAAATTAAATTTCTTAAATGGGAACTTCCTGTTTCCTTTATTTCGACATCCTTAAAAGAAAAAGAAACCGTCACGCGGATTTATTCTAATGAAGAAGCGATTGAGGTAGCAAAGGATATTGCACGAAAAGATATAAAAAGTAAACTAACTGAAGATGCTAAGATTAAAGGGGAAAATGTTTTACATCAAGCTGTAGAGAATGGTAAAGTTACATTATCAATACACTTCCAAATTATAGAGAATATTGCTGAGGGACAACCAATAATTCAAGGAGACGACGAATGACAGAAGAGCGAAAAACAATTGATGTAATCATAAATAATCAAGATGAAGCGGTTACCTTGTTTGGGAATGCGGATAGCAACTTAAAGATCATTGAGCAAGAGCTTCAAGTCATGATTACCACTCGTGGTGAATCATTGATCATCACAGGTCATCCAGTGCAGCTTGAATATGCAGGAAAAGTGATTGACAAATTACTTGAAGTAATTAAAAAAGGAATTGCTATTAGTCAAAGAGATGTTAGCTATGCCGTTAAGTTGGCTAAAAAAGGTACAATCGATTATTTTGGTGAATTATATGAAGAAGAAATCGGCAAGACTGCAAAGGGTAAATCGATTCGAGTAAAGACATTTGGTCAACGTCATTACGTATCAGCCATTAAACAAAATGATTTGGTATTTGGGATCGGCCCTGCTGGTACGGGGAAAACCTACTTGGCTGTGGTCATGGCAGTGAATGCTTTAAAAAATGGTCAGGTCAAACGAATTATACTCACTCGACCTGCAGTGGAAGCAGGGGAAAGTCTAGGCTTTTTACCTGGAGATTTAAAGGAAAAAGTCGATCCTTATTTACGACCTCTCTATGATGCTTTGCATGATGTACTTGGGATGGAGCATACGATAAGGCAAATCGAACGAGGAACGATAGAAATTGCTCCTTTAGCCTATATGCGAGGCAGAACATTGGATGATGCCTTTGTTATATTAGATGAAGCCCAAAATACGACGCACGCTCAAATGAAAATGTTTTTGACTCGTCTAGGATTTGGCTCAAAGATGGTCATTACAGGTGACCGAACACAGGTTGACCTGCCTAAAGGGGTTAAATCCGGTTTAACAGAAGCGGAAACGATTTTGAAAAATATAAAAGGAATGGCGTTTGTCTATCTCGAATCGTCTGATGTAGTTCGGCATCCATTAGTCGCTAAAATAATCACTGCATATGATCAAACTGAAAATCAAAAAAGCTGACCCCTTATGGCGTCGGCTTTTTAGCTTAACGAACTTTTTGGAAATTAAGATGAAACTTTAATCGAAAACTGATATTATGTTACATAACATAATTAAGGCTATCTGGCTGTGCCATGATAGGAGGGATTAACTTTGGAAAAAATTCAGCTTCATATTGCGAAAATAAAAAATTTTCTCGGTGAAACCTTATTTCAAATTCTCCTGTTTTTAATATTAGGGGTCATCCTCTTTACTGCTATGTATAGTAATGTTAAGCCTGAAAAGCTTGATCTTACTCTTTTTCAGTTGCAGATCAGACGATACGTTCCCCGATTACGGTTGAAGATAAAGAAAGTACAGAGAGAAAACGCAAGGAAGCATTGAATCTTGTTCAAGATGTCTATATCTTAAAAAAGGAATATACTCAAAATCGAGTTGATCTTATTACATCAATCTTTGATTCTGTTAAGGAAGTTAAGGATGATATTTCTGAAGGTCAAGCAAAAGAAGAAAATAAAGATACCGCCGAACCATCAATGGATGACCAACTAGCAAAATTGAAGGAGAAATTAACGGAAAATGAACCAAAAGAGCTTTCAGATCAAGTATTTATCGCTCTTTTAGAGGCTTCTCCGGATGAATTATCGATTGCTAGAGATTTAACGGTTACGGCAATCAATTATGTGATGAGTTCACGAATACCTCAAGACGATGTTGAGAATGCCAAGAAGCGCGTGGAAGAAGAATTAAAGTATACGAGCTTAAATAGTACTTTAAAAAATGCAGCGATCGAACTAGGACGTTATGCCATTATTCAAAATGAATTTTATGATCCGAATGCAACCGAGGAGATGCGGCAACAGGCTAGAGAAAGTATAGAACCGGTACGAATTCTTGAAGGACAAATTTTGGTAGAAGAGGGTCAACTAATAAGCCGGGATATCTATCGCCAATTGGAGCTCGCAGGAATTTTAGAAAATGAGAACTCAGTAAAGCCGTTTATTGGTGAAGGTCTTCTAATTTTAATTTTACTCGGTGGATTGTATTTCTTTCTTCACTATTTAGATGTTACTCATGATATGAAGCATATGTACTTGTTAATCGTATCAATTATTTTAGTCATTTCAGTTGCTTCCATGAAAATATTAAGCTTGTTTCTGCAGTTAAACTATTCGGAGATTGCTTATATATTTCCAGTGGCTATGGGAGTCATGCTCATTAAGTTGTTAACCCATGAAAAATTGGCACTTGCATTTTCTCTTATTATCTCAATTTGTGGTGGGATTATTTTTAATGAGGGAATTACGGCAACTATGCAGGTTACGGTAATGATTTATATGTTGCTTAGTGGTATGGCGAGTATCCTGTTTTTAAGCAATCAAAATAATCGTTCAAAAATTCTGCAGGCAGGATTGTTAGTTGCAGGTGTTAATATGATCGTTATTTTTTCATTACTCTTTTTAAGAAATGGTCAGTATTCCGGAATGGAGTATGGGTATTACTTTATTGGTGCTTTATTATCGGGAATAGGGTCAGCTGTATTGACGATTGGACTAATGCCATTTTTTGAAGCAGGATTTGGGATTTTATCAACATTGAAATTAATCGAATTGTCTAATCCTAATCATCCGCTGCTTAAGAAAATATTAACGGAGGCACCTGGTACCTACCATCATAGTGTTATGGTGGCAAATCTCGCGGAAACTGCTTGTGAGGCAATCGGAGCCAATGGGTTGTTGGCAAGAGTAGGCTGCTATTATCACGATATTGGAAAAACGAAGCGTCCACAATTTTTTATCGAAAATCAAATGAACATCCAAAATCCACATGACAGAATTCCGCCGCAAACTAGTAAGAATATTATTATTGCCCATGCAATTGATGGTGCGGAAATGCTTAGGAAGCACAAAATGCCTAAAGAAATTATTGACATTGCTGAGCAACACCATGGAACGACTCTATTGAAATTTTTTTACCATAAAGCAAAGCAGGATGGATTAGAGGTAAATGAATGTGATTATCGCTATCCCGGACCGAAAGCAAAAACGAAAGAATCGGCTGTGATTGGGATTGCGGATAGTGTTGAGGCTGCAGTCCGTTCAATGGGACATCCAACCCATGAACAAATAGAGTCAGTTGTACGGAAAATCATTGCTGAAAGGTTACAAGATGATCAGTTCTGTGATTGTGACCTGACATTAAAGGAACTAGAAATTGTGTCAAACACTTTACTAGAGACACTAAAAGGGATTTTCCATTCTAGAATTGAATATCCAGAAACTATGAAGCAGAAGGTGAGTCAAGCATGAGTTTAAATATTGATTTTATTGATGAATCAAATCAATTGAAGGAACAGGATATTACTACTGTCATTGAATTGTTAAATTTAGCCGCCAAACATGAAGAAGTTGAGCCTGGGAGCGAGGTCTCGGTTACCTTTGTATCGAACGATAAAATTCAAAAAATAAATCGCGAGTATCGCGGCAAGGATCAACCAACTGATGTTATTTCATTTGCAATGGAAGAATTAGGAGAAGGGGAAATCGAGCTATCTGGTTTAGATATGCCCCGTATATTAGGGGATATAATTATCTCAGTACAAAGAACAGAAGAGCAGGCAAAGGAGTACGGTCATTCCTTCCATCGAGAACTTGGGTTTTTGGCTGTGCATGGTTTCTTGCATTTATTAGGCTATGATCATGTAACAGAAGAATTAGAGAAAGTTATGTTCGCAAAACAAAAGGAAATTCTAGATGAGTATGGATTGGAGCGCTAAAGCTAAAAAGGTTGTGAAGTCCTTTTCTTATGCACTTCAAGGGATAGGCTATGCGGCGAGATTAGAAAGGAACCTTAAGATTCATTTGACTATCACCCTAATTGTGGTAATTCTTGGGTTCTTATTCTCTCTATCAAAAATAGAATGGCTTTTCGTTCTCGTTGCAATTGCTGGAGTTATAACACTTGAACTAGTTAATACCGCGATTGAACGTGTCGTTGATCTTGTCACGGAGGATGAACATCCACTCGCAAAACAAGCGAAAGACACAGCTGCAGGTGCGGTGTTAGTGTTTGCGATTATTGCAGTCATTATGGGGGTTGTGATTTTTGGCCCCAAAATATGGAGGCTCATTTTTTAGAGGCTAATCAAAGTATTAGTCTCTTTTTATTTTGTCCTTCTGTTCAGTCCGATTTGAAAACGCTTGTGAATTTAGATAAAATAACAGAGCGTACTGTTGCATAAAATAAAACAGGAAAATATTTAGAAAATTCAATATTTTTAGCGGAAATTTTGCAACAGGCGATGAAAAGATCGCACAAATAAGTTAAAATAATAAAACAGCGATCTTCTTAATGAAAGGAAGATGGTTTGTGTGGATCAAAAACAATTAATTGAAGAAGCAAAGGTAGCAAGAGAGAAAGCCTATGTTCCATATTCTAAATTTAAAGTAGGAGCGGCTCTAATTACTGTCGATGGGAAAGTTTACCACGGGTGCAATATTGAAAACGCTGCATACAGCGTAACGAATTGCGCAGAGCGAACGGCACTTTTTAAAGCATACTCAGAAGGGGATACAGAATTTGCAAAGCTCGTTGTGATAGCTGATACTGAACGACCTGTCTCTCCGTGTGGGGCTTGCCGTCAAGTCATTTCAGAGCTATGCCCTAAGGATATGAAGGTTGTTCTAACAAATTTAAAAGGGCTCGTCCAAGAGATTACAGTAGAAGACTTGCTTCCAGGAGCTTTTTCATCGGAGGATTTAAATGAGTAGAGAAGAAACGAAAGTATTCAAATCAGGGTTTGTTTCCATTATCGGCAGACCTAATGTGGGAAAATCAACATTCTTAAATCATGTGATCGGTCAAAAAATTGCGATCATGAGCGATAAGCCTCAAACAACGAGAAACAAAGTTCAAGGCGTATTGACAAGTGATGATTCCCAGTTAATTTTCATTGATACGCCTGGTATTCATAAGCCGAAACATAAACTAGGCGACTTTATGATGAAAGTGGCGATTAACACATTAAAAGAAGTTGATTTAATTCTTTTCATGGTGAATGCCGAGGAAGGCTTTGGTCGTGGTGAGGAATTTATTTTAGAGAAATTTCAGGGGGTCAAAACACCGATTTTTCTTGTCATTAACAAAATCGATTTAATCCATCCTGACAAGCTTTTAGAAGTGATCCAATCGTACAATGAAAAGTTTCAATTTGCTGAAATCATTCCAATTTCTGCATTAGCTGGAAACAATATTGAACGAGTTCTAGAACAAATTAAACGCTATGTACCAGAAGGACCTCAATATTATCCGGCCGATCAGGTTACCGATCACCCAGAACGATTTATTATTACGGAATTAATTAGGGAAAAAGCATTGCATTTAACACATGAGGAAGTTCCTCATTCACTGGCGGTCGTAATGGAAAAACTTGATCGTCCAGAAAACAAAGATCTCATCCATGTGATGGCAACGATTATTGTTGAGCGTGATTCCCAAAAAGGAATTATTATTGGAAAACAAGGGAAAATGCTGAAGGAAATTGGTAAGCGTGCTCGTCGTGATATCGAAAATCTTTTAGGATCAAAGGTATACCTTGAACTTTGGGTTAAAGTCCAAAAGGATTGGCGTAACAAACTAGGACAGCTTCGCGACTATGGTTTCCGCGATGATGAATATTAACCAATGTCTAGCTCCAGCGGCTAGGGGCTCTCAGCTCTAAGTCAATCCCTTCCGGAAATCAGGATTTCCTGCAGGTCTCGCCTAGCCTTGCGCCCCTGAGCAAGCCGCTTCCGCTTTTCGCTCTAATTAAATTATTAGCAACGAACAAAATTTATGCATTGTACCGATTTACAATTTTTTCGTATCATGATTTTCAGATGACAGGCTATGATAATTGTAAAGGAACTGGGAGTAAGGAGTGCTAGTTTAAAATTTGAAAGGTGGGGTTTTCGATGTTGGATTTTACCTGGAAATTATTTTCGAGCACAGGTAATATTGACACATATCTTCTTTTCAAGGAACTTGAGAAGGAAAACCAAGAAATACCTGGAGATCAGGATGACGAGCTAGCAGAATTTGATTTTCCCATTTCATAGGTTTATGTCGTTGCAATGGATGGTGACCATACATGCTT
Organism: Bacillus sp. T3; assembly: GCF_033449965.1. Lineage (NCBI taxonomy): Bacteria > Bacillati > Bacillota > Bacilli > Caryophanales > Bacillaceae > Bacillus > Bacillus sp. T3. The sequence goes on from NZ_CP137761.1 coordinate 1,363,355, forward strand.
CAAAAATGTGAAGGCATCGTCATTAGAACAACGGATTATGGTGAAACCAATAAAGTTGTTACTCTATATACTCGTGAATGGGGAAAAGTCGGCGTGATGGCAAGAGGGGCAAAAAAACCAAATAGCAGACTTTCTGCTATCACCCAGCTTTTTACATATGGATACTTCTTAATCCAAAGAGGAAGTGGATTAGGAAGTCTCCAGCAAGGTGAAATGATTTCTTCTTTACGCTCCATTCGCGAAGATATTTTTTTAACTGCCTATGCAAGCTATATTGTTGATTTAACTGACAAAGCAACGGCCGATGAAAATAAACCTAATCCTTTTCTATTTGAATTGCTAAATCAAACTTTAACTTTAATCAATGAAGGTTATGACTTAGAGGTGCTAACTAACATCTATGAAATGAAAATGTTAGATCTTTTCGGTTTACATCCTTGTTTAAATCAGTGCGCAGTTTGTGGAAACACAAATGGTCAATTTTCTTTTTCCGTCAGAGAGGGAGGGTTTATTTGCCATCAATGCGTCGTCCAGGATCCTTATGCGATTAAAATTTCTCCATCGACTGTAAAGCTGCTGAGGATTTTTTATTACTTTGATTTAGCAAGGCTAGGAAATATTGATGTAAAGCCGGAAACAAAAGCGCAGCTAAAGAAAGTTATTTCCGCATATTATGATGAATATTCAGGTTTACATCTAAAAACAAAAAAATTCCTAAATCAAATGGATAAAATGAGAGATATGTTAACTTGACTTGTGCTTTTCGGGCTTGTAAGAGTCGCGTTTGCATTTGTTGCTTGACAATACATATTCTTTCGATTAACATCTAAATTAAATTTAATAGTTGCCGTGAAGGAGAGTAGTACTTAATTTCCTTTAATAAAAGCGAGTCTAGGGTGGTGGGAGCTAGATATTAAGCGTTAAGGAAGGCGTTCTGGAGCAACATTTTTATTGAGTAGGCTGCCATTGCAGCAATTAGGGTGGAACCGCGGGTAACTCTCGTCCCTATGCCAATCGTGCATAGAGACGGGAGTTTTTTATTTGCCAAAATATTGAGATTTAGAAAGGAAGTATGAATGATGAGCGTTAGTATGGAACAAGTTGTTTCTCATGCAAAACACAGAGGTTTTATCTTTCCAGGATCAGAAATTTATGGAGGCTTAGCAAACACTTGGGACTACGGCCCACTTGGAGTAGAGCTAAAGAATAATATTAAACAAGCATGGTGGAAGAAATTTGTTCATCAATCAAGCTACAATGTTGGTCTTGATGCAGCCATCTTAATGAATCCAAGAACTTGGGAAGCATCTGGTCACATTGGAAACTTCAATGACCCGATGATAGACTGTAAAAAGTGTAAAGCAAGACATCGTGCTGATAAATTAATTGAAAATGCATTAGACGAAAAAGGTATTGAATTGATTGTTGATGGCCTCCCGTTTGAAAAAATGGAAGAACTTATAGCTGAACACAATATTGCTTGTCCTGATTGCGGTAGCAAAGAGTTTACTGGTATCCGTCAATTTAATCTTATGTTTAAGACTTTCCAAGGTGTAACTGAATCTAGTGCGAATGAGATTTTCCTACGTCCTGAAACAGCGCAAGGGATTTTTGTGAACTTTAAAAACGTTCAACGGACGATGCGTAAGAAATTACCGTTTGGGATCGCACAAATTGGTAAAAGCTTCCGAAATGAAATTACTCCAGGTAATTTCACCTTCAGAACAAGAGAATTTGAACAAATGGAATTAGAATTTTTCTGTAAGCCTGGTGAAGAGCTTAAGTGGTTCGATTATTGGAAGCAGTATGCTGAACAATGGTTGCTCACTTTAGGAATTAACCCAGAAAAGCTTCGTCTACGTGACCATAATGAAGATGAACTGTCACACTATAGTAATGCTACAACGGATTTTGAGTATAAATTTCCGTTTGGCTGGGGTGAACTTTGGGGTGTAGCTTCAAGAACGGATTATGATTTAAAACAGCATATGGACTTTTCAGGTGAAGATTTCCATTATCTTGATCAAGATACAAATGAAAAGTTTATCCCATATTGTATCGAACCATCATTAGGTGCTGATCGTGTGACACTTGCCTTCTTAATTGATGCTTATGATGAGGAGCAATTAGAGGATGGAACGTCGAGAACAGTTATGCATCTACATCCTGCGCTGGCACCATTTAAAGCGGCGATATTGCCGTTGTCAAAGAAATTATCAGATGATGCAAGAGTTGTATATGACCAATTAGCTCAGCACTTCTTAGTGGATTATGATGAGTCTGGTTCAATCGGAAAACGTTATCGTCGTCACGATGAAATTGGTACTCCTTTCTGTATCACATACGATTTTGACTCGAAGGAAGATAATATGGTAACCGTCCGTGATCGTGATACAATGGAGCAAACTCGAATTCCAATTGCGGAATTAGTGGAATTTATTCAAAGCAAAGTTGCTTTTTAATTACTAATTCAAATTTTTATAATGTGAAAAGTGCGGAGTTGTCGTTCCGCACTTTTTTCATTTTTTGTTAAGGTTTGGATATAAATTCCTTTTGAATGTAAAGGTTTGTTAACTGTTCTTATAATTTTTCGATTTTCCCTTTTTCTACCCTTCTCTTGCAAGAAAATTAGTATATAATAATTTACATTAGTATAACCTGATATCATTGTAGGTATATATTTATGGTTTAATTACAGGGTGGTGAGGACAATCGAACTGAATAATCGTCAAGAGCAAATACTCCAGATTGTAAAAGAGAATGGGCCGATAACAGGTGAAAATATTGCAGATCGGCTAAATTTAACACGTGCTACACTAAGACCTGATTTAGCCATTTTGACCATGGCAGGTTATTTAGATGCTAGGCCACGGGTAGGTTATTTTTACACTGGTAAATCTGGTGTCCAGCTGCTTACCGAAAATCTAAAAAATATATATGTGAAGGATTATCAATCAATTCCCGTCGTTATAAATGAAAGTGTCTCTGTATACGATGCAATTGTGACGATGTTTTTAGAGGATGTAGGAACTCTTTTTGTAGTGGATCAACATTCGATTTTAGTAGGGGTTCTATCAAGAAAGGACTTGCTCAGGGCAAGTCTTGGAAAACAGGAACTTGCAGCTTTACCTGTGAATATTATTATGACGAGAATGCCAAATATAACGGTATGTCAAAGAGATGATTTATTAATTGATATCGCGGTGAAATTAATAGAAAAACAAATTGATGCTTTACCTGTTGTAAAGGAAACTGAAAAAGGTTTCGAAGTGATCGGGCGCGTGACGAAAACAAATGTCACAAAAGCCTTTGTCGCACTTGCTTCTGGTGAATAAGTCAAACCCTAGGAGATGGTATAAAGGAATGAATAGGCTACCAATAGTATATGTCGTATCCGATTCGGTCGGTGAAACGGCCGAGCTAGTTACAAAAGCAGCAATTAGCCAGTTCAATGGGACGAGTGTGGCTATTAAACGATTCCCTTATGTTGAAGATCTTGCTCATATAGATGAAGTGTTATCCTTAGTTAAGCTTGACCGAGGCATGATTGCTTATACATTAGTTAAACCTGAAATGCGGAATTATATGAGAGAGTTATCGCAAAAGGAAGGAATTCCAGCTTGCGATTTAATCGGTCCGTTAATGGATCAAATTGAGAACCTATGTGGAAAAACTCCGTTGAATGAACCAGGCCTTGTTAGAAAGCTGGATGAAGATTATTTTAAAAAAGTCGAAGCAATCGAGTTTGCAGTTAAATATGATGATGGACGCGATCCGCGTGGTATTATTAAAGCAGATATCGTGTTATTAGGGGTGTCGCGTACGTCAAAAACACCACTTTCTCAATATTTAGCACATAAACGCCTAAAGGTAGCGAACGTTCCAATTGTTCCTGAGGTCGATCCACCTGAAGAACTATTTTTGTCTGCTCCTAACAAATGCTATGCCTTAAAAATAAGCCCAGATAAGCTTAATCAAATTAGGAGAGAGCGGTTACTTTCGCTTGGTTTAAATGATCAAGCAAGCTACGCAAACATTGAACGGATTAAAGAAGAGCTAGCTTTTTTTGAAAAGGTTGTTTCAAAAATTGGCTGTCCTGTAATTGATGTGACAAACAAAGCAGTTGAAGAAACAGCAAATGTCATTTTGAATCTGTATCAGAAGAAGGTACATGGGGCATAAATGGAGAATATTTAAGGACTGACAATAAGGAAGTGTCGGTCCTTTTTAGTGGAAAAATACTATTAGATTTAGTTATTCTAGAAAATGTGTCGATTATCAAAATTCTTTAATTGAAAAGGTTTTAATCCGAATTATTTTTTGAAAAGTTATAGAAAAACGGAACCTAATATACTATAATAAAAAATTGTGATAAAAATAATCAGAAATAGGTTTAGACTTGATTGTGAACGAATAAACTATTTATTGTGAGATGTCAAGGGAACCCCTCTGAAAAAAATCGACATGTTTCTCTATTGAAAAGTTAGGACTAAAAGAAGGAATATGTGGAGTGATGTAGAATATTTAGTAATAAAATTAACAAACAGACTATTTTTGTCGATGCGGACTCGTGTCCTGTGAAGCTAGAAATAGTCCAAATTGGTAAGGATTCCATGATTGAGGTTGTGTTTGTTGCATCCTATGCACATATGTCTACACATCCACCAGAGGAACGATGGGTTTATGTTGACAATGAAAAGGAGGCAGCTGACCTTTACATTCAAAATCATGTGAGTGCGGGAGACATTGTGGTAACACAGGATATCGGCTTAGCTTCGATGCTGTTGCCGAAAAATGTAAATGTTCTCTCACCAAAAGGAATGCTGTATAAAGAAGAGGATATGGATACTGCACTAGATTTGAGATTTCTTTCAGCAAAGGCTCGCCGTCAAGGGAACTATGGAAAAGGTCCAAAACCGTTTTCCAGAGAAGATCGGCTCAAGTTTATCAATACGTTGACAGCTCTTTTGTCGAAATATGAAAAATAATCTTGTTGTTTTTTGTCCATTTTCACTTTTGTGATGGAGTTGTTTTCATGGCAGAACTAATTGCCGAAGAAAAAATTAATCAAATTCGTCAGTCAGTGGATATTGTCGATGTCATTGGTGAATATATTCAACTGAAGAAACAAGGACGAAACTATTTTGGCTTATGTCCATTCCACGGTGAAAACAGTCCTTCTTTTTCTGTATCACCTGATAAGCAAATTTTCCATTGCTTTGGTTGTGGTGCAGGTGGCAATGTATTTTCTTTTTTAATGGAAAAAGATGGTTTAACCTTTGTGGAAGCTGCGGCAAAGTTAGCTGCTAAGGCCAAGATTGACCTTGATATCCAAACGAATACTCAAGCGAAATCTGTTCCTAAGGAATTCCAACAAATGTTGGAAGCACATGACTTATTACGTAAATTCTACCATCATTTGTTAGTAAACACAAAGGATGGTCAAGATGCTCTCGAATATTTATTGGGGAGAGGCTTTACAAAGGAATCAATTGAAAAATTTCAAATCGGCTACTCACTTCCTTCATGGGATTATACAGTAAAGCTATTGACCAAAAAAGGTTTTTCAATGGAACTGTTAGAACAGTCGGGGTTAATAGTAAAAAGGGAGCGAGATGGAGCTACTTTTGACCGGTTTCGAAATCGAATTATGTTTCCTATTCTTGACCGAAATGGAAATACGATTGCTTTTTCAGGGAGATCTCTAGGGGGCGAGGACCCCAAATATCTGAATAGTCCCGAAACAGCAATCTTTAATAAAAGTAAAACTTTATATAATTATCATTTAGCAAGATCTCAAATACGAAAACATCAGCATGCCGTTCTTTTTGAAGGCTTTGCAGATGTCATTGCGGCTGATCGTTCCGGGGTAGTTAACGGCGTTGCCACGATGGGTACTTCTTTAACTGATGATCATATTGATATGTTGCGTCGGAATAGCCAAACAGTGACGATTTGCTATGATTCCGACAATGCAGGTATTGAAGCAGCATTTCGAGCAGGGACCATGCTAGCTAATGCCGGGAGCAATGTATTAGTTTCATTAATGCCGGATGGACTCGACCCTGATGACTACATTAAAAAATATGGTGAGGAAAAATTCTCCAAAGATGTAATAGGGGCAAGTATCACTTTTATGGCCTTTAAACTTCTTTATTTCCGACGTGGAAAAAATCTTCAGCATGAAGGAGAAGACTCCTTTATATCGAAGAAGTATTAAAGGAAATTAGCAAACTGGAAAAGGCTGTAGAACGAGATCTTTATTTGCGACAAATCGCTACGGAATTTTCGCTTTCTCTAGATGCATTAATACAACAACTTCAGGAAGACAGAAAGGGAACTCGAGAACCAGAAGCGAAAAAGCCAAAAACAGCTCAACAGCCAGTGGTTATAAATAAACCAAAAGACCAATTAAAGCCAGCTTTTCATAATGCTGAAAGGCATTTAATTGCTCATATGCTTAAAAGCAGCGAGGTCGCCTTTAAAGTCCAAGGGCTCCTCAAAACAAACACATTTAACATTGATGAACACCAAGCCATTTTTACTTATTTATTAGGATTTTACGAAGAAGGTCATCCAGCAAATTCAAGTATGTTTATTAATTTTTTAAAAGATGATCGGCTCCGTAGAATTGTTACAGATATCGAAATGATGCTAATTCATGATGAATTATCTGAAAAGGAATTATCTGATTATATTAAGCAGGTGTTGAATTATCAAAAAATGTTAATGATAAGGGAAAAAGAGGCGGAAAGAGCAGAAGCTGAGCGTCAAAATGATATTCTTAAGGCAGCCGCTATCGCTATGGAAATAATCCAATTGCGTAAGTCGCTATAGATCATTTATTTGTTAGATTTTTGATTTTTGGAAGGAGGGGGACATATGGCTGAAAAACCAGCCCGTTCAAAAGAGGTCGACTCAGATATGACCCTAGATCAGATGAAGGACCAGTTAACTGAAACTGGCAAAAAGATTGGTGTCCTAAATTACGATGATATAGCTGAAAAGTTGGCACAATTCGAATTGGATTCTCATCAAATGGATGAGTTTTACGAATTCTTAGGTGACCAAGGAATAGAATTAGTCGGAGATAGTGAAGATGAAGATCCAAGTCTTCCTGACTTGTCTAAAGAGGACGAAGAAGAGTTCGATTTAAACGACCTTAGTGTACCTCCAGGTGTGAAAATAAACGATCCAGTTCGTATGTACTTAAAAGAAATTGGTCGGGTGGATCTTTTATCTGCTGAAGAAGAAATCAATCTTGCAACTCGGATTGAAGATGGCGATGAAGAAGCAAAAAGACGTCTTGCAGAGGCCAACTTGCGCCTAGTAGTAAGTATTGCTAAACGTTATGTTGGACGTGGTATGCTTTTCCTTGATTTAATCCAAGAAGGTAATATGGGGCTAATTAAGGCTGTTGAAAAGTTCGATTACCGTAAAGGATTTAAATTTAGTACGTATGCAACCTGGTGGATTCGTCAGGCAATTACCCGTGCGATAGCTGACCAAGCGAGAACCATTCGTATCCCGGTTCATATGGTTGAAACGATTAATAAATTAATCCGTGTACAAAGACAATTACTTCAAGACCTTGGTCGCGAACCAACACCTGAAGAAATTGCAGAGGATATGGATTTAACACCTGATAAGGTCCGTGAAATACTTAAAATTGCTCAAGAGCCTGTATCTTTAGAAACGCCAATTGGTGAAGAAGATGATTCCCATCTAGGTGATTTCATTGAAGACCAGGATGCTACATCCCCATCTGAGCATGCTGCATATGAGCTGCTAAAAGAACAGCTTGAAGATGTATTAGATACGTTAACTGATCGTGAAGAAAACGTTCTTCGTCTACGCTTTGGGTTAGATGATGGACGAACCCGAACTCTTGAAGAGGTTGGGAAGGTCTTTGGTGTAACACGTGAACGGATCAGACAAATTGAAGCAAAAGCACTTCGTAAGCTTAGACATCCAAGCCGAAGCAAGCGACTTAAGGATTTTCTTGAATAGATTACTTGAAATAGTTTACTCCTGACTTGGAGTAAGCTATTTTTTCTGAGAAGCCGCTTTCGCTTTTTTCATAATCTAGCTGCAGCGGCTAGCCCCTCGAGGTCACAAGCCAATCCGCCCAAAAGGTAAAAAGCACCTTTAGGTCGGCTCGTCTTGTGCTTGTCGGGGCTGAGCGAGCCGCTTTCGCTTTTTTCACTATTTTACTGAATTAACTTTTTGTTTGCAAATGGGTTTGTGAAGAAAGTGAACAAAGAAATTTAAGTTTTTTGAATTTTTAAATAATAATTAATTTTATTATACCTTCTTATGAAAGCGTATTCAATATCGAAGATTGCTGAATTAATCAGATTATTTTTAATTTATTTGTCAATTATTGTGATAAAGTTTACTTTAGGGCTTTTACAATTTTGAATTTTCAAGTAAAATAATAATTGTTTGTAATACTTATTTCTTGATCGTTATTACATAGGAGGTAATTTTTTATGAATCGTAATCCGATCATCCCGTTCGTGGTCATTATGGTTTTCGGTATTGGCCTAATGTTTTTACTTTCATTCAAAGGGTTAGGGGACGCGGAAGAACTAGCAAAAGAAGCAAAAGGTGGCGGAGAAAAGACAGAACAAGCTGCTGCCAATCCAGAAGATATCTACCAGAAAAGCTGTGTAGGTTGTCATGGGGCCGATTATAATGGGGGTGTAGGTCCTAAGTTAAAAGGTGTTGGCGACAGATTGTCACAGGATCAAATCGTTCAGGTTGTGACAAAAGGTAGAGGTAATATGCCTCCTGGACTTGTTCCAGAAGACAAAGCTGAAGATATGGCCAAATGGCTAGCTAAGCTTAAATAGGTTTGAGAAAGTCCTTTGCATATGCAAGGGACTTTTTTTATACTAAGGAGAGCATAAAACTAAAGTTTAAATGAATGGTGGGAACAACCAATGAATACAGAAACATTATCACTACGTTTGCAAACCGTAGTAAAACATATACCCGATGGATTTAGGATTGGGGATATAGGCTCTGATCATGCCTATCTTCCCTGTCATGTTGTTCACAAAGGAATCGTGCCTTTTGCTGTTGCTGGTGAAGTCGTAGAAGGTCCTTTTCAATCCGCATTAAAACAGGTAAAAGCAGAAGGACTACAAGCGAAAATATCTGTTCGGATGGGGAATGGCCTCGAAGTTATAAATCCAGGAGATGTAGATTGTATTACGATTTGTGGGATGGGTGGTACATTGATCGCCTCTATTTTAGAGCGTGGTAAAGATAAATTGGTGTCAATTAAACGGTTGATTCTTCAGCCAAATGTTGGGGCTAAGGCCATTAGAGTTTGGCTGATCGAAAATGGCTGGAAGCTTGTTGCTGAAGAAATTATGGCAGAGGATGGGAAAATATACGAGGTGCTTGTGGCTGAACAGGGCAATCCTATGGCGCCGTATGATAGCCAAGTGGACGCAGGTTTACTTATGGGGCCATATTTAGTGAAAGCCCAAAATGAAGCATTTAGGCTAAAATGGCTTGGAGAAATGGCCAATTGGCATAGAATCGTTGCACAGCTGGAGTTAGCTGACGATAATCTTCAAAATGATCAAAAAAAGAAAGAGCTGCTTCATAAAATAAAGATGGTGGAGGAGGCAATCCAGAGCAATGAAAAAAGTTAATGGACATCAAATCATAGAACTGTTTGAACAATTTTCTCCAAAAGGTTATGCGATGGAAGGAGATAAAGTAGGTTTACAAATAGGACGTTTAAATAAGCCAATTCAAAATGTGATGGTTACCTTAGATGTTCTGGAGAATGTGGTCGACGAAGCAATTGATAAAAATGTTGACTTAATTATTGCTCATCATCCGCCGATTTTTCGACCTTTACAAAAGTTAGTAACGGATACTCCTCAAGGTAGAATGTTTGAGAAATTGATAAAGCATGATATTGCTGTATATGCTGCCCATACAAATCTAGACGTAGCACCAGGAGGCGTAAATGATTTACTTGCAGAGGCACTGGGGCTACAAAATATAGAACTTTTAGCACCTACATATGAAGAAAAACTAAAAAAATTAGTGGTTTATGTACCGAAAAAACAGAGCGAACAAGTAAAAAATGCGCTTGGCAGTGCTGGTGCTGGTGCAATTGGCAACTATAGCTATTGCTCGTTTACTAGTGAGGGAACAGGGAATTTTTTACCTGGTGAAAATACAAACCCATTTATCGGCCATAGCGGTGAATTAGAATCCGTTCAAGAAGGCCGGATTGAAACTATTTTTCCGGCTTCACTTGAGAAGCGCGTTCTTTCCGCGATGTTAAAGGCTCATCCTTATGAAGAAGTGGCTTACGACATTTTTCCATTAGCTAACAAGGGCCCTGAGCTTGGTCTCGGAAGAGTGGGATCGATTGAAGAAATGACGTTAAAAGATTTTGCTAACCACGTGAAGCAAGTATTTGGACTAAGTGGGGTTCGTGTTGTCGGTGATTTGCAGTCAAAAGTAAAGAAGGTAGCCGTGCTAGGGGGAGACGGAAATAAGTATTGGAGTCAAGCTAAATTCAAAGGGGCAGATGTATATGTAACTGGAGATTTATACTATCATGTGGCTCATGATGCAATGCTTGCTGGCTTAAACATCATTGATCCTGGTCACCATGTCGAAATGGTTATGAAGCAGGGAGTAACCAATATTTTAACGAAAAAGTGTACCGAAAAAGGCTACAGTGTTCATATTTTTCCTTCTGAACTAAGCACTGATCCATTTCAGTTTTTATAAGGTTTATTATTACAAACAAGAGGCTGCCTTAGTGGCAGCCTCTTGTATCGTAAAACTACTTTTTTATTTTTGGCAAAATCTTGTTCAACGGAACCTTCTTTTCCTTTGCCCATGTGTTTTCATCCGTTGGATCGAATTGCTCAATAAACGTAATAACTTCCTTTGTAATCGGTGTTGGTGTTGATGCACCAGAGGTAACCGCGACGGACTTTGCGTCCTTAATCCAATTAATATCTAACTCTGTAATGTCAGCTATTCTGTACGATTTCGTTCCAGCAATTTCCTCAGAAACCTGGGCTAATCGGTTCGAATTATTGCTCTTAGGATCCCCAACAACAATTAATACATCTGCATCGCCTGCTTGTTGGGCAACAGCTTCTTGACGCACCTGTGTTGCCATACAAATTTCATTGTGAATTTCGACATGAGGATATTTTTCCTTGACCTTATCCATAATGTGTTTAACATCCCATTGGCTCATCGTTGTTTGATTCGTGACAATAATTTTGTCAGCATTAATCTCGAGTGCTTCAACATCCGCTTCAGTCTCGACCAAATGCACCACATGTGGGGCGACCCCCACGGCTCCTTCAGGCTCAGGATGGCCCTTTTTGCCTATATAAATGATATGGAATCCTTCTTTTTCCTTCTCTAAAATAAGTGAATGGGTTTTTGTAACATCAGGGCAAGTAGCATCAATGGTAACCAATCCCTTTTGCTTTGCTAGCTCTCTAACTTCTGGTGAAATACCATGTGCAGTAAAGATGACGGTGCCTTTATCAACCTGTTCGAGAATTTCGAGTCGATTTTTCCCATCTAATGTAATGATTCCTTCTTCTTCAAAGGCATCGGTAACATGTTTGTTGTGGACAATCATTCCCAGTATATAAATAGGTCGGGGCAAAGATTTATCTAAAGCAGCATTACGTGCAACGACCATTGCATCGACAACACCGTAGCAATAACCACGTGGTGAGATTTTGATGACCTTCATTAATTTAGTTCCCCCTAAAAATTACGGAATGTATCTTTTTTATGTATTTATTATAAAGGACTTGGAAACAGAATTCAAAAGACGCATTTTGTCAAATTTGATTTTTATTAAAACAAGAAGCTACCCATCGTATTTACCAACTTTGAGTAGCTTAATGTATCGTTACATATTAATTATCAAAAAATTCAAATATAAATTCTCGGAAAAGAACGACGCTCTTGAAAATGATGAACTCTAGGCTGTTCTTCCAGGTTTATCCCAGTCATCTTCATCACTTTCTGTATCTTCATCATTAGAATTAACCGTTACACTGCGGTGATTTTGATTTTTTGACTGTTTTCTTCTTTTGGTTTGCTCTTCCCCTGTTAAGAAACTACTTCTTCTTTCCGTTGTTAGTACTTCTTCTTTTTCAACGCTTTCCTCCTCAAGCTCAATCGATTCCATTTCCGTTTGCTCTGAATTTGTTTCCTCAGTTGCATCCTTTAATCCACGGTAAAGCTTCCACATCGTCGGGATATTCTTGATGATTGGCCCGTATTGTGATACGAGTGGGGTAATTTGTTGAAAGGCACTTAGAACCTGTTGTGTGTTATTTAAGAAACCTGAAATGGCAGTCGGATTTGTTAAATTCTTTAAAAAAGATCCACCCGAAGCAGCTGCAGTACCTGGTGAAGAGAACAACCCGGAACTCCTCCACCCATAGATGGATTTGTTCTTCCTAATAATTTCGCAAGTAGTCCGCCACCGGACCTGTTTTGCGAAAAGCCCATCGATCCCATTTGTCTCATTTGGCGCATGGAACCCATCGGCCCCATTTGTCGATTCATCATTGTCGGATGATACATTTGACGTTGATACGGCCCCATTTGACTGCGTTGATTGCCCCAGTTAAATGGCATTTGTTGTCTTTGCGGCATGAATAAACCCCCTTTCAAGCATACTCTCTCTTCTTTACTGTATGCGGTAAACCGATTTTGGTTAGGTTTAAAATGAGGGATATTCATAATTAGGTAGATCTGATTAGAGTCAATTTTGCATAATTAATAGAAAAGTGGAGTTTTATTCTAAACTTTATTATAATAACATGATGGATGTTTAAGCGAAGGAGTAAAAAAATGAAAAAATCAAAATTTGATCGATATGAATTTAAACCGTTCATAATAGATGCAATACAGAAATTAGGCTTTCAAGAGCCCACTGAAATTCAAGAAAGAATCATTCCGTTAATATTAAAGGAAGAAAGCACGATCGGCCAGTCTCAAACTGGGACTGGAAAAACCCATTCTTATATCTTACCGATATTACAAAAAATTAATCCTGCAAAAAAAGAAGTACAAGCTGTGATTACAGCTCCAACACGTGAGTTAGCAGATCAAATTTACCGTGAAATTGTAAAAATAACCTCACATTGCCATCCTGATGAAGAAATCACCGCACGGGTGTTTATGGGTGGGACGGATAAGCAAAGAACGATTGATAAATTAAAGGTTCAACCACAAATTGTTGTAGGAACACCAGGAAGAATAAATGATCTTATTAAAGACCAAGCATTAGTTGTTTATACAGCTGATACTCTTGTTGTGGATGAAGCGGACTTAGTACTGGATATGGGATTCATTGAAGATGTTGATATGATCGCTTCGCGAATGGCGGAACGCCTGAAAATGTTTGTATTTTCTGCCACGATTCCTGAAAAGCTGAAGCCGTTCCTAAAGAAATACATGGAGAATCCAAAATTTGTGCAAATTGCACCGAAGCATATTGCTGCTGAAAATATAGAGCATTTAATCATTCCATCTCGTCATCGTAATAAGGTTACTCTGACGTATGAAGCATTAAAACTATTGAATCCATATATGGCGATCGTTTTTACAAATACGAAAAAAACAGCGGATGAAGTAGCGGATGCCCTGATCCAAAAAGGCTTAAAGGTTGGAAGAATCCATGGGGACTTGACTCCTCGGGAGCGTAAAAAAGTAATGAAGCAGGTTAAGGACCTAGAGTTCCAATACCTTGTGGCAACTGACCTAGCAGCACGTGGAATCGATATTTCAGGTGTTAGTCACGTCATTAATTATGAACTACCAGAGGACCTTGACTTTTATGTACACCGTGTCGGAAGAACAGCACGTGCAGGGCATTCTGGTGTTGCCCTGACTATTTATGATCTTTCAGATGATGACGCCTTAAATAAACTCGAAAAGATAGGTATTGTTCTCAAAAACGTGGATATTCAAAAGGGTGAATGGGTCACAATTGGTGAGCGGAATAAGCGGAAAAATCGCCAAAAACAAAGTGATGAAATTAAAGAAAAAGCAAAAACCTTTGTCCGCAAGCCGAATAAAGTGAAACCTGGCTATAAAAAAAGAATGAAGGCAGAAGTAGAAAAAATCGAAAAACGCCAACGACGAGTTAATCGCGGAAAAAAATAAATATAGATTGAGGGAGAGACGAGCTATAATGTTGAAAATAGGTTCACATGTTTCGATGAGCGGGAAAAATATGCTATTAGCGGCAAGTGCAGAGGCCGTTTCTTATGGTGCCAATACATTTATGATTTATACAGGCGCTCCGCAAAATACGAGACGGAAAAAAATCGAAGACTTAAATATTGAAGAAGGCCAACGTCATATGGAGCTAAATGGAATTAGTGAAATTATTGTCCATGCTCCATATATCATCAATATTGGCAATACGACTAATCCCGCTACCTTTGAATTGGGAGTAAACTTTTTGCGCACAGAAATAGAGCGTACGGAAGCGATTGGTGCAAAACAAATTGTTCTTCACCCAGGTGCTCATGTTGGCGCCAGGTACTGAGCTTGGGATCAAAAAAATTGTTGAAGGACTAAATGAAGTGTTGACCGGACACGAAAAGCTGCAAATTGCACTTGAAACAATGGCTGGTAAAGGTTCGGAATGCGGCAAGAATTTTGAGGAGTTGGCCATGATTTTCGATGGAGTAAACTATAGTGACCGACTATCCGTTTGCTTCGATACTTGCCATACACATGATGCGGGGTATAACCTTGTAGAAGATTTTGATGGAGTGCTAAATGAATTTGATAAAATTATTGGCCTTGACCGCTTAAAGGTGCTTCATATAAATGATAGTAAAAATGAGCGTGGAATGGCCAAAGACCGCCATGAAAATATCGGCTTTGGGAAAATTGGCTTTGAGGCACTGAGCTACATTGTCCATCATCCACAGCTAATGGATATTCCTAAAATCCTCGAAACACCATTTGTTGGTGATGATAAAAATAATAAAAAAGCACCGTATAAACATGAAATCGCCATGCTAAAAAGCAAAGAATTCAATCAAAACTTATTAGATGAAATCATGCTTCAAGGATAATGCAAGACAAGAAAAAAGCTGTGAGATCAATTCACAGCTTTTTCTTATTTATTTTTGAGGCTATGTTAAAGAAAATTGTTGTTTTTTGAGCACTCTGTTGATTGGAGCACCTGGAACGGAAATCAACAGACATGTTTAAAAAAACTATTTCATAAAGGTAGTAAACAGCTTGTTTATTTCTCTTGCTGTGTCAGGACTAGCAATCCGCGCAATATCTTTTATCATTTGCGCTCGTTCGTTATCTTTAAACATATTTAAGCTAGAACTTCTTAAGTATTTTGCAATGTTATCTGCTTCCGTTTTCGAAAGTTTCATATTAAATTGATTGGCGTACTTTAATAATTCATCACGAGTAATTGTCTTTAACTTATAGTTAATAATGTTTTCAAAAATTTTCACCTTTATCATCACTCCTTCATACTAACCTATGAGGAAAAGGTGATAACCGTGCCTAAAAATCGATGCAATGTAAAAATAAAAGTACTTCCAAGATAAAATGGTTTACAAGGCTGATACGGTATTGTATACTACAACAAGTTAAATCGGAATGATTCTGATATAGGGTGATAAAAATGAATCAACAAGAAACCATTGTACAATTAGAACATGTTTCCTATCGCTATGAAAAAGAAAATGTCCTTGAGGACATTAATTTGTCAATCCATAAAGGGGATTTCCTAGGTATTGTTGGTCCGAATGGATCCGGTAAATCAACGCTTTTAAAGCAGATTTTAGGTTTACTAAAGCCTCAGTTTGGATCAATTCAACTCTTTGGGCAGGATATCGCCCGATTTAAAGATTGGCAAAAAATAGGATATGTTTCACAAAAGGCTAATTCTTTTAACACAGGATTTCCAGCAACTATATTTGAGGTCGTAGCCAGCGGTCTCACAAAAAAACTTGGTTTATTTCGTAAATTAACGAAAGCGGATCGTCTACATGTCGAGAAAGCCATCCAACTAGTTGGAATGGAAGCCTACTTACACCAAAATATTGGGGAATTATCTGGTGGACAGCAACAGCGAGTCTTTATCGCAAGAGCGTTAGTCAGTGAACCTGAGTTATTGATACTCGATGAACCGACAGTAGGCGTCGATGCAAAAAACGTTGCTTCCTTTTATGAGTTACTTCATGAATTAAATAAAAATCACGGTATCACGTTGTTGTTGGTAACACATGATATTGGAACCATTTCAGATAAGGTAACCCATGTTGCCTGCTTGAATAATCATCTTCACTTTCATGGAGAAACACATGAATTTGAGGAGCTTAAGTTAGGTGAGATGACGGAATTTTATGGTCATGATATTCAGGTCTTAACGCATAATCACTTGCATGCTGGGGGAACGAATAGATGATATCAGGGATACTACAATATGAATTTCTCCAAAATGCTTTTCTTACAGGGATTATTATCGGTATAATTGCACCGCTACTCGGAGTTTTTATCGTCGTAAGACGTCTGTCCCTTATTGCTGATGCTTTAAGTCATGTTACATTAGCTGGGATTGCAGCGAGTCTTTTATTGCAAAAGCAGTTCGCAATGTTTGTAAACTTAAATCCATTATATTTGGGGATTGTTTTTTCAGTTACCGGCTCCATTTTCATCGAAAAATTGCGAAGTGTTTATAAACACTATCAGGAACTAGCGATTCCGATTATTTTGTCCAGGAGGAATCGGTCTTGGAGTCATTTTTATTTCATTAGCGGATGGGTTTAATACAGACTTATACAGTTATTTGTTTGGGAGTGTCAGTGCTGTTAGTCGCACGGACCTATGGACGATTCTGTTTATCAGTATCTGTGTGGTTGCTGTTGTGTATTTTCTTTACAAAGAATTATTTTTACTTTCGTTTGATGAAGAATACGCAAAAGCATCAGGAATCGCAGCAAAGAGTGTCCACTTCATTTTTATCGTGATGGTGGCGTTAGTGATTGCTGCATCAATGAGAATCGTTGGAATTCTGCTTGTATCCTCATTGATGACCTTACCAGGTTGCGGCCAGTATTCGAATTGCAAAAGGATTCAAGCAAACGATTATTTTTTCGGTACTATTCGGCGAGACATCAGTGCTCGGTGGACTGATTAGCTCTTATTATTTAGATTTAGCGCCAGGTGGAACGATTGTTGTGATCGCTGTTGTGATTTTAATTTTAACGATTATGATAAAAAAATTAACCAATTTGCGACCTGTATAATTTGGGGTGAAAAAGATGAATGTTACAGATGCTCTAGATATATTAAAGAATCAAGGGTTTAAGCATACAGGTAAAAGACAAGAAATGCTGCAGTTATTTGCAGACCACAATAAATATTTAACCGCAAAAGATGTACTTGATCATATGAAGGATCAATATCCAGGCTTGAGCTTTGATACGATTTATCGTAATTTATCTTTGTTTGTGGATTTAGGTATATTTGAAATGACGGAATTATCTGGAGAAAAACATTTTCGACTATCTTGTTCACATGATCACCATCATCATCACTTTATTTGTATGGTTTGCGGTAAAACGAAAGAAATTGCTGCCTGCCCAATGGTCGGTTTAATGGAAGATTTAAAGGAATATGACGTATCTGGTCATAAGTTTGAAATATATGGACGCTGTCCGGATTGCATTTAATTGGTTGTATAAAAAAAGCACATGACTTTTTGCGATTGAAAAGGTCATGTGCTTTTTTTGTTTGTGTTATCTAAACGGATCTTTTTAACCAGTTTTCAACCCATGCATAGGCTTCATTCCAATGGTTCACGCGGATGACTCCATCCAGAATGGGATCACGATTATATGGGGTATCAAACAAAATCACTGGAATATTACATTCTTCATGAATCATCACTGCATTATCATGTTTATCCTCGAAAAATAAGTCTACTTGGTAATTTTTGGCCGCTTTTATTTTATCATGTGAACCAATTAACTCGATATGATCAAATTTTAAGCCTTTATCGATAAACCAATTTTTCGTGATATTTAATAAATGAGTATTTCGTGCACTTATAAAATATAATTCATGACTTTCTTCCCAACGAGTAAGGATTTCTTTTGCACCTTGTGCAAGCGGAGAATTTGCATAAATCTCAGGCTCTGTTTCCAAAAACCATTTGGCTAATTCTTCGCCTGATACGTTGACAAAGGGTGTCAAATCATATTGTGTAATATCATTCAGCGTTAAATTTAGCTTGAATGAATCATTTAAGTAAGGCAATAAAGCAGTTGGACATGTTACGGTACCGTCAATATCAATTCCAAAACGCTTTCTCATGCTGAATCTCCTTTTATTAGGCTTTATAGAAGCTCATTGTTGGTATTAGCTCAATGTTGATTGGAGCGGAAATCAACATTCTAATTTACCAAGCCTTTTTTAAAATAACATAAATCCTACAAAAACAGTTAAACATTAACATAGTGAAATGGGTGTGTTTCGTTAACAATAATAGTGCTCCATTAATGAAAGCGAGGGATAAATCAATATGGCAGAAGAACTTTACAGAACTTCTACAAGTGGGTTACAAGAAGACAAAACTGTTGATATTCAGCATCGTCTACCTGCACCTAATTATATTGAAGAAACCTCAGCAGAAATTGCAGCACCCGTTTCATTTACAGGGAATACCTTATCAAGAAGAGACACTGATTTAAACAATCGTGACAAAACAGCAACGGAAGGTAAAGGTGTTGGCTTTGCTGCCTTAGCCTTATCAATCATTTCGTTGTTTGTTTTACCCATTCTCTTTGGTGCCGCTGGGATTATTTTAGGGTTTGTTGCACGTCGAAGGGGAGCAAACAGTTTAGGCAACTGGGCGATTGGCATAGGGGCCATTTCCATCATTGTCGGTATGTTTATACTCCCATTCTTTTAAAATTTCTTCATTGTGGAGCATTAAAAAACGCTTGGCACAAATGCCAGGCGTTTTTCTATTCAAGCGGTGGAAAGTTATTCTTTCGCCGCTAATTCAGCTTCCTTTTTTGCAAAATACTCAGCTGCTACTTGATCAATTTCTTTTTTTAATTCTTCGACCATAACGGTTTCTGGAACTTTGCGAACAATTTTTCCTTTGCGGAAGAGCAGGCCTTCCCCTCTTGCTCCAGGCAATACCAATATCAGCTTCTCTTGCTTCGCCAGGACCATTAACGGCACAGCCAAGTACGGCAACTTTTATCGGTGCTTTGATTTTCTGGATATATTCTTCGACTTCATTTGCAATACTTATGAGGTCGATTTCAATCCTCCCACATGTAGGGCAAGAAATTAGAGTTGCGGCATTGGAGGATAGACCAAATACCTTTAAAAGCTCACGAGCAACCTTTACCTCTTCGACTGGATCGGCACTTAATGAAATTCTCAATGTATTACCGATTCCCTTGCTTAATATGGCACCTAAACCTGCAGCGCTTTTTACGGTACCCGCAAATAAAGTTCCTGATTCGGTAATACCTAAGTGAAGCGGGTAATCAAAAGCTTGTGCTGCTTTTTCATATGCTTCAATCGCAAGCGGTACATCCGAAGCTTTCATCGAAACGATGATATCATGAAAATCTAAATCCTCAAGGATTTTAATATGATGGAGGGCGCTTTCGACCATGCCATCGGCAGTTGGATACCCGTATTTATCTAAGATTCTCTTTTCTAATGACCCGGCATTTACACCAATTCGAATTGGAATGCCGCGTTCTTTAGCAGCTTTAACAACGGCTTCAACCTTTTCGCGTTTGCCGATGTTTCCTGGATTGATTCGAATTTTATCCGCTCCGCCTTCAATCGCCTTTAATGCCAATTTGTAATCAAAATGAATATCGACTACTAATGGGATATTGATTCGTTTCTTAATCTCGGCAATAGCATTAGCGGCTCTTTCATCAGGGCATGCCACTCGGACAATTTGGCACCCAGCTTCTTCAAGGCGCAAAATTTCGGCAACAGTTGCATCAACGTCATGGGTTTTGGTTGTTGTCATACTTTGAATGACAAGCTCATTATTCCCGCCAATTGTTAAGTTTCCAACCTTGATTGGACGAGTTTTGGTACGATGTATTATTTCACTCAATGGTGGTTCGCTCCTTTAATTATAGAATGCAGTAAGAGTACATTCAGTAAAGTTCACTTAGTTATTGTATCAATGAATGCTTGCTGTTGACAAGATTCTTGCCGTGACTTCCGATATTTCACGGGTGTGGGATAGTAGAACGAAAAATTAATCCTGCTTTTCGTATGTTGGAAATTTATATTGATTGCCTATTTGAATGTCGACTGGATTTGTCCCATCATTAAGCTTCTGGAAGTCGGAAATGACCTTTGAAATTGAAACAGGCAGAGGGTTGTCTGATTTTTTTTCGACAATTGATATTACGGTGTCACCCGGCTTTACGACATGTTCGGAAAAAGGAATGCTATTAGTTGAAGTGCTCGATACTGGAAGAGCTTGTTCTTCCAATCTTTCTTCAGGTATGACAATCGAGCCTTCGGTAAGATCGTAGTAGATGACGTATAGGACGAGTACTGTGATTAATGCAACAGTTAACCGTTTCAATTAGGACACCTCACCATAATGGAAGTTTGTCCATGTTTATTCATACGATTGGAAAAATAGAACAGGAAAATAAAAAAAGCGCCGATATCGACGCTTTAACTATCTGATTTTTTTGCTTGTGGTATTTCTTTTACAGCTAGAAATAACACGAAGTAGGAAACCATCCAATTGAGTAAAAAGTCTCCAGGAACAGAGGTCTTTAGTGCTGCCATGACCGTAAAGAAGATAGTGGTTAAGGTGACGCTATAGGCAGACATTCTCCAAAGCTGCCCATAATTTAATTTTCTCAATGTGATGTTTTTAATAATTAACCCGAGCGCAGCAAGGATAGAAATCTCAATAAATTTCACACCCAACGACAATATGTAGTTGGCTAGAATTAAGATAGGAAGGAAAATCACTAGTGATGAATCAATACTATCAATTAAGTTTACAAGATCTTTTTTGTTTAAGGTTAAATCCTCCAGCATCGAGTAGGAATAGGATTGCGTATCACCGTTTGCAACAAACACCATTTCATTCTTTAGTAATGCCACACCATTTTCAACTTGATCAAGGTCACTTGCTTTTGCTTCGCCACTTGAATCGAACACCATCACAAAGCCATTTTCTGTAATGGTTAAGGGCTTATTTGAGTCAGATTCTAGCTTTCCGTTATTTATCTCGAAGTCAGGCAATTTGCTCGCAACGGTTTCCTTAGCTGAATGAACCCCTTCAGTAATGGCGGTGCTTAAAAAATACATAGAAGGAATAATGGAAATTAAGGTAAGGAGGAAAACATATAATATTGTTTTTCCAATACCTTGAAATCGAAATATGGATATATCCTTAGGAGAATAAATACTTTTTACTAATTGTTTAAAGATATTCATCGTATCACACCTCTTTCAAATTCACTTTATTTTATCGCAGATTAACGGGCAGTAAAACCCCCTACAGATGGAAGTTTCACTTTATCGAGCGATAACGGTTTTTTTTCAAGCAAACATACAGGGAAGAATGATAATAAACTGGCCTACAGGATTGAACCTTTTTCTCCAATAACAAACGGTGGTAAAATAGGGAAAGTACAATTTTTATAAAGGGGAGATTTAGTGGATATACTGTTTTGGTGTGTCATAACGGCTTTATTTGTCATTGCCTTTATCGGCTTGATTTATCCGATCATTCCAAGCGTGTTATTTATTTTGGCAGGTTTCATCATTTATGGCTTTTCCTTCTCCTTTGACCATTTTGGTTGGTTCTTTTGGCTCATTCAAGGCTTGTTTATTGTGCTGTTGTTTGGAGCGGATTATTTTGCAAATCTAGTCAGCGTTAAAAAATTTGGGGGCTCAAAGGCGGGAATATGGGGAAGTACAATCGGCTTATTAATTGGTCCATTTGTGATTCCAGCATTAGGGATACTGATTGGCCCTTTTTTAGGTGCAATCATTGCTGAATTACTGGTTCATAAAACAGGTTTAAAAGAAGCTGTTAAGATTGGATTTGGCTCGGTTGTTGGCTTTGTTAGTTCAGTCATTACAAAAGGAATTATTCAAGTGGTAATGATATTGTATTTTTTCTTACTTGTAATGTAAAAGAGATTGTACCCAAACAGTGGGCACAATCTCGTCTTTTTTCATCCAGTCTAACTAATCACTTTGACCCCTCAGATTTACTATTTAGTTCACACCGCAAATCTCGTAAGGGCAGTTTTGACAATCAACATGATTTTTTAGATAGGAAATATCCTTGACAATAAATTTTTGTTGACGGTAAACGAGAATATCATTTTCTCTTAGCTCTTTCAGCAATCTTTGAATCACTTCACGAGTTCCGTATGTTAAATTGGCTAATTCCTGATGTGTTAATGGAAGGTCAATAAGAATCCCTTCATCTGTCATAACCCCATAAGAATTGCAGAGTCGAATTAGGATCGAGTAAAGTCCGCCTTTTTTACCATTCATAATAAGGTCTTGGCATTTCATTTGGGCTTTTAAATACTTCATGCTCATCCAATGACCAAAGGCTTGAAGCGCATACACATTTTCTTCAAGGAATTTTTCAAATTCATCTTTTTTGATCATGAGCATTTCACAGTCGGTAATCGTTTTTGCACTATAGTGATAACGTGGTGCAGAATCAAATACTTGGTACTCAACCAATAACTCTTCTCCGTTTAAAATTTTTAAAATAAATTCTTTTCCCTTAAAATGAACTCTTCCAACCGCAATGATTCCCTTTAACATGATATATACATGTTGGACAGAATCTTTTTCCTGGAACAGCATGGTGCCAGCTTTAACTTTTTGAACGGTTTCTTTATTACTAAAATTTCTAATCATAACTTGATATAAACTATAACTTGTTTTAATCATATAATCACCTCGATGAATGCCTTCATATTGATTTAAAAGAAAAGTAAACATCATGTCAATAATGGTTTGGAAGTATTTGGAATATACTGACTGTGATTTTTACCATAAGCGATAAAAATCATAGTCAAATCAAGGGGTTATGAATTCATGACAAATTTCCGAAACATTAAGAATGGTTGCGTATACATTGCATAAAGAAGGGAGAAGATATTTGAGGTTAATGAGCATTATATTTGATTGAAGTTTCCAACTTTGGTAAATTGTAAATGTAATGCTTTAGAAATATTCTTATTTGATAATCCATTGGGAATATTTTGAGAGTAATTTTAATTGTTACATAAGGAGGATTTTTATAATGGCTTTTGAATTACCGCAATTACCTTATGCTTATGATGCATTAGAACCACACATTGACAAAGAAACAATGAACATCCATCACACAAAACACCACAACACATATGTGACGAACTTAAATAACGCATTAGAAGGAAACGAAGAGCTTCTAAGCAAATCAGTTGAAGAAGTGATCGCAAATCTTGATGCCGTACCGGAAGCAATTCGTACTGCAGTTCGTAATAATGGTGGCGGACATGCTAACCATTCTTTATTCTGGCAGCTTCTTTCTCCAAATGGCGGTGGTGCGCCAGCGGGTGAATTAGCGGATGCAATCAATTCAAAGTTTGGAAGCTTAGAAAACTTCAAGGCTGAATTCACTAAAGCTGCAACAACTCGTTTTGGTTCTGGTTGGGCTTGGCTTTCAGTTAGCAACGGTGAATTAGAAGTGTCTAGCACAGCTAACCAAGATTCTCCATTAATGGAAGGCAAAACGCCAATCCTTGGTTTAGATGTATGGGAGCATGCTTACTATTTACACTACCAAAATCGCCGTCCAGATTATATCGGTGCATTTTGGAATGTTGTAAATTGGGATGAAGTAGCAAAACGTTATAGCGCAGCAAAATAATATCTCAAATAAGAAATGGTAGATCCTAAGGGTCTACCATTTTTGCTGTTATTGAGATTCAAAACTACTTTTTGTTGAATAACTCATTAGTGTTTGTAAAAAACTACCCTTAATTGAAGGGGAGTTTTTTTATGTTAAAGAGATTTTTAGGTGATGTAACACTGACGAAAGACTTTAAATTTTTATTGCTTATTGGTGGATTATATTCCATTAGTACCGCGCTTTCGAATACCTTCGTCAATATTTATTTATGGAAACAGTCTGGAGAATTTTCTGATTTAGGCTTGTATAATCTCTCGGTCGTCGTTCTCCAGCCGATCACCTTTATTTTGGCAGGAAGATGGGCAAAGAAAATAGATCGAGTGATTGTGTTAAGAATTGGTGTGTCCTTTTTAGCTCTTTTTTATATGGCGGTTTTGTTTGCTGGATCAAATGCATCAAAATATTTAATCCTTCTAGGAGCATTGCTTGGAATGGGGTACGGCTTTTATTGGCTTGCCTATAATGTTCTTACGTTTGAAATTACGGAACCGGATACAAGGGATTTTTTTAATGGGTTATTGGGTGTGCTCACTTCCATTGGAGGGATCATCGGTCCGATAGCAGCGGGGTATATTATTTCGCGTTTGGAAAATTTTACTGGTTACACGATTGTGTTTGGGCTTTCACTCGGTTTATTCTCATTAGCTGTTTTCTTAAGCTTTTTTCTCAAAAGACGCCCAGCACACGGTAAATATTGGTTTCAACGAATTTTGAAGGAAAGAAACCATGATTTCAACTGGCGGATGATTACAAACGCACATTTTTTTCAAGGCTTTCGCGAGGGAACATTCGTCTTTATTATTTCGGTTTTTGTATTCTTATCTACAGGAAGCGAGCTTTCATTAGGGACCTTCGGGCTCATTAATTCAGGTGTTTCTTTTATTGCTTACTTTTTTGTATCGAAGATGATTAAAAAACAGCATCGGAAGAAAGCCATTCTCTTAGGGGGATGTATCCTCTATGGGGCTATCTTTTTGATTGTTTTTGACATTACATATACAAAGCTATTGATGTACGCAGCGACTATTGCGATTGCGTATCCGCTGTTGCTCGTTCCTTATATGTCAATGACCTATGATGTAATTGGTAGAGGTTGGAATGCAGCGGAAATGAGAATTGAATATATTGTCGTCCGCGAGATTTTCTTGAATTTAGGACGATTTGTATCGATTATTTTGTTCTTAATTGCGGTAACGATGTTTGATGAACAGAAGAGTATCCCGATTTTATTATTGATTGTTGGCACGGGTCATACCCTTATATATTTCTTTATTAGAAAAATTCACCTAACATTTCCATAATAACCTAAAAATAAATAGAGGGAATCGAGATATGAGGATAGATAAATTCGATCTTTTCTTTTAAAATGGAATCTAGACTAATAAAATGATCAGTTAGGTTTCTATATAAAAGGAAGTGTGGAATGCGTGAATAAATCAAAAAAGAAAAAAACACATGTCCCTTTTCGCTTAAACATGTTGTTTTTTGCTGTGTTTCTATTGTTTTCAGCTCTGATCCTGCGGCTTGGGGTTGTCCAAATTGTATATGGTGATGATTTTAAGAGGGAAATCGAGCGAACTGAAGATGTAACCGTCAATAATCCTGTGCCGCGTGGGAAAATGTATGATCGTAGTGGAAATGTAATTGTCGATAATATCCCACTAAACGCAATTACGTACACGAAATATCAGGGCACTGATTCAAAGGAAATGTTGGAGACTGCCGAAAAACTAGCAAAACTTATTGAAAAGGATACATCAAAGATCCAAGAACGTGATAAGAAGGATTTTTGGATTATGAAGCATCCAACCCTTGCCAAGAAGAAAATTTCTAAAAAAGAATGGGACAAGTTTGAAGCTGAAAAGCTAGATGACAAGGATATTTATAAGCTTCAGTTAGAACGTATTACGGATAAGGAGATTAACAGCTTTACGAACGATGAGTTGGAAGTATTGGCGATTTTTAGAGAATTTAATAGTGGCTATGCGCTTACACCACAAATCATTAAAAATGAAGGTGTTACTCCAGAAGAATTTGCAGCCGTTAGTGAAAACCTTGAATCCTTGCCAGGAGTTGATACGACAACCGATTGGAAGCGTAATTATGCTTTCGAAAACACATTAAAGTCTGTTTTGGGAAATGTTACATCTTCAGATGAAGGTTTGCCTTCAGAGCAATTAGAATATTACTTATCGAGAGATTATAATCGTAATGATCGTGTTGGGAAAAGCTATCTCGAAATGCAATATGAAGACGTTCTAACAGGTCAAAAAGCAAAAGTTAAAAATAAAACAGATAAAAGCCGGGAATGTATTAAGTACGGAAATGGTAACAGAAGGTCAAAGAGGGAAGGATCTTGTCTTATCAATTGACATGGAGCTTCAGCGTTCAGTCGAACAAATTATTGAAACGAATCTATTGGCTACAAAGAAAATGGCGGGAACAGGATTTCTTGACCGTGCGTATGTCGTGTTAATGGACCCTAATACTGGAGAAATTCTAACAATGGCTGGGAAACGGCTTGTCAAAAATTCAGAAACAGGTCAGACTGAATTACAGGATGATGCACTTGGAACCTTTACTACATCTTACAATGTGGGATCTGCTGTTAAAGGTGCAACAGTTTTAACAGGATATCAACAAGGTGCAATATCACCAAACTCTTCTTGGGTAGATACTCCTTTAAAAATTAAAGGAACACCAGTAAAAAAATCGTGGACGACAATGGGAAGAATAACTGATTTAAAAGCATTGGAACGTTCCTCGAATGTGTATATGTTTATGACTGCGATTGCGATTGGGAAAGGACGTTATGTGCCAAATGGGCCATTGTCTCTCGATCCAGCAGCTTTTGATACGATTCGGGATTCATTCAGTCAATTTGGATTAGGGGTAAGAACTGGAATTGATTTGCCGAATGAAACGGCAGGATTTAAAGGTGCAGATAAGAAGCCAGGTTTCTTACTTGACTTAGCCATAGGGCAGTATGATACCTATTCCGCAATGCAGCTCGCTCAATATGTTTCAACGATTGCTAATAATGGCTATCGCGTTCAGCCACATATCGTGAAGGAAATTCGTGAGCCTGTTTTGGATAAAAATGAAATTGGACCGATTACCCAATCGATTACTCCAACGATATTAAACCGAGTTGATATGAAGGAAGAATGGGTGAAACGTGTACAATCAGGGTTCCGCCTGGTTATGTCAGGGTCTCAAGGGACCGCAACCAGATTTTTTGGTAGTAAACCATATAATCCAGCTGGTAAAACAGGAACCGCTCAAGCGTTTTATGATGGGCCAGATCGAAAAAAATATGGAAAAGAACCACCTGAAGTGATGAATTTAAGCTTAGTTGGGTATGCGCCTTACGAAAGTCCAGAGGTTTCGATGGCGGTGCTAGTGCCTTGGGCGTACACTCCTAGTGCAACTGATACCAGAACCAATCTATTAATTGGTAGTCAAGTTATGGATAAATTTTTCGAACTAAAAGCAGCACGACAAAACCAAGCACAACAAAATGGTACACCGAATAGTAATACAAATGAAAATGCTGCTGATCAAGGTCAAACTGTACAGCAATAGGGAAAAAGTGGAACTGTCTTTAATGAGGCAGTTCTTTTTTTATGGGTAAATTATTATTAATCCCGTTTCATAAAGAAATAATGTGTTACCGACAAATTTACACAAAATTCGTCCAAATTTACAAAAGCTTTACAAAAGGTTAAAACCCAATTAACAGTCAAGCTATATAGTTGAACATGTAAGGAAAACAAAACAAAATAAAACAAATTCTCTAGGGGGAACAAAGAAATGAAAAGCTTTAAAAAGGTAAGCCTTCTTCTGTTACTAGCAGCATTGATGGTATTTACAGCTGCATGTGGGGGAGCAGAAGAATCTAAAAGTGATGAAAACAACAAAGATGCAAAAGCTGAATTAGAAGGTAGCGTTGTAATCGATGGTTCGGGTACGGTTTACCCTTTTATGGCCAAAATGGCTGAAAACTACATGACAAACGAGCAAGAAGGAGTTTCAGTTGAAGTAAGCCGTGCTGGTACTTCTGCAGGCTTCAAGAAGTTTTTAGTTGAGAATGGAACTGATTTTAATGATGCTTCTCGTACGATTAAAGATGAAGAGAAAGCAGAAGCTGAAAAATTAGGCATTGATGTTCAAGAATTAAAAGTTGCACTTGACGGTATTACAATCGTTATTAATAAAGACAATGATTGGGCTAAGGAATTATCGAAAGAAGAGATTGTTGATATCTTCCTTGCAAGCAAAGGAAAGAAAAAATGGTCTGATGTTCGTCCTGACTTCCCGAATGCACCAATTAAAACATATGGTCCAAACGAAAACCACGGTACGTATGAATTCTTCTATGAAACCATTCTTGGAGAACAGGATTTAGTGGAAGGTATTAATTTACAACAAGATTACTCAACATTAGTTGACTTAGTATCAAAAGACAAAAATGCGATTGGTTTCTTCGGATATGGTTACTATGCAAGCAATAAAGATAAAATAGCAGCAGTTAAAGTTGATTTTGGTAATGGTCCAGTTGAACCTACTCTTGACACAATTGCTGAAGACGGAGATTATGCACCATTCACTCGTCCAGTATTCACTTACTTAAATGTGGATCATGCGAAAGATAAGCCTGAAGTATTAGATTACGCAATCTATACAATGGAAAACGCACAAGACGTAGCAAAAGAAACAGGCTTTGCCCCATTAGCGGATGAGGATGTTCAAACGGCATTAGATGCACTTAAGAAATTAAAATAATCGAATCAACAGGTGAGGACGCCTAAGAAGATGAGAAGATAATTCTTCTCATCTTCTGCCTGTTTTAAATAATGTAATAAATGTTCTTCCTTAGATGATACTAGGGAGAAGGGGGTTTTCAATTTGGAAAAGTCTGTGCCAGAGGCTAAATACAAAAAACTAAATATCCAACAACTAATAGCAGAAAAAAAGGGATCTTCCAATATCAGTAACTCGACTGAAAAAATGATTCCTGGCTTATTATTTTGCATTTCGGCTATTTCTGTCTTAACAACAATAGGTATTCTTTTTACACTTTTGACTGAAACGGTTATATTCTTTCAAAAGGTCCCTTTCCTTGACTTTTTTACTGGAACAAAGCTAAAGCCACTAGGGGATGATGCTGTATTTGGCGTTTTACCTTTATTAACGGGAACATTGTTATCAACGATAATAGCCATGCTTGTTGCGATTCCGATTGGATTAATGACAGCTATTTTCTTAAGTGAGTATGCTTCCGAAAAAACTAGAAAATTATTAAAACCAATGCTCGAAATACTAGCTGGTATTCCGACAATTGTCTATGGATTTTTTGCGTTTACCTTTGTTACCCCTTTATTAAGATCTTTTATACCCGGCCTAGAACCAACAAATATTCTCAGCCCAGGACTTGTTATGGGCATCATGATTATTCCGTTAGTTGCATCCCTATCAGAGGATGCGATGAGTTCTGTACCTAATGCAATGAGAGAAGGTGCTTTGGCACTTGGAGCAACCAAGCTTGAAGTGACCTGGAAAGTGGTCGTACCAGCAGCAATATCTGGAATTATTGCATCCTTTGTATTAGGTATTTCCCGCGCAATTGGTGAGACAATGATCGTTGCAATCGCGAGTGGAAGCTCGAAAAACTTTACCTTTGATATCACGCAATCGATGCAAACAATGACCGCCTATATCGTAGAAGTAACAGGCGGCGAAGCAGCTGCCGGAACAACCTTGTATTACAGCTTGTATGCTGTTGCTATGACATTGTTTGTGTTTACACTAGTAATGAATCTGATTGCTCAATATATATCCCGTAAATTCAGGGAGGAATATTAATTATGAAGTATTTTGACGTAGCACAGGTCAAAAAAAGAATGGGATCTCGTTTATTCACGAACAATTTGGCAAAATCCCTTTTTTTATTAGCAACATTATTTGGACTTATTATACTTGTCATCCTCATTTATCGAGTTATTGTACAAAGCGCAGGCTGGATTGATCTAGATTTTTTAACGAATAAATTATCGACTGACCCAGAAAAAGCAGGGATACTGGGGGCTATTCTAGGAACATTATGGTTAATGGTGGTCGTTGCACCTGTGACCATGATCTTAGGCGTAGGTACAGCTATTTACTTAGAGGAGTATGCCAAAAAAGGGCGACTTCAATCCTTTATTCAAACAAATATTTCAAATCTTGCGGGGGTACCATCTGTTGTGTTTGGTATCTTGGGGTTAACTGTTTTTGCTAGGGCTATGGAATTAGGCTCAGTCGTATTAGCAGGTGGATTAACGATGGCTCTGCTCGTTCTTCCTGTCGTAGTGGTTTCAAGTCAAGAAGCAATCCGTGCTGTTCCTCAATTCTTGAGAGAAGCTTCATATGGAATGGGAGCTACAAAGTGGCAAACGATTAAAAATGTTGTGCTACC
The DNA here is from genome assembly GCF_033449965.1 of Bacillus sp. T3. Lineage (NCBI taxonomy): Bacteria > Bacillati > Bacillota > Bacilli > Caryophanales > Bacillaceae > Bacillus > Bacillus sp. T3. Next base: position 1,393,831 of record NZ_CP137761.1, read on the forward strand.
AGCGTCTATCCCAGGAATCTTAACCGGTGTTATTTTAGCTCTTTCTCGTGCAATTGGTGAGACAGCACCGCTTGTTGTGATTGGGATTCCAGCACTCCTTATCCCGCTTCCAGATGGGATTTTTGATCGGTTTACGATTTTACCGGTTCAAATCTATTATTGGACTACAGACTCTGCGCTTGTTGCTGAGTATGCTAACTTAGCTGCAGCAACAATTGTCATACTATTGGTTGTGTTATTTGCGATGAATTCCATTGCTATCATTATCCGCAATAAATTTCAAAAGAGATATTAAGTTAAGGAAGGTGTAAAATATGGACGTAGTATTAGAAAAAGAAAAAAATTCGCAGGCAGCGAAGTTCTCAAAAGTCGTGGATAATGTGAATAGTAATCAAAGCATTGTTTATGATACAAAAGATCTCAATTTATGGTATGGCGAGGGTCATGCATTAAAAAACATCAATCTTTCCATTTATGAAAATGAAGTAACAGCTATAATCGGACCTTCCGGTTGTGGTAAATCGACCTATATTAAAACATTGAATCGGATGGTTGAACTGGTTCCTTCAGTGAAAATTTCTGGGGAAATATTATACCGTGAAAAGAATATTTTGGATAAAAATTTCAAAGTTGAAGATTTGCGTACTCGAGTAGGGATGGTATTTCAAAAACCAAACCCATTCCCGAAATCAATTTATGAAAACATCGCCTACGGACCAAAAATACATGGAATAAAAAACAAAAAAATTCTTGATGAAATTGTCGAGCAAAGTCTTCGCGGGGCTGCTATTTGGGATGAAGTCAAGGATCGCCTACATCAAAATGCTTATGGATTATCAGGTGGTCAGCAGCAACGGATTTGTATAGCTCGCTGCTTGGCAATCGAACCAGATGTTATTCTAATGGATGAACCAACATCGGCACTTGATCCAATCTCTACGTTAAAGGTAGAGGAGCTAGTTCAGGAGCTTAAAAAGAATTTTAGTATCATTATTGTAACTCACAATATGCAGCAAGCTGCGCGTATTTCAGATAAAACCGCCTTTTTCCTTAATGGCGAAGTGATTGAATATGCCAACACGGATAAAATCTTCTCAACCCCTACGGATAAAAGAACAGAAGATTATATCACTGGTCGTTTTGGGTAATGAGGTCGAAGCGAGCTTGTTAGAAATAGCAAAGTAGAAATTAAGGGGGTCAACATTTTGGTAGTTCGGGAACGATTCAATGAGGATTTGAAGGAATTACAGAATAAATTAATACAGATTGGGCATTTTGCAATCGATGCACTCGGTAAATCGATTGAGGCATTGGAAACGGCAAACGTGGAATTGGCATTAAAGATTATGGAAGATGACACCGATGCAGATTTAATGGAAGAAGAGATTAATGATTTTGCAATTTTGCTTATTGCCAAGCAACAGCCAGTAGCAATTGACTTGCGTAGAATTATTGTGGCAATTAAAATTGCCAATGATATTGAGAGAATCGCGGATTTTGCCACAAATATTGCAAAATCTGCGATTCGAATTGGAAATGAACCGCTTATTAAGCCGCTGGAGCATATTAAGCAAATGCATGAAATTACCTCAAAGATGCTGTTGCTTTCATTAGAAGCATTCAATGAGGAAGATGTAAACAAAGCAAAACAAGTTGCTGAAATGGATGATCAGGTTGATGATTTATATTCTCAAGCAATTAGAGACCTACTAGAAATTAACCAAAAGAAGCCAGAACATATGGCTCAGGTTAACAATCTATCATTTGTATGTCGCTTTTTAGAACGTGCCGCAGACCATGTGACCAATATTGGAGAGCATGTTTTTTACTTAGTAAAAGGGCGACGGTATGATTTAAATAAATAACTAGATTGAGCAAAAAGGCTGACTAAATAGTTGGTCTTTTTTCTTTGTTATAATAAGTGTGAATCAAAAATAATGTCGGATGAGTAATGTTACACCATATAATACTGTCGAATACATAAAGTATTACGGAGGATAAAGGGTCCTGAAAACTTTTTTCTAGCTTGAACCTCAATGACGATAATGGGATGCAAAATCCGACAAAAAGCGTTTATTGAGTCACGTTAGCAACAATGATAACATTAAAATAATAGAAAATATTAATAATTATAAAAATAATTCATACAGTAGTAGTTTAGGAAATGAGGAAGTAAAAATGAGTGGATCAACATTAAACGGATCATTTGTTTCACCTGATAAAATTTATGCATCGTGGGATGTTTCACAACAGAGGAAACAATTTGTTCAGTGCTATTTTGAAAAACCTTACTCGGATTTTCGAAAAGCCCTTCGTCTATACGATGTTACCCACCTGCTATTTAATGGAAATAACGCTCATGATATGTTTGAATTTTTGATACCAGATACCCTAGATCATTGGCGTATAAAAGGAATTCAAAAAAAGCGAATTTATTGTCTTGAATTCGGAATTCTCCTAACAGATACGGAATTTTTCCCTCTGCTTCGTTCTAAAAATATTTACCACAGTGATCATGTAGAAGTGATTAGTAATATGAATGAGAATATGGCGTCCACTAAGCAATCAAACCCAAAGTGGAGTGAGTACGTAAGCACGTACAGCTATTACCAAACATCAGCATATAAGGGGGATGGGAAATGACGGAAAATACAAGCATATTAAATGATGCGGAGCTAGACTTCATTCCTCGCTCTGATGCGGAAGTTAAAAATCATAAAAATCCTCCGGTGCTGTTATTAACATGGGAATTTCCACCTAATATTGTTGGTGGACTTGCACGACATTGCTACGGTCTTGCCAAAAGTCTTGTTAAACAAAATTGCCAGGTACATGTTATTACGACTAAGCTACACAATACTTCAAGTTTTGAATTAGTAGATGGTATAAATGTCCACCGAATTACGCCATTCCATGAGCAAGAATCGAATTTTCTTACTTGGGTTGCTGGCTTAAACCTTGCAATGATCGATAAAGTAAAGGAGCTTTCAAAGCACCATCAATTTTCACTAATACACGCCCATGATTGGCTTGTCGGAACTAGCGGACTAATCCTTAGCAAAGAACTTAATATACCGTTAATCGCGACCATTCATTCTTCTGAGCATGGCCGTAATAATGGAATCTACACAGACACCCAGACATTTATTGATAAAAAAGAACGCGAATTAATTAATGGCGCAGATCAATTAATTGTATGTAGTGAATATATGCGAGAAGAATTGCAGCAGGTTTTTACAATCGATCAGAAAGAAATGGCGGTCATTGCGAATGGCATTGATCTAGACTCCACAAAAATGAGTTATATAGATAAAAATAAAGATTTACCACTTGACTCTAACAAACGTCTTATTTTTTCAATTGGAAGGTTAGTAAGGGAAAAAGGCTTTGATACGATCATTGATGCTGCCCCAACGTTACTTGAAAAATATCCAGATATCTATTTTGTCATAGCCGGAAAGGGACCGATGTACTCAGAGCTTGAACAAAAAATAAAAGAATATGGTCTTGAAAAATCAGTTTTTCTAGTCGGCTATGTTGATGATGAGGCACGGAACCTATTATTTAGAAGTTGTGAACTTTCGGTGTTCCCAAGTCTATATGAACCATTTGGCATCGTATCTCTGGAATCAATGATATTAGGAAAACCAACGATTGTCTCAAAGACTGGTGGTTTAAAAGGAATTGTTGATCATATGAAAGCCGGTTTATTTATGACCCCAGGGGATAAAGAAAGTCTTATTGAACAGGTTCAATTTTTATTAGAGCATAAAGTTCAGGCAAATAAATTAGGTGAAAAAGGAAAGGAAGCTTGTGAACGGCTTTTCAGTTGGCAAAGAATTGGTCTGGAAACGAAAAGAGTATACGAGGAGACTTTATATCGTTTTAAGAAGGTTATGCCTTAAAATAAGGAAGGGGAACGTTATGAGACCGAAAATAAAAACGATAAGTAACTTTCGACTTAAAAGGAAATCTGTAAATTATTCTCGGCTCCAAACAATCTTAAAAAGTAAAATTGGGATTTGGATTGATGGGAAAATCTTTTGGATGAAAAATGGGTCAGAGAAGCTCCTACCTGAACAAGCGCTTTCGATTAAAGTCATTCAAAGAGAGATTCATTCAAAAATAAAGCTACTCGAAATATTTGTGACGAATCACAATGAAAAAATGAGGGAGATCAAGGTTATTGTGTTGCACAGCTTTGAAAAATTTGCTCATGATGATTTAACCTTCTTTTCACCAAAGGAAAGAGTCTTTTATCATTTAGCTAAGCGGTCTATGTACTTGGTCAATGGTTTAATCAATGATTCCTTTATGCATCAATATACCGTTCAACCAATTTGGAATGTACATGCAGATAAATTTTGGGAATGTAAAAGTTTAGGTACGCTAAAATATCAACCAATGTCACATGGTCCATCAAACAGTTTATTCACCCTTAATATGAAGCTATCAGGTTCAAAAACGAATCGGGCTCAAACTTGGATGATTTCGGGGAATTCAAAAGAAGAGTTACTTAACCTCAATCATGCGGTTTTAAAAAACACACTAGCTTTTCAATTTGAAAAATGATATTATAGAAAAGTCGTATGAACGAACTAGTATTATGGTTTGGAGGGAAATTCTATGCGCGTGAATATTACGTTAGCTTGCACAGAGTGTGGAGATCGTAACTATATTTCAACAAAAAATAAACGTAACAATCCTGATCGTCTTGAGCTTAAAAAATATTGCCCAAGAGAAAAACGTACAACTGCACATCGTGAAACAAAATAAGCAGTGGGGGCTTCCTACTGCTTTTTTTGTTGTCTTAAAATAATTGATTTGCTTATTATTAGGCTTGTTCTATGATGGCGTTGATTTTTTGAGCACTCTGTTGATTGGAGCGGAAATCAACTGACAAATTTAAATAGCTAATTTTTAAAACTATATAGGTACTTATGAGACGGAGGGTAGAAGATGAATAAGAAACAGCTTCGTCAAGAGATGAAAGAACAGTTAGCCTTCTTAACAAAGCCACTATATGAAGAAAAATCCTATTCAATTGCAAAAAAACTATATCAAGACCCAAAATGGATTCTTGCTGATACAGTCGGAATGACCATTTCAAATCCACCTGAAGTAGATACATACCAAATCATAAGAAAAGCCTGGGAGCTCGGGAAAAAAGTTGTGGTACCGAAATGTGACCCGGAAACTAAACAGCTTCATTTTCGGAAATTGGATCGCTTTTCCCAACTAGAATCTGTTTTTTTTGGCCTTTACGAGCCAAATCCATTGCAGACAATCGAGGTGAAATCTGATGAGATTGACCTTTTAATTGTCCAGGGTCTAGCCTTTACAAGAGAAGGGTATCGATTAGGATTTGGTGGTGGCTATTATGATCGGTTTTTAATGGATTATCATCGTGAAACCTATTCACTTGCGTTTACTATGCAGATTGTCGATTATCTACCGATTGAACGTCATGATTTACCGGTAGATAAAATCTTTACTGATGAGGTAGTTGACATTGATGACTAAACTACTGATATGTTTCATTCTTTTGATTTCAGTGATATACGGCTATTTTAAGCGGTATTTAACCTTTTCAGGAGCAGTTGCTGCCTTTTTTGTTGGTGGGGCAGTTGTTCTCGCTTTCGGTTTTCGAGGATTAATTGTATTAGGAGTATTTTTTGCTACCTCTAGTCAATGGTCGAAATATAAACAGGTATATAAGCAGCAAGTCGAACAAAAGCTAGAAAAGGGATCACGCCGTGACTGGCAGCAGGTTGTTGCGAATGGCGGTGTAGCTGCTGTGGCAGCCATTTTTTTCTATTTTGATCAGCAAGAGTTTTGGATTTATATGTTTTGTATTTCAATTGCAAGTGCAAATTCAGATACATGGGCTTCAGAAATTGGTACGTTAAGCAAACGTCCCCCCTTATTTATACGAACCTTAAAGATTGTAGAAAAAGGGACCTCTGGCGCTGTTAGCTGGTTAGGAACAAGCGCAGCGCTTGCAGGCTCTTTACTCATTGCTCTTGTTAGCATGCTCCTTTTTCATCTTAGTACAAATGAATTTTTATTTGTTTTTATTTTGGGTTTTCTTGGAAATGTCTTTGATACACTGTTCGGAGCTTTTCTGCAAGTTACGTATGTTTGTCAACACTGCGGTGCTGAAACGGAAAAAAAGCTGCACTGTGCCCAACCGACTGTTAAGGTTCGTGGATTAAAGATGATGAACAATGAGGCAGTAAATTTTATATCCGGATTTTTAGCCTCCTGTGCAGGGATATGGTTATTGAAATAAGAGGTTATAATAAAAAAACAAAACAACTCTAAAAAAAATACCTTTTTGTAAGTTTAAAGGATCATAAATGATTTTTTGATAGCTGGTTATAATGATAAAGAGATCCCTTTTGGAGGTATATTACATGAGAAATCAAGTAAACAGAGTAGCCTTAATTGGTACTGGATTTGTAGGCTCAAGCTATGCATTTGCGATGCTTAATCAAGGTGTTTGTGAAGAATTTGTGATGATTGATTTAAACAAAGAGAAGTCTGAAGGCGACGCAATGGACTTAAATCATGGATTGGCCTTTGCGCCTTCACCAACAAAAATCTGGTTTGGTGATTATTCAGATTGTAAGGACGCAGATTTAGTTGTAATATGCGCTGGAGCGAACCAGAAACCGGGTGAAACAAGGCTTGATCTCGTTGAAAAAAACACGGCGATTTTTAAAGGTATCGTTGAACAGGTAATGGCTAGTGGATTTGATGGAATATTCTTAGTTGCCACGAATCCAGTAGATATTCTAACTTATGTGACCTGGAAGTTTTCAGGTTTACCAAAGGAACGAGTGATTGGTTCTGGAACCATTTTAGACACTGCACGCTTTAGGTTCTTATTGGGTGATTACTTTAATGTGGATACACGAAATGTTCATGCCTATATCATTGGTGAACATGGTGATACAGAGCTTCCTGTATGGAGCCATGCTGATATTGCGGGACGAACTATTTCTGATTGGGCAAAGAATAAACCAGATTTTAAGCAGGAGGACCTTGATCAGCTATTTATTAATGTTCGGGATGCAGCTTATCAAATTATCCAGCGTAAAGGGGCAACATTTTATGGAATTGCGATGGGACTCGTCAGGGTAACAAAAGCGATTTTGCAAAATGAAAATTCAGTTCTAACTGTATCAGCCTATTTAAACAATCAATATGGGCAAAATGATGTGTTTATTGGTGTACCTGCTGTTGTGAACAGAAATGGAATTCGAGAGGTTGTAGAAATCTCGTTAAGTCAAGTAGAGCAGGAACAGTTTAATCATTCTGCAGAGGTTCTGACGAAAATAATAAAAACAATCTCTAATTTACCCAAATAAATGGTTAAGAAGACTGCCGAATGTGCAGTCTTCTTTTCTGGTAAAGAACTTAAATGGATAATTTTATATCGAATCACTCAAAATAATTAAAGGAGGGATTATGATGAAAACATACACACCAATATTAATGATTGTGATAGCGGGTTTATTGGCAATCAAGAACCGATACAAGCTCATAGGTTTCATTTTTAGGAGTAGTTTTACACGACGTTTTTTAGTTAGTACTTTACTAAGTATGCCAGCAGTTCGAAACAAAATGATGCAAATGGTTTTTTCAAAGCCAGTACAATCGTAAAAAGACCTTTCAGGGTCTTTTTTTTATGATGGGAAAACGCCTAAAATTTATTGCATCGTTTTTGTTTTGTAACATCCTTTTAGGAGAAGAACTGAATTTAGTTTATAATATGAGTATCAAAAATCGATTGGTGAAGAACAACTTAATCTTTTTATTGGATAGAAAGTAGGGGAAGAGTTGAATTCCAAAGAGAATTATATATTTTGGAGGTTAGCCGAGTTTTTTATATCCAAACAGGACTATCGCCTGATACAGATGAAGGCAAATGATCAAGAGCTCTGGTTAGAAAACCTAGCTAGTAAGAGAAGCCAAATAATCCGATTAGTGCGTCATGATTTAGACTGGAGCAACTGGATGCAGAGAGATATTGAAACAACAGCAGTCCTTGGCGAAAGGTTTCGGAAGCGGTATGTTAAAGGGGAATTGCAAATTATTAACTTGTATATCACGCCTTTTCCCCAGTAGATGACTATCAATATCGAATTGAAAAAGCATTTCGGATTCCTGGAAACGAAAAAACACACGTGACCACTATTCTAATCGTATCAGACCAGCTTGAGCAATCACTTGGGCAGTTAAATGATAGGATTGAAGGCTCAATCGAATTAACCTTGCAACAAGAATTTGATGAAATGGATATTCAAAAGTTGAAACAATCTTTGTTGGAACAAACCGCGAAGAGGGTCAAAAAAGAAAGAGAAATGTTTGAAAACGGAAAACCCGTATTTACATATATATTATTAGCTATTCAAATCCTTGTATTTCTTTTAATGGAAGTGAAGGGCAGTAGTACGAGTTCGGCTACGCTCATTCAATTTGGAGCAAAAATTAATCCTTTAATTCTAGATGGAGAATGGTGGCGCTTTTTAACCCCTGTATTTCTTCATATTGGAACGCTTCATCTATTGATGAACTCAATTGCATTATTTTATGTCGCTCCACTTGTGGAACGAATATTTGGAAATGGTCGTTTTTTATTCATTTATCTTTTTGCAGGCTTTCTCGGTTCATTAGCAAGTTTTGTTACCAATCCAAATTTATCAGCAGGTGCAAGTGGGGCGATTTTTGGCTGCTTTGGCGCATTGCTTTACTTTGGTACGGTATACCCTAAATTATTTTTTCGTACAATGGGGATGAACCTGTTAATTGTCATTGGATTGAATATTATTTTCGGTTTTTCTGTTCAAGGAATTGATAATGCGGGGCATATCGGTGGGCTTTTAGGTGGATTTCTTGCTGCCGGAATCGTGCATTTCCCTAAAACCAAAAAATTGCTGTTCCAATTGCTATTCTTTGTGGTAAGTGCAGCCATCGTGGCGGGGGGGCTTTTCTATGGTTTTGGTGAAACAACTAGAGCGGTTGATGTGAACTCAAGTTTAGTATTGGCTGATATGTACGTAGACAATGGGGAATATGATCGAGCCTACAAAATCCTTACTGAAGCTGTTGCATTAGATGAGAAAACACCGGAATTATTATTCCAGTTGTCTTATGTTGAAATAAAAAAAGGGATGACTGATCAAGCAAAGAGACACCTACAGAGTGCCATCAAAAAGGATCCAAGCTTTCATGAAGCCCTTTATAACTTGGCATTGATTTATTTAAGTGAACAGAAATTGGAAAAAGCAAAAGAATTAGCCCAGGAAGCGTTAAAAATAGAACCTGATAAGTCTCAATATAAAGATCTCGTCGAGGAAATTAACAAATACTTAGCGCAGTAAAAAAGATGGAGCGATAATTGCTCCATCTTTTTTGCGGTTTGACTTATTTAGCAATAGCTTTGCCCTTGATAGATAGTAGTATTTTTTCCCCATTTTTGTCCATGATGGATTTGTATGTGTGGAAATTTAATCCATGTATTTATCAGGGTAAGGGGGCTTGGGTGAAGATGATAAAAAATCCTGTAAAGAAAAATTTTGAAGATAACATCTCTTACTTGCGTACTGAACTAGGAGTCGGAAAAAGCTTTGATGTCATTCATCTCGATTTAGAATATGCTGAGCGGAGAATGGCACTATTTTTAATAGACGGTTTAGTGAAGGATGATCTCCTCCATCTGCTAATGAAATTTTTAGCAAAGGTCGAAAAGGACCAGCTTGAACCTGATGTTTTGAATAAATTGATGAAAACAAGTCTTCCTTATGTTGAAATTAGCAAAGAGGAGGATATGGACATCGTTGTCGATACCGTGTTGGCGGGTCCGTCAGCATTAGTGATCGAGGGTGTCGACCAAATCATTCTCATTGACGCGAGAACCTATCCGGTTAGAGGACCGCAAGAGCCTGACATTGAAAGAGTTGTTCGTGGCGCTCGTGACGGGTTTGTAGAAACCATTGTCTTTAATACAGCTTTGACGAGAAGAAGAGTTCGTGACCGAACGTTAAGAATGGAATATATGCAAGTGGGAAGACGCTCGAAAACAGATATTGTCGTATGCTATATCGATGACATAGCTAATCCTGATTTAGTGAAGCAAATCAAGGATTCTATTTCAAAAATTGATACTGATGGCTTGCCAATGGCTGAAAAAACAATAGAAGAATACATATCGGGAAGGCACTTTAACCCCTATCCAGTTGTCCGCTATACAGAGCGACCGGATACTGCTGCTACCCATTTGTATGAAGGACACGTCATCATTATTGTAGATGGTTCACCTAGTGTGATGATTACCCCAACAACTTTCTGGCATCATTTGCAGCATGCCGAAGAATATCGAAACAAACCAGTGGTTGGTGCTTATTTACGGTTAATTCGTCATTTTGCTGTTTGGGCTTCTATTTTTTTACTGCCACTTTGGTATTTATTTGCGATTGATCCGGAGCTCGTACCACAACAAATGTCTTTTATCGGACCGAATGATCCAGGGAAAGTCCCTTTATTGCTTCAATTTTTGTTAGCAGAAGTGGGAATGGATATTTTGCGGATGGCAGCAATCCACACGCCTTCATCACTTGCTACGGCACTTGGGCTCGTTGCCGCATTAATGATTGGGCAAGTAGCAGTTGAAGTAGGGTTGTTTACGAATGAAGTGATTTTATATTTGGCGATTGCAGGAATTGGAACATTTGCAACTCCAAGCTATGAAATGAGTTTGGCTAATCGATTAGTTCGAATCGGATTGTTGATAACGACAGCTGTGTTTCATGTATATGGATTTGTGATTGGAATCGTGTTATTTATTATTATGCTCGCAAGGATGAATTCGTTTGGGGTTCCATATTTGTGGCCGTTTATCCCTTTTAATTTTCGAGCATTTCGAGACGTAGTGCTTCGGTCTCCGATGCCACTCAAAAATCGTCGTCCACGTATTTTACATCCGAAGGATCCAGATCGTTAAATCTGCATGCTTTTTATTGCTAGCCTGTCCACGATTCTTTATAATTTGTAATGTAAAAGGAATGTGGGGTTAAGCTATGAAAACAATATTTGATATTCAACAATTGTTAAAGCGATTTGGAACTATCATTTATGTAGGCGATCGTCTAGCCACGCTTGAGTTAATGGAGGATGAAATAAAGGAGCTCTATTTTTCTAAATTAATTGATAAGAATGATCTCCAAACTGCTCTACAAGTACTGAGACATGAGATTGTACTGGAAAAAGAAAAAGCAGAAAGAAAAAGGTGAGCAATTTGGGAGAAAAGTGGATCATTGGTGTTGATTTAGGCGGAACAACAACGAAGCTTGCATTTGTAACAACGTTTGGTGAAATCGTTGATAAATGGGAGATTCCAACAGATGTATCAAATGAAGGAATCAAGATCATCTCGAATATTGCTAGTGCTATTAATCATAAACTTGCCGAGATTGGTAAGTCAAAGGATGATATTCTCGGAATCGGCATGGGTGCACCAGGTCCTGTTAATCTGGAGACAGGAATCATTTATGGTGCGGTAAACCTTGGCTGGAAAACGGAATACCCTCTTAAGCAAATTTTGGAACGAGAGACGCAACTGCCGGCAGTCATTGATAATGACGCAAATTGTGCTGCATTAGGGGAAATGTGGAAGGGTGCCGGAAACGGTGCACGAGACGTTGTTTGTATAACGCTAGGTACAGGTGTTGGTGGTGGAGTTATTACAAACGGTGATATTGTGCAGGGCATAAATGGTGCAGCTGGAGAAATAGGTCATATTAGTTCCATACCAGAGGGCGGAGCGGCTTGCAATTGCGGAAAAACGGGTTGTCTTGAAACCATTGCTTCAGCTACAGGTATTGTAAGAATCACGAAAGACAAGCTATTAAATGAGCAATTATCAGAAGGTGAGCTTGTTAAGTTATATAAAAAAACAGGTATGGTTACGGCAAAGGATGTTTTTGATGCAGCTCGGCAGGGAGATGCTATAGCGCAACAAGTCATAGATGAAGTATCGTATTATCTTGGGCTTGCCCTTGCTAATGTTGCCAATACGCTTAATCCAGAAAAAATTGTGCTTGGTGGAGGCGTATCAAAGGCCAGGGATATTTTGCTGAATCCAGTGAAAGAGTATTTCCAGAAATATTCCTTCCCTCGGGTAGCACAATCAACACGTCTTGTTTTGGCTACACTTGGTAATGATGCAGGAGTAATAGGAGCCTCTTGGCACGTACTCAATAAAAATTAAGGAAACGTCTACTCGCTAAAACTAGCGAGTTTTTTTATTGGAAAAAAGTAAGATTCAATGGAATGAAAGTAAATACACCATATTCTCGTCTAATAAAGCTAGGGTCTTAGTAGATCGCTTTAGGAAGCGGTTTTCTCTCTTCCCTCACAGGTTATTTTTCGTGTTCATATTCATAAAGTATTAGAGAAGGAAGGAGGGAAATGTGTGAAGCTAAGGGTTAGGTCAGGAGATAGTTTATGGTATTATTGTCAGCTGTTTTTGCTGCCGTTAGACTTGGTCCTTGATTCGAATCCTGATGTTGATCCAAATAATCTTTCGGTTGGAACAGAAATTTCGATTCCTGGGTTTAATACTTTTGGTTATAAAATAACCAAAGGAGATACAATTTGGAAGCTTGCACAATCCTATCATCTGAATCCAGAAGCAATTCTTATCCTAAACCAAACCGTAAATTTGAACAGGTTAAGGATTGGTGATGTCATTAATATACCATTTAGAATAACGAGACCAATCGTTAATGTTGGATTGAAATATGATGATGCAGTTTTGAATAAACATCTTTGCGAATTACAAAGATTCTATCCATTTATAAAGACGCGGACAATTGGTAAGTCCGTGTTGGGCAAACCGCTACAGGAAATTCTCATAGGAACCGGTCAGAAAAAAATAAACATTAATGCTGCCTTTCATGCAAATGAGTGGATTACAACTCCTATCCTAATGACTTTTTTAAATGATTATCTTTTGGCATTAACGAATACTCAAAACCTGTGTGGTATTGTTATGAATCCGTTTTATCGAAGTGTTCAGCTTTCTGTTGTGCCGATGGTCAATCCTGATGGGGTAAGTCTTGTCCTAAAAGGACCAACTGAAGAAGTCCGTGATTCAGTAGTAGGCATTAATAATGAAAGTGAAAACTTTACTGCTTGGAAAGCAAATATTCGTGGCGTAGATTTAAATAATCAGTTTCCGGCTAAATGGGAGATTGAGAAGGAGCGAAAGGAGCCAAAAGGACCAGCTCCTCGTGATTATCCTGGTGATGCACCGTTAACAGAACCAGAAGCTATTGCTATGGCAAATTTGGTAAAGGAATCGAGGTTTGATCGTCTTATAGCTCTTCACACACAAGGAGAGGAGTTCTATTGGGGTTATGAGGGTTTTGAGCCAGAAGAAGCGTCAATCATTGCTAAAGAATTTGCAAGAGTTAGTGGCTATAAGGAAGTTCAATATATTGATTCACATGCCGGTTTCAAGGATTGGTTTATCCAAGAATTTCGTAAACCTGGCTTTACTCTTGAGTTAGGAAAAGGAATTAATCCATTACCACTATCACAGTTTTATGATATTTACCGGAAGACACTGCCGATTTTTATAGCCGCTTTATACACTTAGAAAAATCAAATTTCAGAATTGAAATATCTTGTATTTTGTATAGAAAATCTTTACAATTAAATTCATTGTAAAGCGATTCGAAAATCGATTGAAGCCGATTTATCGGCTTTTTTTCGCGTTAATACTGCTGAAAAAGAGAAAACGCTAATTTTAGTGAAACATTTTTTTGTAATTTTCGTACTGATATATATATGAATGAAATGGGGGCGATGGAATGAAAGATTCTGATAAAAAAAGCTTATTGCTCAGTTTATATTTACTGATTATAACCATCGCCCTTTTATCTGGTTGTACAGAAGATAATGTAAATGGTAATGGATTACAGCAAGATGATAAAGATAAATCCAAGCAAATGACCAAAAAAGTGAATGTTATCCAAGCCCCAATAAAAAATTCCACTGGTGAAATTGGACAAGTTGTTGGCTGGTTAAGTAATGATACCGTTGTTTATTTGGTTCAAACACAGGATGGCTCGACTGTTTATACATATCATTTAGATACAGGTAAATCTGTAGAGTTATTTAAGAGCCAGGATCCGATTATTTCAGTATATATCAGCCATTCAGGTGAAAAACTTTTAATCCAATCCTCTTCATCTAATGCTGAAGCAGTGATCACGGTCATTAATAAGCAAGGAAAACAGCTTGTCACGAAAGAAATTAATTCTACCGAATTAGCGATTGAGTGGAATCCTTTTAATGAAAACTTAGTACTGGTTACTGCTTTTAATGATCAATGGGACTATAATGTATCCATTTTAGATATCGAAAATAAGGACATGACGGATGCCAAATTAACGACGCAACCATTTGCGCATTGGTTAACAAGAAATGAATTTGTCTATCTTGACTGGGATATAGATAATCCAGCCTTGTTTGCTCCAGTTGTTATGCAAAGAATCGATAAAGCTCAGGTAGAACAGCTTGATCTTTCAAATGTTTTTCAACTATTTATGTTTCAAGATGTTCTTCTAACGGTTTCAATCGATATTGCCCACGAAGAACAGGCAATTTATACATTTCAAACCAATCGATTAAAATCGCTTTTTACTTTTACGATGCCTCATTTGACTGAGTTTTCGGATTGGCTAGTGCCTTATCATGATTACAATGCTAGCCAAAAGAAATTTATTACATTCCGACCTGTTTCTAGTGGTTCGATCGATACCTATCAGTCAGGGTTTGAATTAGTACAATATCATTTAAACGGAGATAAGGAAGAAGTCATTCTAGAAGGATTAGAAAATAAGCCGCTTAGTTATTCACCTGATGGAAAGTATTGTTTGTATGGCTATCAATTTGAAAAGCTTATTAATTTTGAAACCAAGGAAATGGTGTCACTTGTTGAAGGGCTTTAATAGAATAAAAAAACGGACTGCGATAGCAGCCCGTTTTTTTTATGAAGAATAAGTTCTGAAAAAAATTAATGCCCTGCAGGGTAACCGGAGTTAAGTAAAGTCATCACTGCAAACCATCCGAATACTAAAAAGCTACCACCAGCAAACACTAAGCCTAGCATATTTTTGTTTTTAAGTGAAGTAAATGATCCGTAAGCAGCTAGAATTGCAACTAATGAAAAAATAATGACTAATCCCATAAAACATTGCCCCCTTTTCAAATGTTTGAGGAACGCTCATAGATTATGAGCTACCTCATAGTCCCACTTTGTATGTAATATCCAAAATATTCACATTCGTTTATATTTTATAGTTTTTTTTTTCAAAAGTAAAGATGGTATAAAAGTTTGAACGGTACTAGCACTTGCTTTATTTTTCGTTGTATAAACAGTATAGGCTTCTTTTACTCTATTTACAAATATTGTAGAATAGATAATGATATGGATGATTTTTGGAGGTGTTTTGATGGAATGGCAGCAAATACCGCTTGGACCCTTACAAACGAATTGCTATCTTTTAACGAAAAATGATGCTTGTTTGGTCGTTGATCCAGGTGAAGAAGGAGATAAATTAATTCAAATTATTGATTCCCAAAACGCTAAGCCACAGGCGATTATTTTGACACATGCTCATTTTGATCATATTGGAGCGGTTGATAAAATAAGGGATTATTATGATATTCCTGTATATGTTCATGAGAAAGAAGCAAAATGGTTGTTGGATCCAGCGCTAAATGGATCTCAATTTTTTAGTATTGGACATTTAATCCGAATTCGTCCAGCTGACTATTTTTTAACAGAAGAAAAGGTTCATACTATTGGTGATTTTACGTTTGAAATGTTTGAGACACCTGGTCATTCACCTGGGAGTGTTTCGTATTATTTTAAAGAGGAAGGCCTTGTTTTTGCAGGTGATGCTTTATTTAACGGCAGTATCGGGAGAACAGATTTACCTGGTGGAAATCTTGAAGTGTTATTAAGAAGTATTCATGAGAAATTACTTTCATTGCCAGAAGAGACAACGGTATTGTCAGGTCATGGGCCGATCACAACAATTAGAGACGAAATGGACGGAAATCCATTTTTAAATGGTTTCTAAAACAAAAATTGAAAAACCCTTCTCAAAGAGAAGGGTTTTTCTGGGGGATGTTCTATACATTATGGGAGGGGATAAAGTTAAGCTATCTTTAGCTTAAAACAAAGTTAACACTATGTCAATAGTGTTAAATAATAAATTTCAAAAGGGGAGTAAATATTGGAAGAAATCATAAAAAAACAAATTCTAAATTCTCCACTGGGAATGTTAACATATGCAGAGTTTATTGAAGCGGTTCTCTACCATCCGGAACATGGCTATTACATGAATGGTGAAGAGAAGATTGGAAGAGATGGTGATTTTTACACAACAAGCAATATCTCTGATCTTTACGGAACGATGATCGCAAAATGGTATGGCCAAATCGTGTTAAAGTATGGACTTCCGGCGGTGGTTTGTGAGATTGGAGCAGGTACTGGAGCATTTGCTCAATCGTTTATCAGTGAATGGAACAAAACGATGTCGATTCCATTAACGTATACGTTAGTGGAAGCTAGCCCATATCATCGCAGGCTGCAACAGGAAAGAATTCAACTGAATCAACATATTCGCCAGCTAGAGAGTCTTGAACAGGTTAAACCTTATGAGGGGCTGCTTTTCTCAAACGAGTTATTTGACGCACTACCCGTCCATGTGATTCAACAGAAAAATCATGAGCTTTACGAAATGATGATTACCGTTGAGGAGAATCAAATTATTGAAAAACTAGTGCCCTTGCAGGATAAAAGAATTCTTAATTTTTTACATACGGAAGGATTGGAATTGAATGAAGGACAAAGAATAGAGATTCCACTTTCGATGGTAAGACTTATTCATTCTCTTTCAACTGTACTGGTAAAAGGTATTGCACTAACGGTTGATTACGGTTATACGAACGAAGAGTGGATGGATCCTGCCCATAAAAATGGGAGCTTAAGAGGATATCGGAAGCACAAAATGATAGAGGACGTATTAATAGAACCGGGAAAAATGGATATAACAAGTCATATCCATTTTGATGCACTAATCAGAATCGGTGAAAGTGCAGGTCTTTCGTACATAGAAAAATTAAGGCAGGATGAATTTTTCCTTGCAATTGGGATTTTAAAAGAATTGCAGGAAAATTACGATCCGAACCCTTTTTCAGAGTTAAGCAAACGAAATCGGGCGATTCGAAGCTTGATTATGCCATCTGGAATTAGTCCTTCCTTTCACGTTGTACTTCAGCATAAAGGGATGGAGACATTTGCTTGTGATTGGCATAAAAGAAATACGAAATAAAAAAAGCGATAGAGTAATCCATCGCTTTTTTTATAGCTTAAGCCTCGGTTAAATTTTAGTGTGTTGCGCCCAGGTACCATCATGAAAGTAGACCAGTATGTAAAGCCAACAAAGAAAACAGTTAAATATGCACCGAAGATGTAAATATACATGCGTTCGGACAATTTTAAGTAACTTAAAAGAATAAAAAATCCTGTCTGACCGAAGAAAATTAAAGACGTGGTAAACATATCCCCTAAATAAAACATAACTGCAAAAATACCAGTCCAGAATCCTAAAACCCTGTACATACGTTCCATCGGTATCCCTCCTTTTGCCCCTATTGTCCATCACTTCAATATTATAAATCAAATGTCGAAAAAATCAAACAAAATTTCACCGATAATTGGCAAAAGACCCCATCTGGATGTGAATCTTAGATGGGGTCTGGCGCAATACGTATTTTTGAAAAATAGAAAAGGTTCTCATTGTCGATTTGTGTATGAAGTCACATTATTATTTAATACAGGACCCTTTACACTGTCACTAATGCTTGATAGCTACAGGCATTACAGCCATTTATTAGATTTTCTTTTTCAACTAATTCAATTGATGTAAAGAGTGATTCAAACATGCCTTTAAGGAATTGATAGTGCATATTGCAGACAGTTTCTTTGTGGTCGATGGCAACTTCCTTAAATGGACAGTTGAAAATTTCGAAATAAATCTTAGAATGATCTTCGTTTGCTTCGAAATCAGGATAGAAGCCTGCCATTGTTGCAGCGCTTTTAATAATATTTAACTTTTGCTCAAACGTTAATTCATCACTTATTTGATGCTGTGATGCAATTTCTTGTTCGATTAATTCTGCACCGAAGCGTTTTCCAGTAAGATATAACGCTTTTTTACCTTCTTCCCCTAATGAAAACATCGTTTGCATGGCAATGTTTGCTAATAATTGGTAATCACGGAACGGGAAGTTTAATTGAATGACATCATCTGACAAACGATAAAGTCTACTCGGTCTTCCGCCTTTACCTGTTTTCTTCGTTTCAGAAATAAGCATGTTCACATCTTCTAGTTTCGATAAATGTAAACGTGCAACGTTTGGATGAATATTAAAACTATCAGCAATTTCCTGAACCGTTACTTCTTGATGACGTTTCGTAATGTATTGATAGATATAATAGCGGGTTGGATCTGATAGCACATTCGTTATTTTTAATGTTTGCTCCATCAATGTTCACCTCAGAACTACATAAGTTTATTTTTATTATAATATAGCAACTGGAAGATGGGAATGAGGTTTCCAACGTTAACACTATATGTTTATAAAAAGTTCACAAGAAAATGTCGAATTATTGAACAGAAGTGAACTGTTATATAAAAGAAATAGTACTATAGTGATGGGATTTCTTGCAATTTAGTGTGTGTCTGTTATAATTTTGAATCCAAAGTATTTTAATGTATAAATATGGAATAAATGGAAGTTGTGTCGTTTTAAACTAGAAATTTTGTCTTTTCGTATATTTTTTAATGAAGAAAAATGTTCAAATTTTATCCATATTTATCGTCAGATCCTAGAAGGTATCGCAAACAAAAAACACGAATTTTACCTACATCATAAAAAAGGTGGTGAAAATAAATTTTGAACTCGATCGAGCAATTAGCCGAAAGAGTCCTTACTGATGCAGTTCGCAACAATGCAACCGACATCCACTTCCTCCCTCGCAAACATGACACCCTTGTACAGCTCAGAATCGGAAATAAATTGATCCCAAAAATTTCTATCCCAAAACATGAATGTGATCGACTGATTTCCCACTTTAAATTTACAGCATCTATGGATATTGGGGAGCGTAGACGACCTCAAAATGGAGCATTTTCCTACGAGGTTGATGAAAAATCAATAGGTCTCCGTTTATCAACGTTACCAGCAAGTAACAGCGAAAGCCTAGTCATCCGACTACTGCCACAGCAACAACAAATTCCTTTCGAACAGCTGTCTTTATTTCCAAAAATGACAAGAAAATTAATTGCTCTCCTCAAGCATTCGCACGGTCTTATTATTTTTACAGGGCCAACAGGATCTGGCAAAACGACCACACTGTATTCACTTCTTAACGAAACCTCTCATTTATTCCAAAGAAATGTTATTACTTTAGAAGATCCCATCGAAAAAGAATATGATCAGGTTCTTCAAGTTCAAGTGAACGAGAAGGCTGGTGTGTCTTACACAACAGGACTAAAAGCAATCCTTAGGCATGATCCTGATATTATTATGGTCGGAGAAATTCGTGACGCAGAGACAGCCAAAATTGCAGTGAGAGCGGCTCTAACTGGACATTTAGTGTTAAGTACTTTGCATACGAGGAATGCAAAAGGGGCGATTTATCGGTTAAATGAATTCGGTGTGAACTGGCAAGAAATAGAACAGACAGTCGTAGCTGTTACGGCACAAAGATTAGTAGAGTTAACTTGTCCGTATTGTGATGGGGATTGCTCACCATACTGTTTTTCTTATGGAAAGTCAAAAAGAGCAAATGTTATGGAACTGTTAAACGGGAGAGCATTGACGACGGTGTTGCAGGAAGTACGAGGGGAAAAGGTACAGCTACGATATCCTTATCAAACGTTAAAGGATTATATCAAGAAGGGGATTGCACTAGGCTATATTAAAGAAAATGAATATGATCGCTGGGTGTATCAAGATGAATAAGAAATGGAGCCAAGAGCAGCAAGCTTTATTTTTACAAAGAACAGGTGAGTTACTAGCTCGTGGCTACTCTCTATCGGAAGCAATAGAGAGCTTGATCTATTATTTTCCCGATGCCAAAAAAGCTTCGATTGAACATTGCTTGTTTCAATTAAAAGAAGGCTATCCATTGCATCAAATATTGACGAACCTGAAGTTTAATAAAAGTTTGGTTGGGTATGTCTATTTCGCTGAACAGCATGGAGGTTTGGCAGAGGCCATCCAGGAAGGAAGCACGTTCTTCTTGAGGCAAAATGAGGATATGAAACGAATCGTTAAGATGTTACATTATCCTATCGTGTTAATGTTCATTACGGCAATTTTGTTCTATTTTGTAGAACACATATTGCTCCCTAGGTTTAACTCAATATTTGAATCGATGAATTTAGAACCGAATGTTTTTACCCGCATTATCTTTCTTTTCGGTAAACTCATGCCAGTCGGATTAGGAATTTTATTTGGCGTGTTGTTTGTTCTCTTACTCTACTACTTTGCGAAATTTCAGCATTATTCCCCCACACAAAAGTATCATCATCTCGTAAAAACTCCTGTCATTGGTCCATTCTATAAACTGTGGTGTACCCAATATTTTTCGATACAACTGAGCTATTTATTATCAGGAGGTTTATCGGTATTGGAGGCGTTAACGATGTTTGAGAATAATAGGCAACAGCTTTTTTATGGTGAGCTTTGTCGGGAGATTAAGGGGAAATTGTCAAAAGGAGATCGTCTTGAAACGATTATTTCGGAATTTAGTTATTTTGAAAGAGAGCTTGCCTATATTGTAAAACATGGTCAGGAGAGCGGAAAACTAGCACAAGAGCTTTCATTCTATAGTAAGCATTGTGTAAGGCTGCTAGAAGAGAAAACTCAACGCTGGTTAAAAATCATTCAACCAATCGTGTATATGGGTATTGGTCTTTCTGTGGTTTCAATGTATTTAGCGATTCTGCTACCAATGTTTCATATGTTAGATGGATTATAAAAACTACTTTATGAGGTGAATGATGATGAAGAATGAAAAGGGATTTACTTTAATTGAAATGATGATTGTTCTATTAATTATTTCAGTTTTGTTAATTATTACAATACCGAATATTGCAAAACATAATGCCAGCATTAATAGCAAGGGATGTGAGGCTTATGTGAAGATGGTTGAAGCTCAAGTTCAGGCTTACAAAATGGATCATAATCAATACCCAGCTAATATAGAGGAGTTAATCTCCGAGGGTTATTTAAAAAGTGGTAAAACAGCTTGTTCAGAAGGAACTACAATTGTCATTGGTGCAAATGGGGAGGTCACAAAGACTGAAAGCGGATCCTAATGTGGAAGAATCAAAATGGTTTTACGTTAACTGAAACACTAGTTGTTTTCTCCATATTTCTACTAATCTCCTCCATAACTCTTATCATCTTAAAACCGCAAACAAACATACTGGAGAAAAGTCTGTTTTTTTCACAATTTAAATCCGATCTTCTATTTGCTCAGCAGTATGCGATTTCTCATCAAACCATTATTACAGTCAATATAATGTCTGAGAAAAATTACTACTATATCCGTGAGAATCTATCAGGTCCAATCATTATGCAAAGACATTATTCTAAGGAGATTCAAATAACTGAGGGGACGCTGCCGCTCTATTTTCAGTACTTACCTGATGGGAATATTTCGAAGTTTGGCTCCTTTTATATTAGGATTGGTGGAGGAATTTATCGCATGACCTTCCAGATAGGGAAAGGGCGGTTTTATGTTACAAAGGAATAATGGTTATTTTTTAGCAGAATTGCTTTTGTCGTTGGCGACATGGCTGCTTTTGACAGGATTCATGCTCCCGATGGTGATGTTAGTATGGGGACAATCTGCACAGCTACAACTAGAGAATACTGCAACTCATCTTCTTTACGATGCATTAGAAAGGCATGTAGTTGAAGGAGTATCCACAGAAGGCCAGCTTGTTCATCTTAATGGAACGGTTTATGAGATTCGCTGGAGTGGAGAAACTTCAGACATAAAGGTGTGTGTAGAATATGATTATGGCCAATCAGTCCCTAAACAAATTTGTAAAAAACCAGAACGATAGAGGCTTTACACTTGTAGAGATGTTATTTGCTTTTTCAATCTTTAGTATGATTGTTATCCTGCTACCCTTAATGGTACAGCTGCTCATTCAGGATCAACCGCTTGAGAAGAGAATACAACACTTTGAATGGGAAGTCTTCATTAGTCAAATGAAAAAAGAATTGAGAATGAGTCAAAAAATAACGGTGGTCAATCAAAGAATTCAGCTTGAAAAAGATGGTCAGATTATAATCTATGAGAAGTACGGAACCACTTTGCGCAGACGAGTAGATGGAAAGGGGCATGAAATTATCCTGCAACAGGTGGCTGCTTTTCAATTTACGCGGCTTCCAAACGGTGTGTTCGTTTCAGTCGAGGATTACTTTGGTAATAAGTATCAGGAGGAAATCCGGGTTTTATTAAGGGATGTGGTTTTGTGAATGGTAAAGAATGAAAAGGGTTTTACCTATCCCCTCTCGCTTTGTATGCTCCTGTTATTGTCCACATTTGTGATTGTCCATTCCCAGCTTTTTTTAAATGAGAAAAGGCTGAAACAAGAAACCGATACGATATTGGCACAAGAATACTATTATTTATTTTGTGTTCGGAAAGTAGAAACCCAGCTCCAAAATGGTGAGTTGCTCCAAAATCCAAGTACTATTTTACTTAGTGATGGGAAGATGGATATTACAATCGAGGATACAGGAAGCTTATTAAAATTAACCTTTAATTTAACCCTTTCGTCAGGTGAAAAGGCAATTGGATTCGCATATTATAACAAATTACAGAAAAAAATGGTAAAATGGGTGGAAAAGAATTGAACAGGGGATAGAGAAGTGCAAGCAATTTATTTAACCGGGTTAATGGGAGCTGGGAAAACAACGGTTGGCAAGGAATTAGCCTCAAAATTAGGGCTTATAGTGATGGATACGGATGAGCAAATTGTGAAACAAGAAGGAAAAAGTATAAATGAGATTTTTGCCCTACACGGAGAAAGCTATTTTCGAGAGCTAGAATCGAAAATGTTAGCTGGATTGCCCACCGAGAACATAGTAATTACAACGGGGGGCGGAATCATCCTCGCCGAAGAAAATAGAAAGTTTATGAAAGAACGGGGAACAGTCGTTTATTTGGATGCAAATCCTGAGGAAATACTGGTGAGATTACAACACGATCAATCAAGACCGTTGTTAGCCAAGGATAAACAGAATGTTATTTTTCTGCTTTATAAAGATCGGCTCCCGCTGTATGAGGAAAGCTGTCATTTGAAGATAACGACAACGGGAAAAGACATTGAAGCGATTGTAAATGAGATTATTGCGTGTTTTTAAGTTGCTAATCTTTGGGCATACTGTTAACTGAAGCAGTCTGCGGAGGTATGTCTAATGAAGACAAATGATTATGTTAAATACATTACGCAAACATTTGTAAAATATATTGATCAACCCAAGGATGTACGCATTAAGCACAAGCATGATC
The DNA here is from genome assembly GCF_033449965.1 of Bacillus sp. T3. Classification (NCBI taxonomy): domain Bacteria; kingdom Bacillati; phylum Bacillota; class Bacilli; order Caryophanales; family Bacillaceae; genus Bacillus; species Bacillus sp. T3. The sequence goes on from NZ_CP137761.1 coordinate 1,417,520, forward strand.
GGAAGGAAACAAAGGAACCCTTTTTATATCACTGGTTTGGAGTTATTCCTTACGTGTTGATTTCAATGTTTAGGCGTAAACGATAGAAGGGTGGAGGCTGATATTATGATCAGCCTCTTTTTTCTTAAGGCTCTGTTAAATTTGTCTGTTGATTTCCGCTCCAGGTGCTCCCTTTCCGCGGGGAGTCCGGGAGCCTCCTCGGCGCCTTAGCGCCTGTGGGGTCTCCCGTGCCACCTTCTCCCGCAGGAGTCTCGCACCTTCCGCTCCAATCAACAGGTTGCTTAAAAATCAACATCTTTCTTTAACGCAGCCTTCTTAAAAAAGAGCGCTTAAATGGCTTTATCATTTAAATAAAATATTCCACCATTCACGATTGAGATGTTGATTTTGGGCTCATATTGCTCTTGTAATGCAGCTTTTTCTGTTTCAAATGCTTCTTTTATTTCAGAATCCTCATAAAAGTGATGCAGCAAATCTAAATCCTTCTGCCACCGCATTCTTGCTTCGTCTGCCCAAGTATGGTCTTCCTGCTCAAGTGTATTTCTAAAATATTGCTCAATTCTCACCAGTCCACTTTTTGGCATAATCAGCGGGGATAGAGTAAAAGCGTAGTCTGGGATTTTAGGTGTTAAAGGGACTTCCAATAGTCTTCTATGAAAATCTTCAACCATCATTCCATTGATAAGCTGCAATCCGATTGATTTGAATACATCTCGTTTACGGTCACATTGATAGGATATTTTTACATTGAGACCGATCCATGGGTATAAAGGTGTTTGCTTGCTATGATGATGTTTTATCTTTTGATAAAGGCGGATATAGCCTGCAAGACTTTTTGTTGAATTGAAAATCTGGTGCAGACGCGGTGAACCAAAATGAATGGTTTCGCCCTTCACATGATCTGGGGCAAGCTGTGTATTTGTAATAAAGGTAATTTTCATTGGATTAGGTGTCCCGCCGGTTTTTTCTAAATAATGCCAATAAAAGGGTCTATTCATTAATTCCTTATCCAGCTCATTGGTCAGTTGGACGACCATATATCCCTTATCATTCTCTGTGATTTCACAATGGTTTGCATGAAAATACCGTTCTAAAAAATTATGAATTTCCTGCTGCTGCATTCGATTCACCTACTTTCATTTCTTCTGCAAATTGAATCATCGAGGTTAAATTCTCCATTTTAATCCTCATTTCGCCCTCGGATGAGGAGTGACCAAATATATCTTCCAAATGATCTTCAAAATTTCCAAATTCTAATTTTGTTAAAATATCGTCAAGTTCACCAATGACTTTTTCAAATAGATTAATTTTTTCGTAAAGGAGTTTTAATATATGTTCCTCAACGGTTCCTTTCGTAGCAAAATTATAGATCATAACATCCTGTTCCTGACCAAGTCGATGGATCCGGCCAATCCTTTGCTCGAGACGCATTGGATTCCAAGGTAAATCAAAATTGATGATATGATGGCAAAATTGGAGGTTAATCCCTTCTCCACCAGCTTCTGTGGCAATTAAAACTTGGACGTGTTTTTGAAAAAGCTCTCGCATCCAATCTTTTTTACCGCGTTTAAAACCACCACGGAACGGTACGGACGTGATGCCATGTTGCTTTAGGAACCACTGTAAATACATTTGGGTGGCCCGATATTCGGTGAAAATGATCACCTTATCGTTAATTGATTGAATTAATTCAAGTGCCTTTTTTGCTTTTGAGTTTTGCTGGACTGCTTCAACCTTTGAAATCAACGACTGAATCGTTTCTTTAAACATGGTTGATGGTGTTTCCTGCTTTGTCAGCATGTTTTTTAAGGTGAAATAAACTGCTTCACGACTGCTGCAAGCTTCTCGTTGTAAAGTCATAAATGAAAACTGGCTTGATGCGAGCCAATCGCCGCCTGAGCGGAGGTAGGATATCGAATCATACAGATTGCGTTCTTCTTTTGAAAATTCAATTGGAATCGTTTCAACGTGACGTTTCGTCCATTCGATTCCAGTGTCGGCACGACGATTGCGAATCATCACCTTATTGACCAGCTCTTTGAGGTGTTGATCGTCGCTGATGGAGCGACTGTCACGTTTATATTTTTCATAAAAAGCCGTTTCATTTCCTAAATGACCGGGCTTTAATAGTGAAACTAGGTTAAAGACTTCTTCAATTCGGTTTTGAATCGGTGTTGCTGTTAGTAGTAAACAAAATTTCTTTTTTAAGCTTTGCACAAATTCATAGTTTTTTGTTTTGTTGTTTTTAAGTTTATGAGCCTCATCTATAATCACTAAATCATAATTTTGTTCATAGATAATCTCACGATGGGGACTGCGTTTTGCTGTGTCAATCGAGGAAACAACAACGTCATATTGCTCCCATACATAGCTTTTTCGCTGACCAATCGCCGGAATGTAGAATTTCGAGTTAAGCTCCATAACCCATTGGCTAACTAATGAGGCTGGCACGAGAATTAATACTTTCTTAACGAGCCCACGGATCATGTATTCTTTTAAAATTAATCCCGCTTCAATTGTTTTTCCGAGTCCGACCTCATCAGCTAATATCGCTTTTCCATGCATGTTTTCAACGACCTGTTTTGCTACTTCGAGCTGGTGGGGTAGTGGTGTCAAATCAGATAAATGCTTCGGTGCCTGAAGTCCTTCGAAATCTTGAATGACTGTGTGCTCTTCCACATCAATCGCTAATTTATATAGCTCCCAATTCCCCCAAGGACCATCGTTGGTCATTCTTTGCAAAAATTCATCCTGCCAGGAAGAATCGAAATTGATTTGGACAGACATTGTTTCCAGCTCCTTTATCATATTAAGAATATAAAAGCATAAAATGTTCGAAACGATATAATTTAGCGTCTTATATTTATGAATAAAGATATTGCTTAAGATTACGTTTCGATGGTAGGATGATAATAATAGTAAATGTTTTGAAATTTCCCACAGTTGTTAATTGGGGAAGTAATTTTTATGTATTTGGGTATTATCCTACCCAATATCAAAAAAAATATAGATGCGAATGACAATAAGGGGAGAGACTACTCCATGTGGCGCCGAAGGAGCAAGCGTAAAAGCGAATCTCTCAGGCAAAAGAACTCTTATTCGACGCAGCTCTGGAGAGAGCTCCGAAATATTGGAGCCACCAAAGGGGACAGCCGTTTTCGGTAAACTTTCAGGTGCCAGGACAGAGACCACTCGTAAGAACAACGGGAGGTCTCTGTCTTTTTTTATTTAGCTGTGTAAAAAACGTTGTTGATTTTTGGGCAACCTGTTGTTTGGAGCGGAAGGTGCGAGACTCCTGCGGGAGAAGGTGTCTTGGGAGACCCCACAGGCGCTAAAGCGCCGAGGAGGCTCCCAGACTCCCCGCGGAAAGGGAGTACCTGGAGCGGAAAGCAACAGACAAACTTAACAGTATATTGGCACACCTGAAGCTCAAGATTTGTCTACTAATTTTTTAGGGGGAAGACGATGACGAAGTTGAAACGAACTCCTTTATTCGATGTATACAAGCAATTTGGTGCAAAAACAATTGATTTCGGTGGTTGGGAGCTACCGGTACAATTTTCTGGCATAAAAAATGAACATGAAGCCGTCAGAACGAAAGCCGGCTTGTTTGATGTTTCTCATATGGGTGAAATTGAAGTAATGGGAGCTGACAGTCTTCAATACCTTCAAAAGATGATGACAAATGATGTATCAAAATTAATGATTGGTCAGGCTCAGTATTCGGCAATGTGCTTCGAGAATGGTGGTACAGTAGACGATTTGCTCATTTATAAAAGAGCAAACGATCACTATTTGCTTGTCGTCAATGCATCCAATATTGATAAGGACTACCAATGGCTCGATAACCATTTACAAGGGGACGTACAGCTTGTTAATTTATCAGAGCAAACAGCGCAACTTGCGTTACAAGGTCCTGCTTCCGAAAAAATTCTGCAAAAACTTTGCGCTGACATACAGTTAGTGGATATGGGATTTTTTCAATTTCAACAAGATGTAACGATTCAGGGATCGAAGGCATTAGTGTCTAGAACAGGTTATACCGGCGAGAATGGGTTTGAAATTTATTGTGAGGCAAAGGATGCAATTCAAATTTGGAATGCAATTTTAGCTGCTGGAAGCGATGAAGGTGTAATCCCTTGTGGGTTAGGAGCAAGAGACACTTTGCGATTTGAGGCAATGCTTGCACTATACGGTCAAGAACTAAGCCCTGACATCACTCCGATTGAGGCGGGAATAGGCTTTGCAGTAAAGATTAATAAGGAGACAGATTTTATTGGAAAAGCGGTGTTAAAAGAGCAGCGTGAAAAAGGAGCTCCGAGGAAGCTCGTCGGAATTGAAATGATTGATCGTGGGATACCAAGACATGGTTATCCAGTATATAAGGGTGAAGAATTAATTGGAGAAATCACAACGGGGACTCAATCGCCTACCTTAAAAAGAAATATTGGTTTAGCGCTATTAAAGACTGAGCAGTCATCTATTGATAATGAAGTGGAAGTAGAAATACGTGGGAAACGTTTAAAGGCAAAAATCGTGAAGACGCCTTTCTATAAAAAAACAACAACCAGTTTATAAATGATGGAGGAGAGAACGAATGAAGCATCGTTATTTACCAATGACCGAAAATGATAAGAATGAGATGCTCGCGACCATTGGTGTCGAAACGGTTGATGAGCTTTTTAGTGATATTCCTGAGAGAGTAAGATTTAAAGGAGAGTACCAAATAAAACCAGCAAAATCAGAGTCTGGGCTACTAAAAGAACTTGGTGTGCTTGCAGGAAAAAATGCTGATTTAAAAACGTATTCATCATTTCTCGGTGCCGGGGTATATGATCATTACATACCAACGATTGTCGATCATGTAATTTCACGATCTGAATTTTATACAGCGTATACACCGTATCAGCCTGAGATTTCTCAGGGGGAGCTTCAAGCCATATTTGAATTTCAAACCATGATCTGTGAGCTGACTGGAATGGATGTGGCAAACTCCTCGATGTATGATGGTGGAACGGCACTGGCTGAAGCAGCGATGCTTAGTGCAGGTCAAACCCGACGAAAAAAAGTGCTCGTTTCTAGTGGTGTTCACCCAGAGTCGAAAGAAGTATTAAAAACATATGCAAAAGGGCAATACATTGACGTAATCGAACTCCCTTATGCTGATGGTATTGCGAATTTGGCAAAACTTGCTGAGATGATGACTGATGAAGTTGCGGCAGTCATTGTCCAATACCCAAACTTCTTCGGTCGAATTGAACCGCTAAAAGAAATTGAAGAGATTGTTCATGCACATAAATCAATGTTCGTGGTTTCAAGTAACCCGCTCGCACTGGGTGCATTAACTCCTCCGGGACACTTTGGTGCAGATATTGTCGTTGGTGATGTCCAGCCCTTTGGAATACCAACCGCATTTGGGGGACCACATTGTGGCTATTTTGCTGTGACAAATAAATTAATGCGTAAGGTACCGGGGCGGTTGGTCGGGCAGACAGTTGATGAGAATGGAAAACGTGGCTACGTTCTGACCCTCCAAGCGCGTGAGCAGCATATTCGTCGTGATAAAGCGACTTCCAATATTTGCTCGAATCAAGCGCTCAATGCTCTTGCAGCATCGGTGGCGATGACAGCTTTAGGGAAGCAGGGTGTCAAAGAAATGGCGCTCGCCAATATTCAGAAGGCTCATTATGCTAAAAAATCCTTAGTGGAAGCCGGTATGACTGTTGTTTTTAACGGCCCCTCCTTTAATGAGTTTGTAATTAAATTAGAAAAGCCTGTCAAGGAAGTGAATCGTCTCCTACTTTCGAAAGGCATGATTGGCGGTTATGATCTAGGGCGCGACTTTCCTGAATTAAAGCACCATATGCTAGTCGCTGTTACGGAACTGCGCACGAAAGAAGAGATTGATGAATTTGTGAGAGAAGTGGGGGATCACCATGCTTAAACAGGATCAAGCGCTCATTTTTGAATGTAGTACTAAGGGGCGAATTGGCTATAGTTTGCCAGAAATGGATATCCAAGAGGTTGAACTAGAAAGCATAATCCCTTCAGAATATTTGCGCGAGGATGCACCGAACCTTCCTGAGGTTTCAGAGCTTGATATAATCCGACATTACACAGCATTGTCGAAGCGGAATCATGGACTCGATTCCGGCTTTTATCCACTAGGTTCATGTACAATGAAATACAATCCGAAAATAAATGAATCAGTCGCGCGTTTTAACGGCTTTGCCCACCTTCATCCACTTCAGGATGAGAGCTCTGTTCAAGGAGCTCTTGAGCTTATGTATGACCTGCAGCAGCACCTTAAAGAAATTACAGGGATGGATGAGGTTACCTTGCAGCCAGCGGCCGGAGCCCATGGGGAATGGACTGGACTAATGCTGATTCGTGCCCTGCATGAGGCGAATGGAGATGTGAAGCGGACTAAAGTCATTGTTCCCGATTCTGCGCATGGAACGAATCCTGCATCCGCAACAGTTGCTGGCCTCGAGACCGTCACCGTTAAATCAAATGAAGTCGGTTTGGTCGATCTTGATGATTTACGACGAGTTGTGGGGGAGGATACAGCAGCGTTAATGCTAACCAACCCGAACACACTTGGTCTGTTTGAGGAAAATATCGTGGAGATGGCCGAGATTGTTCATCGTGCTGGCGGAAAGCTTTATTATGATGGTGCGAATCTTAATGCAGTATTATCAAAAGCAAGGCCAGGAGACATGGGCTTTGATGTCGTACATTTAAATTTGCATAAAACCTTTACCGGGCCACATGGTGGTGGCGGTCCTGGTTCAGGGCCAGTCGGCGTAAAAGCAGAGCTGATTCCGTTTTTTCCTAAACCAGTAGTTACGAAAAATAGAGATGAATATGTCTTAGATTATGATCGGCCGCTATCGATTGGCCGTGTGAAACCGTATTATGGTAATTTCGGTATTAATGTACGGGCTTATACGTATATCCGTTCAATGGGGCCAGATGGATTGAAGGCAGTAACGGAAAATGCAGTACTAAACGCAAATTATATGATGAGACGCCTTTCAGCTTATTATGATTTACCATTTGATAAGCATTGTAAGCATGAATTTGTCCTGAGTGGTAAACGTCAGAAGAAGCTTGGGGTTCGGACACTTGATATTGCTAAGCGATTGCTTGATTTTGGCTATCATCCACCAACCATCTACTTCCCGCTAAATGTCGAAGAGTGCATGATGATTGAACCGACTGAAACGGAGTCAAAGGAAACGCTTGATGCCTTTATTGATGTTATGATTCGGATTGCAAAAGAGGTAGAGGAAACACCAGAAATCGTTCAGGATGCTCCGCATACGACCGTAGTTAGTAGACTTGATGAAGCTTTAGCAGCACGAAAGCCAGGTGCTGCGCTATCAAAAGTAGGCAAAAATAAAATAAGCACTTCCGCTTTTAACTGGTGGAAGTGCTTATCGTTTATTTTGAAATTGTGAATCAACGAGATACATGAGGTCTTGAATGCTTTTCGTCTATCTTTTTTTCTATTCGTTCCATTTCATAAGGATTGTTTTTGATTTCGAGCCGATTCTGAATAATGAGTTGTTGAAAGTTCTTACGGAATTTTCTTTTCATAGTTGTCTCCTCCTTTGATATAAACATTATATCAATAGTATTAACTATATGAATAACTCAAATATTACAAAAAATCGAACAATATCAAAAAAACACATACTTTGACAGATGGAAAGTGTTTTTTTTGTAAATAGAGTTTAAATTGATAAAGGCCGATCATCGTTGATCGGCCTTTTGCTTATTATTTACTTTTAATCTTGCCAGTCCACTTTTTAAAGCCGCCTTGAAGATGCGAGAGGTCCTTATAACCTTTTTTATATAATAGTTGGGCTGCACGACCACTTCGCGCCCCACTTTGGCAATAAAGGTAAACAGGTTTATCTGGGCGAATTTCCTTTATGCGCATTTTTAATTGTGAAAGAGGAATGTTTCTTGCACCAATAACATGACCTGCTTCGAATTCATTTGGTTCGCGAACATCAATTAATTGCGCTTTTCGATAACCGGCACGAAACTCTTCTTCTGTCAGAGTTTTAACGATTTTACGTTGGTAGAACCATGTGATGACAGTGTAAATAAGGAAGGCTCCCAACATTATCAGTAAGATGTAAAGTGTATCCAATGTTCCTTGCTCCTTTCAAGCTATCATAAGCCATATTTAATTATATAAGGGCAACTACCATAGAGTAAAGAAAATACCCAAAAAACTTTTTGATTGCAATTGGTGCAATGCGTATAGTTTTGTTTTCAGTATGCAGTTTGTTAGACTTTATAAATGTATGAACATTATAAAGTTGAGGTTGATGGGATATGGAAAAAGAAGTATGGCGTTTCATTGATTCGGGAGATTGTTCGCCAGCTTTTAACATGGCGCTGGATGAAGCATTGTTAGATTGGCATAGCGTGGGGAAAATTCCACCGACGATCCGCTTTTATGGCTGGAGTCCTTCAACGCTTTCCATCGGTTATTTTCAAAAGGTAGAAAAAGAAATAGATATGGATGCTGTCAAAAGACATGGTTTAGGTTTTGTGCGTAGACCTACAGGGGGGCGCGGTGTTTTGCATGAACACGAGCTCACATATAGCGTTATTGTTTCAGAAGACCACCCAGAAATGCCGAAAACTGTAACAGAAGCCTATCGCGTTATTTCTGAAGGAATTTTGAAAGGATTTCAATATTTAGGGCTCGAAGCGTATTTTGCGGTTCCACGCTCGGAAGAAGAGAAGGAATCATTAAAAAATCCTCGATCTGCTGTTTGCTTTGATGCCCCAAGCTGGTATGAGCTAGTTGTGGAAGGTAGAAAGGTGGCAGGGAGTGCTCAGACTAGACAAAAAGGGGTCATCCTCCAGCACGGTTCGATTCTTTTAGACTTGGATGAGGATAAGTTGTTTAGTTTATTTAAATATCCTAATGAGCGAGTGAAAGAGCGAATGCAAAAGGCTTTTAAAAATAAAGCTGTAGCGATTAATGAAATTAGCAGCCGAAAAATTACCCTATCAGAAGCGAAAGATGCGTTTTGGAAGGGATTTTCAGAGGGCTTAAATATTGATTTAGTGCCATACGAATTAAACGAAGAGGAACTAGAATTTGTCCACAAGCTGGCCAAAGAGCGCTACGAAAATGATGGATGGAATTATAAGCGGTAAAAAATAAAAAGCGATGATTCGCTTTTTATTTTTTATGATTATTTTCTGAAAAAAAGAAGTGCAAGGTTTAAATTATGTTGAAATTTCTCTTTTTATGATGAATTTCCGCGATTTTCTCTTTATTTCTCTTAATTATAGATATTTTTAAGTTTGACAAAATAATGGTTTTTTGAATTGAACACAATATATAGTGGTGTCGAAAATATTGCGAACACAATATATTGAATTAAGCCGATGGATGTGATAACTTTATGATTATTAAAGAACAGCTAGATTTACAAATGGTTCTATCAAATGTCAAATGAGGACTTAGTAGAACAATTTTTTGAAGGAGATGTGATCATGTCTGTTGTGCTACCAAAAAAAATGAATATGAACATTGAGAGACTGAACGAGGATATCCGATTATTTCCACAGGTGCATCCGATAACCCCTGATATGAATCTTACTCATAAAGGTGTATCAAGGCTTGTTATGCTAGATCGGTATACGTTTAAAGATACGGAAAAAATTACGCTAACATCTGGAGATTTCGTCGTTCTTACGATTAAAGAGGATCCAAAATTCCCAGCACGCGGACTTGGTTTTATTGTAGATATTGATTGGGAAAACAAGATGGCAACCGTTCTAGTTGATGAGGAATTCCGCGGAGTGTTAGATGATCCGCAGGAAGCGACGACTGGTGTAATCAGACGTCCTCTTGATGTGATTGAGAAGCCTCTTGAGGTTTACTATGAGCAAATTGCCAAGCGTAATGCCACAGGTCTTTCTTCAGTCGAAAAAACGGAAGAGAAGCGGAAGGAATGGTTCGATAAGTTCTATCAAGAACTTGTGAACTTAAACTTTATACCGGCAGGTCGCGTATTATACGGTGCTGGAGCAGGCACAGAGGTAACGTTCTTTAACTGTTACGTTATGCCGTTTGTCCCGGATTCTCGTGAGGGGATTTCTGAGCACCGAAAGCAGGTCATGGAAATCATGAGCCGTGGCGGTGGAGTTGGAACGAATGGTTCAACGCTTCGTCCACGAAACACGCTGGCAAAAGGTGTAAATGGAAAATCATCCGGTTCAGTTTCCTGGTTGGATGATATTGCGAAGCTAACACATCTTGTTGAGCAAGGTGGGTCAAGACGTGGAGCTCAGATGATCATGCAAGCGGATTAACAAAAATGACAAATTGCAGAAAAAATTATATAATTCCCTTATAGAACGTACGTTCCTTTCGGAAGGTGGTCTAGGTGGAATTAAATAAAGAATTTTTGTATCGTAGGTATGTTTTAGAAAATCAAACTATAACTCAGATAGCGAATGAATTAGGGGTAACAATTCACATTGTAAAATCACGTTTAAGGCGTTTTGGTATTAGGAAAAAACCATTTAAGTTTGGTGATAAAATTTATGACAATAAAGAATGGTTATTTCATCAATACGTAACTTTAAAAAAGGGTTATTCAGTGATTGCAAATGAACTAGGGGTAAGTTATACAACAATTTTAGACCGAATTATTGCATTTGGCTGGGATATAAGAGGTCATAATGAAATTGATAAAGCTGCTGCTAGAAGGGGATTAAAACATTCAATAGAATCACTGGAAAAAATAAAATTATCTAGAGTGAAAAATCGTGTTAAGGAAAATTGTCATTACTGTAATAAAGGTTTTGAAAGAAGGTTTTCTTTATCAACTAGATCTAAGAAATCATTTTGTAGTAACGACTGTTTCCGACTTTATCTCAAGGCAAATAGAGTCGTGCCAAACAAAGTAGTCTATTCCGCGGAGTATAAGGAATGGAGGAATCTTGTTTATAGAAGAGACGGTTATAGGTGCAAAATGCCTGGATGTGATTCAAGCTCTAGAAATATTGCAGCCCATCATATTTACCCTAAAAGAAATTATCCTGAGAAACAGTTTGATCTAAAAAATGGTATAACTTTATGTAAAAAATGCCATGAAAAAACCTACGGTAGAGAAGAGCAATTTATTGAGATACTAGTCCGCGTCGTTCAGAAAATGAACGACTAGAAAATCGGGTGAATTGCAGGGAAATCCTTAGAGACATGTAAGCCACAACGTGATTGGAAACGATGAGCGTGATGGCTCTAAAAATTACATGTATTGGACAATCTGCAGCCAAGCGTCATAGGGCAAAGGTTATGGCGAAGGTTCAACGACTAGAGAGTGAGTCCCAACAATAAACTCTCATAAGCGCCCGGCCCCAAACAGATTATGCTGTGGGTGATGATATAGTCTAGGCCGACTACCCAGTGTAGTGGAAATATCCTGAAAGGGACGGTATAAACGTGGCATCCTGATATTGTTGAATTTATTATTTCAAAAATGCAGAACCCAAGAATTTTGCGTTTCTTGATTGAAAATACACAAGATGAAACAATTAAAAAAATAGCAAAAGATAAGTTGAAATTCACTCCACTTACAGAACAAGAAAAAGCAATGTACCAAGGGATCATCAATTACAAAAATATCCCTGGTTATGGTGGCTTTGACCTTCAGATTATTGCTGACGCTGAGGAAAAGTTAAGCGAGGGTGGAAATTACAGCGTTCATAATTCTGAATTCTTAACAGGTGCAAACATTTCTGTTTGCTTAACAAAAGAATTCATGGAAGCTGTTGAAAACGATGGCGATTATGAGCTCCGTTTCCCAGACGTTGAAAGCTATGATGCTGAGGGAATGAAAATCTACAACGAAGAATGGCACAAGGTTGGGGATGTACGCGAGTGGGAAAAACTTGGTTACAAGGTTCGTACTTATAAGAAAATCAAAGCAAAAGAGCTTTGGAATCTTATCAACATTTGCGCAACATACTCTGCAGAACCTGGTATCTTCTTTATCGATAATGCAAACGACATGACTAACGCTCAAGCTTATGGTCAAAAAGTTGTTGCAACAAATCCGTGTGGGGAACAACCCCTTGCACCATATTCAGTCTGTAACCTTGCTGCTGTAAACTTAGCTGAAATGGCAGACAAAGAAACAAAAACAGTTAACTATGAAAAATTAAAGCGTACTGTTGAAGTTGGCGTACGCATGCAGGATAACGTTATTGAAGCTACTCCATACTTCTTAGAAGATAATAAAACACAAGCCCTCAGCGAGCGCCGTGTTGGACTAGGTGTAATGGGCTTACATGACTTACTCATTTATTGTGAAACTGAATATGGCTCTGACAAAGGAAATGAGCTAGTCAACAAAGTGTTTGAAACAATCGCAACGACTGCTTACCGTACTTCTGTTGAACTGGCAAAAGAAAAGGGAAGCTTCCCATTCTTAGTAGGGAACACAGAAGAAGAAACAAATCGTCTTCGTGAAGCATTTATCAATACTGGTTTCATGAAAAAAATGCCTGAAGATGTGCGCGAATCAATCTTAGAAAACGGAATTCGCAATTCACACTTATTGACTGTTGCTCCCACAGGATCCACTGGGACGATGGTTGGGGTCTCAACAGGCCTAGAACCATATTTCTCCTTTTCTTATTACCGTAGCGGTCGTCTAGGTAAATTTATTGAAGTAAAGGCAGATATCGTCCAAGAATATTTGGATAAACACCCTGAAGCAGATCCAAGTAACCTACCAAATTGGTTTGTTACAGCAATGGAGTTGGCACCTGAAGCACATGCAGATGTACAGTGCATTATCCAACGCTGGATTGACAGCTCGATTAGTAAAACTGTTAATGCTCCTAAAGGTTACAGCGTTGAGCAGGTTGAAAAGGTTTATGAACGTCTTTACAAGGGTGGAGCTAAAGGCGGTACTGTTTACGTTGACGGATCACGTGACAGCCAGGTTTTAACCTTAAAAGCTGAAGAAAATAGCTTTGAAGAATCAAAAGAAATGTTAAAAGAAAAAGCGAAGAATCAACATGTTGTACTTGTTGATACGGTTATCGAACTTCGCAAAACAAATGTGACAATTGGATCTGAAGTCGGCAACACTTGTCCGGTTTGCCGTAAAGGAACAGTTGAAGAAATGGGCGGCTGCAACACTTGCACAAACTGTGGTGCACAATTAAAATGCGGTTTATAAAATAGGAACGAGAAAGAGGATGGGGCAAAGTCCCCATCCTCTGTTTTTTTTATTGATTAATGGTAAAGATCACCAACGAAATGTTTATCAAAAAATAGCAATATTTATATCTCTTGAGAATTTTCAAATTATTTTCTGCAATTTTTTCTTTGAAATTTGACATTTTGAGTGAATTTCGATAATTAAGGACTTTCTTTTAACAAAATAGCGATTTTTTGGCAAAATATATGAACGTCTGAAACTGTATATGCACGTTTTGGAACATATATGATAAAACTTAAAAAATATATGATACAACTTTTCTATTTTATGATACAACTTTTTAAATTTTTGCACGACTATCTCCTGATATGCTCATTAAAGTCAGGATATGCACACAAAAACCCCTAAATGCACGTCTACGTTAATCGTCCAATCAAGTAATTCTTAATCTCTGCCACAACCGCTGTCTACTAAAGACTCAACCGCTCAATCAAACATCCCCAACCTTGAACGACACTTTCTCATCGCCACCCTTACTGTCCCAATGGAAATATTTTTCCACGCCTCGTTTCTTCAAAATGTCCATACTAAAAACAGGTAATCTAAGAAAGAAAAGAGGGCAAACAATGGAACCATTCACTCCCCAACTTGTGTTTATCGAACCTCAGGCACTAGAATATCCGCTCGGCCGTGAATTGAAACAAAAATTCACCGATATGGGGTTGGAAATAAGGGAAACAACCTCCCATAATCAGATTCGTGGGATCCCTGGCGATAACGAACTACAGCAATACAGAAATGCAAAATCTACACTAGTAGTTGGTGTTAGAAGAACACTTAAATTCGATACATCCAAACCATCGGCGGAATATGCGATTCCGCTTGCTACAGGCTGCATGGGCCATTGTCATTACTGCTACTTACAAACAACTCTTGGAAGTAAGCCATACATTCGTACGTACGTCAATTTGGACGAAATTTTCGCTCAAGCCCAAAAGTACATGGATGAACGAAAGCCTGAAATAACCCGGTTTGAGGCTGCCTGTACATCCGATATCGTCGGGCTCGATCATCTCACTCATTCGCTCAAGAAAACAATAGAATTCATAGGCCAAACTGAGCACGGTCTCCTTCGGTTTGTAACGAAGTATCATCATGTCGACCATCTTCTCGATGCTAAGCATAATGGGAAAACCCGATTTCGCTTTAGTGTCAATTCAAGGTATGTGATTAAGAATTTTGAGCCTGGTACATCATCCTTTGATGAACGATTAGAAGGGGCCAGAAAGGTCGCTAATGCCGGTTATCCGCTTGGCTTTATCATTGCCCCTATCTACAAGCATGAAGGCTGGGAGGAAGGCTATCATGAACTGTTTGAACGCCTAAGCGATTCATTACAAGGAATTGATACAACAGGGTTAACGTTTGAAATGATTCAGCACCGTTTTACAAAGCCTGCAAAGCGAGTAATTGAAAAAAGATATCCAAAGACGAAGCTCGAAATGGATGAAGAAAAACGAAAATATAAATGGGGTCGTTATGGGATTGGCAAGTATGTGTATCCTACCGACGAAGCACAAAACCTTGAGCAAACATTAAGAAACTATATTGGGACGTTTTTTCCTGAGGCTAAGATAGAATATTTTACTTAAATACATGTACACCGTACTATTTTCATTTGCACCCGATTAAAGTGTATCGAGGAGTCTCGATAGGGGTGACATGGATGATTATAGACGGTGTTTTCTCTGGAGGAGGGATTAAAGGCTTCGCGATTGCCAGTGCAATTGGGGAAGTGGAGAAGAATGGCTTCACCTTTGGTCGAGTAGCGGGAACCAGTGCAGGCTCCATTGTTGCTGCGATGGTGGCAGCGGGATATTCGAGTATGGAAATAGTTCATTTGCTAGAACAATTAGATGTTAATATCTTTAAGGATGAACGAAAAAGTGTGATTTTCCCAACATTTGCAAGATGGCTGTTTATTTATTGGCGGATGGGGTTATATCGAGGAAATAAACTTGAAAATTGGATTAGTGAAATTTTATCCGCAAAGGGAATTCATACATTCTCTGACCTTCCCCCACACGCATTGAGGGTAGTTGCCTCAGATTTAACAAATGGCCGGATGCTCGTCTTGCCGGATGACCTTCAAAGTTATGGAATTTCGCCTGATGCTTTTCCCGTTGCTAAAGCGATTCGCATGAGCTGTAGTATCCCTTACTTTTTTGAACCCGTAAAAATAAAAACGTTTGATCGTTCAGATATTGTTGTAGATGGAGGAGTATTAAGCAATTTTCCGATGTGGCTTTTTGATAAAGAACATGTGGATAAAACAAGGCCCGTCCTAGGAATTAAATTAACCAGTAAAACTCCAGAACTTCAAAAGAATAATGTAAACAATGCGATCAAGCTTCTTGAGGCATTATTTGAAACGATGATGAGTGCCCATGATTCACGTTATATTTCTAGAAAACACGAAAAGGATATTATCTTTATTCCTACTGAGGGGATTTCTGGAATCCATTTCGACATTACAGCAGATGAGCGGAAATACCTGATGGATGTTGGAAGGGAAAGTGCCGCACGATTTTTAAAAACATGGAGTTTCAATCATCAAGGATAAAAGACTGGGCAAACGGAGCCAAAGTAAATGTAATCCAAACAGTTTAGGTCTTGAATAAGGAAAATGACCTAAAAGTATAGGCTCCGCACTTGTGCAAAAAAAATCGAGTCAAAAAGAGGCTCGATTTTTCTTTTTCCCTTTTTTTCCATCGATAACAGTTAAATGTGCAGTCGAACTTTTCTTCGTTTTAATATTTTTCTTCATTGTCGTAATCGCTGAAGCTGTACGGCGCGGATGAACCGTTGCTTCTTTTTGATGCATCCGTTTCTTTGACTTTTTTGCAGCTTTAATAAATGCTCGCTGCTCTCGTTTATCCGGGTTGGAAAGCAAGAACCGTTTCACAATAAAATAAACGACCACACCTGCGATCAACATGACAGCTATACTTTTGATAAATCCGGTTGGATTGTCAATGTAACTACCTGCAACCCCAATAGCTGCCAATAGGACAAGACCCAATACAATAATAAATGAAGTTTGATTTTTCAAGAAAGCCACCTCCCTAAGAGCATAATAAGCATAATTTACCAATTTTAAACTATGATGTCTTACACTTTATACGTTTTCTTTGGAAATACCCTTTACTTCAGTTACTTTCTTTCTCTAAACAACATATATGCATAACTCTAAACCAAAACGTAAGTATGAAGGAAGCTACGATGAATGTAATCAGAATAGCAGAATGGAAAGTGAAAGGTATTCATTACTTTATGCTTTGGACAGAGATAGGGAAACACCTTTTTAACGAATAAGTTAACCAATATATGGAGGAATTGATAAGTAAGTATCAAAACGTTATAAAAGAAAATCATCCATTTCGAAAAATTTTTTACTATTTATTTTATTCTACTAAAAAACTGATAAAACCTCTAGGCTGAAGGAATTTCTTTTGTTAGGAATCAAATATTTATTCATATACTAAATTTTATTGGATTGCAATGTATTAAATGCAGGTGGACATAATAGAAAATGGAGGTGTATAAAATGGCGGAAGATCAAGCGAAATTGGAGCAATCACAACGTGAAAAGCCATTATCTTTTCTTGCGATGGTAATGACAATTGGATTTGTAGGAGGTCTGCTATGGAGTTCGTTAGCATATTTAGCGTATGTGTTTCATTTCACAGAAATCAGGCCAAATGTAATTATTGAACCATGGACAATTGGTGCATGGAAGGAAGAATGGTTAGGAACAGTTATTTCGATTATTTTAATCGGAATTATTTCGATAGGCGCAGCAATTCTTTACTACATTTCATTAAGAAAATTTAACAACATGTATGTCGGAATAGGATATGGAGTGGTGTTGTTTTTACTTGTATTCTTTGTCTTAAATCCGATCTTTCCTGGAATTAATCCTTTTATTGAATTAAAAAGAATGACGATTATGACCTCGGTCTGTATATATATCTTATATGGAGTTTTTGTTGGTTATTCCATATCTTATGAGGAAAATGAAATTCGAAAACTTGAGAATGAACATGGGTAATTAGTAATTTAGGTGCATGTAATAGTGAACAAAAAAATTTTTATGTTAGAATGAATTTATTGAAATGGGGACTTTGCTCTAAGGAAAGGGAGAGGGGATTTTAATTTAAATTTCATACATAGCTACAACTTGTTTCGCTGAAAAAAATGAAGGATTTGATTCCATTGTTAAGGCAAAAGGAGAGGGGATAGTCTCATGGATAAAATTGAAAAATTGCGGTCCCAGTTTGAAAATCTCGGGATAGACGGAGTACTCATTACAAGTCCTTATAATCGCCGCTATATGACGAACTTTACAGGTAGCGCTGGTGTCGTTCTTATTACAGGCAACCGGGCATTGTTTATTACAGATTTTCGTTATATTGAACAGGCAACCAAACAATGTGAGGGCTATACAATTGTTAAACACGGACCTTCAATCATTTCGGAAATTGCTGCTCAAGCTGAAAAAATAGGAATAAAGAAGCTTGGGTTTGAGCAAGATTTTGTTTCATTTTCGTCCTATAAAGCCTATCAGGATGCTGTTAAAGCGGAATTAGTTCCAATTTCCGGTATAATTGAAAAGTTGCGCTTGATTAAGACGGATTCAGAGATTAAGATATTAAAGGAAGCTGCCGATATCGCTGATGCGGCATTTAAACACATATTAGATTACATACGCCCTGGGCTTACTGAGCTAGAGGTGTCAAATGAACTTGAGTTCTTTATGAGAAAAGCAGGTGCAACAGCATCTTCCTTTGATACAATTGTGGCTTCTGGATATCGTTCAGCCCTTCCACATGGTGTTGCCAGTGATAAAGTAATTGAAAAGGGTGATTTAATCACGCTTGATTACGGTGCCTATTACAAAGGCTATGTTTCCGATATCACTCGAACTGTTTCTGTAGGTAAACCTGACCCAAAACTAAAAGAAATATATGAGGTTGTTCTTGAAGCGCAACTTCGTGGGGTGGAAGGCATTAAGCCAGGCATGACCGGAAAAGAAGCAGACGCTTTAACGAGAAACTATATTACTGAAAAAGGGTACGGGGAATATTTTGGTCATTCAACGGGGCACGGAATTGGACTAGAAGTTCATGAAGGTCCAGCCCTTTCCATTAAATCTGATCTTAAATTAGAACCGGGAATGGTCGTAACGATTGAGCCTGGGATCTATATTCCTGGACTTGGTGGCGTACGGATTGAAGATGACACTTTAATTACAGAGGAACACAATGAACTGTTGACACACTCAACAAAAGAATTAATGGTTCTTTAACTGAAAATTTAGGAGGATATTTTTCATGATTTCTGTAAACGATTTTCGTACTGGATTAACAATCGAGGTAGACGGCTCAATTTGGCGCGTCATGGATTTCCAACACGTAAAACCTGGGAAAGGAGCAGCGTTCGTACGTTCAAAGCTTCGTAACCTACGTAATGGTGCTATTCAAGAAAAAACTTTCCGTGCTGGTGAAAAAGTAGCTAAGGCTCAAATTGATAACCGCAGAATGCAATATTTATATGCAAGTGGGGATCAGCATGTTTTTATGGACAACGAATCATATGAACAAATTGAATTGCCAGCAAATTCGATTGAATATGAATTGAAATATCTAAAAGAAAACATGGAAGTATCGATTATGATGTATCATGGTGAAACACTTGGTGTAGAACTTCCAAATACGGTTGAACTAGAAGTAACTGAAACTGAGCCAGGAATTAAAGGTGATACAGCTTCAGGTGGTACAAAGCCAGCGACAGTTGAAACAGGTCTTATTGTGCAAGTACCATTCTTCGTAAATCAAGGGGATCGCTTAATTGTCAACACAACTGACGGTAGCTACGTATCTCGTGCTTAATAGTTAATAATGCAAACCTTCATTCGTTATAGCAACGGATGGAGGTTTTTTCTTTAGGTCATATAATATTGGCGTATATTTCTTCACTAAATAGTAATAATTAAAATGTTATGAGTAGGAATTCTGTTGTTAAAATATTCATGTAATCTGTTCATTCATCATCAACAACACCTAAGTAAGGGGAATGTTATGAAGAAAATACTCATTGGCATTTATATTTTAGTAACAATAGGTATTATTATCGTAATTAGCAATAGCAGTTTATTAACTCCAAAGAACCAAAAAGCGATTGAAGCTGGTGAAAGGATTTATCAACAGCAATGCTCTGCTTGTCACGGAGATAATGGAAAAGGCCAAGGTGCGAAAGAAGGCACTGCACTCAATAACCAGCATTTCCTAAACACTTATACAGACAAAGATCTATTTAATCAAGTAAAATACGGCAGAGAAGGTTCTGTTATGCCAGCTTATGGTGCAAATCTTAGTGAAGAGGATATAAATAATGTCGTCGCTTATATGAGAAACTGGCAGAAAAAATCGATTGAGATGGATGTTCCAGAAAAAATAAGTGGAGATCCAGAGAGCGGGAAGAAGCATTATGATTTGTTCTGTGCAAGCTGTCACGGAATTGACGGAGCAGGTAAGAAAAAGATGGGGACAGTTTTAGTGAGCCCACAAAAATTGCAATATACAACAAATGAACAACTTTGGATGAGCACAGCATATGGTCGCGAAGAAACAAGAATGGGACCATCGTTAAAAGGTTTAGAGGGTGTAAGACAATTAAGCAAACAAGATATTAATGATATTGTCATGTACATTCGATACATGCAAGGTAAATAAAATTTGAACTGACACTTTTATTTAAGTGTCAGTTTTTTCGTATCTGTTAGGAGGCTTTAGTAGAAGACCTTCTTGAATTTATATTTGCTGATTATTCCAATAACTTTTTGTTATAAAAAATTCAAATATCACATAGGTGTGTAAGCGTTAATTATATTAATATTCCTTTTGTAATCCTTTGCTTAAAATGGCTCTTTACTAAAAAATGGTGGAAAAATAAGTTATCAAGCTCGCAAATGTGAATATTTTTTGATTTTTATATGGCAAAAAACTAACGATTTAAGCATTTAACAAAATGTTCACCGGTACTGCGGTGCAAGACACCCATAAAGGATTATAGTTTTTCTAAGGGGATTATAGTAAAAACAGATTTGTTTTCACGAGGAGGAGTAAAATGCTTACTAGATTAGCATCATTTGTTATCACAATATTATTTTTTCTGAATTTAGCGATTCCAAGCGCAGATGCTGCGGGAAGCTTTCCAACAGACAATTTTCCGTATAAAGAAATGCAAATTCAAGTAATGCCTGAATTTGACTACCCAGAAAAATGGCCAGAAGATCAACCATCTTTATTGGTAGGGTATTATGGAACATTTACGAATAAAACAGGCAAGGATTATACTGGGGAAATTGAATTTCCAGCTCCAGTAAACGATAAAAACTTTGAAGTGTATTTAGTTGCTGAGTTTCCGAATGAAACGGACCCAGAGGTTCAAAGACCTTTTGAAATCGATAAAGATAAGGGTGTTATTACCTGGAAACCACAAGGTGCAATCAAAAAAGATAAAACTTATAGTTTCGTAGTAGAGTACTATACAAACCCATTCGAAGTAAAAGACAATAAAACATTTAGCTTTAATTATGCGAACCCTGCAGATACAGAAAAATTAGATATTATTCTTTATGCTCCATTAAAATCAAAGGATTTTAAAGCGGAGCCTGCTGCAACAAGTACATCGGAAAGTGATTATGGTGAAAAGCTCAATATTTACCAATATACGAATAAGAAAAAGGGCGAAGCGGTAAATATTACAGCTTCTTATGTGAAAAAAGATAACAAATCTACATTGTCCGTGATAAGTGAACAATCACCACCAGATGATGAAAATCATAGTGGGACTACTGCAACTGAGCAAGTGACAAACAATTCTAAGGACAGTAAAGCATCATCTGATCAACCGATTATTGGTATGGGTGGAGCGATTGTTATTGGACTTTCCATTATCATTTTTGGTGTATTTGTGTTTCTTGGCTTAAGAGGGAATACACGTAGTTCTAAACAAACAGGAACGAAAGCAAAAAAAGTTTCTACTAAAAAATCAAGCCTTGATAAGCAACCACAAAAGGGAGCGAAAAAGGACTCAACTGATCATAAAAAGAAGCTAAGATCGATGTTAATCAATGGGGAAATTGATGAAGAAACGTATGAAAAAGAACTAGAAAAATTGGGGTAAAGGGGAAACGGACATGAAAAAAAATACGATTGTCATGCTGGGCGGTTTTATCATTGCTGGTGCGATTATTTTCCTTCTAATGGCTGCTACACCTGGTTCAAGTGGAGTCGAACTAAAGATGGATGAATTGTTAAAAAATCAGGAAAAATATCGTGATGGATATTTTGTTACCGTGGAAGGCTTGCTTATTGAAGATACCATCAAATGGGACGCAGATAAAATTGAATTGAAATTTGATGTAAAAGACAATAACGGTAATATCATGCATGTTATCCATAATGGAGTAAAACCAGATAACTTCGCTGAAGGTGTTATTTGTATCCTTCAAGGTGCCCCTACTGAAAAGGACACTTTTGTAGCGGAAACTGTAAAGACACGCTGTCCATCAAAGTACGAAGGTCAGGACATGAAAAACTATGATCCAGAAACTCACAAGGACAAGCTTGGCAAAAAGCCTTCCAACGAAGAATAACAGGCCAAAGAAAAGAAGGTGACGTAATGTATTTATTTGCTAATGCAACGATTTATATCGGTTTTGCACTTGCAATTTATTCATTGCTGATTATGACATTAGGAATCAGCACAAAAAATCAAAAATATATTAACAGCGGTAAAGGTGGCGTCATTGCCCTTCTTGTTACATCATCTTTTGCAATGATAACCCTACTTTATTTCCTTGGAACATCCGCATTTGAGTACAAGTATGTAAGTGATTATACAAGTAGTGACCTGCCGTTAATTTATAAATTGACAGCATTATGGGCTGGAAATTCCGGCTCACTACTCTTGTGGACATTTTTCTTAACTCTTTATACAACAATGGTAACTTTCTCACGAAAGATGAAAGGGAACCCAATGGTTCCTTATATTGCATCCATCCTATTAGCAAATGGAGTTTTCTTCTTCTTTATCCTTGGTTTTGTTGCCAGACCTTTTGAAGTGTTAGCAACGATTCCAACAGAAGGAAGAGGTTTAAATCCGATGCTGCAAAATCCGGGATGATTATTCACCCGGTAACGTTATATCTTGGATACGTTGGGTTAGCTGTACCATTTGCCTTCGCAATGGCAGCTCTAATCTTGAAAAACACAGATGATTTCTGGATTAAAATGACGAGACGCTGGACAATTATCGCTTGGTTATTCCTAAGTTTAGGGAATATATTCGGTGGTCAATGGGCGTACGTAGAGCTTGGTTGGGGCGGATACTGGGCATGGGATCCTGTTGAAAATGCATCATTCATGCCTTGGTTAACAGCGACGGCCTTCCTACATTCCGTGATGATTCAAGAGCGTAAAAACATGCTCAAAGTGTGGAATATTTGCTTAATTGTCGTGTCCTATGCATTGACACTTTTTGGTACATTCCTAGTAAGAAGTGGTGTGTTAACCTCTGTTCATGCTTTTGCAGATTCTAATTTAGGTCTGTACTTCTTAATCTTTATGGGAGTAGCCGTTATTTTAGCTATGTATGTGCTGATGAGCCGCTACAACTTAATTAAGCGGAGTGCAGGACAATTTACTTCCTATGTTTCAAAGGAAAGTAGCTTCTTAATCAACAACTTATTATTAGTTGGTTCGGCATTCGCGGTATTCTGGGGCACGATTTTTCCACTAGTGTCTGAAGCCGTTCGTGGAACAAAAGTAACAGTGGGGATTCCATTCTTTAACACTGTACAAGCACCAATTCTTTTATCCATGATGTTCGTAATGGCTGTATGTCCACTGCTTGCATGGCAAAGATCAACGATTAAGAATTTAAAGAAAAATTTCTTAATTCCAGCTATTGTCAGCATCGTTGGGATGACGCTAATGGTTGTACTAGGCATGCAAAAAGCCTGGGCAGTAATTGGCTACGGTGTAATTGTTCTCTTGTTTGTAACTCATTACTTTGAATTCTACCGTGGTGTGAAAGCACGAAGAAAAATGACTGGCGAAAATCCGGCAGTTGCCTTGTATCGCTTAATGACAAAAAATCGCCGTCGTTACGGTGGTTATCTAGTTCACTTCGGTATTGCCTTTATCACGATGGGAATTATCGGTTCACAAAACTATGATTTAGAGACAATGAAAACAATAGCAATTGGTGAGTCAATTGAAATAAAAGATTACAAGCTTGTATACGATAACCTAGATCAACGTAGTGAAGGTGTTAATGATATTGTCTATGCTGATTTAACTGTATTTAAAAATGGCGAAAGAATTGGTAGCTTTGAGCCTGAAAAGGTCTTCTACGGTAACTGGGAACAACCATCAACAGAACCGGCAATCAGCAGCACCGTCATGGAAGATTTATATATTGTCTTAAGTGCATGGGAAGACGATGGTCGTGCAACCTTTATTGTTAAGGTAAATCCAATGATGAATTGGCTATGGGCTGGTTCTTTCTTAATCGTAATTGGTTCATTGTTTGCAGTTTGGACAGGAAAGCACGGAAATATTACCCCAAGGTATACCGGTGTAATGAAAGAGGTGTCTTAAGGTGAACAAAAAGTTTTCTATAGGAATCCTCATCATTCTGTTTATTTTTCAAGGCGCATTTGCGGTTTTTGGGGCAGAAAATAAATCAATTGATATTAAATCAAAAGAATTTAAAGCAGTGGCTTCTCAATTTATCTGTACGTGTGGATGTGGCCAAGATCATTATTCATGTGATATGGCAGGCTGTAAGAACACGGAAGCGTTCAAAGCTGAGCTAGTTGACATGATGGAAAAAGGCATGGACAAGGATGAAATCCGTGAATACTATGTCAAGGCATTAGGCGAAGAAATACTAACTGCACCTGTGAAGAGTGGCTTTAGTCTAACTGCTTGGGTTCTTCCATTTGCAGCCATTGGTGGCGCTGGTACTGGCATCTTCTTCATTATTCGTAAATGGGTAAAGAAAAATGGTAATAGTGAAGAAATGGTAGCAGACGACCAAGAGAAGGATGAAATCGAAGAAGAGATTTTATCAAGCATAATTGAAGAAGAACGAAAAAAGTATTTGTAGGATGTGAACAGTATGGAGATTTCGATCATCTCAATGGTTTTAACGGCCATTCTTGCATTAAGCTGCTTCTTTCTTGTATTGGCCCCGTTTTTTAATTGGAACCTATTTTCAATTAACGAAGGCTATAAGCTAGAAAAAACATCAGATAAAGAAGCCTTATTAACAACGCTGAATGAAATAGAATTTGAGCATAAGATGGGTAAATTATCTGAGTCTGATTATAAAAATTTAAAAAAGCAATATGAAACAGAAGTATCTAAAATTTTGAAATCGGAAGAAACAAATTTCAAAACGAATGTGAACGCAAGTGTAATGGCAGACGTAGAGCGCGAAATAGAAGCAGCGCTTAACCGTAATCGTCAAAAGAAGGAGGAAGGGAAATGATGAAAAAAATCATTATCCCTCTCCTAGGGTTATTATTGATTCCGTTTTTTACCGTTTATGCTGCTACTGATGCTAAGATCCAAATCGACATGGAGTATATTGTCATATCGCCAAGTCAAGACGGTTCCACTCAAGTAATGGATATGGTTA
Organism: Bacillus sp. T3; assembly: GCF_033449965.1. Lineage (NCBI taxonomy): Bacteria > Bacillati > Bacillota > Bacilli > Caryophanales > Bacillaceae > Bacillus > Bacillus sp. T3. Next base: position 1,442,512 of record NZ_CP137761.1, read on the forward strand.
ACTATAAAAACCTAACGGATGAAGAATACAAGGGAGACGGACAGTCAGAAGGTGTTATTTCAGTACCATTACCAGAAGGTGCCACCAATCTGCAAATGCTTGAGGAAACCGTAAAGTATAAAGAGACGGAAACTGGATTTGTTACGACTGACCCTATTCCTGCAAGTGGTTCGGTAACATTGCCATATACTTATCAGGTGAAGTCAGGACAAGATATAGCGATTAAATTTAATCTTCCAATTGCAATGTATCAGGTATTGGTTCCTGAAGGATCTGGGAGTATTGAATTTAAAGATGCAAAGGTTGCAAGCCAAGAGTCTCTTAGCATCGATGAGAAAAATTATACAACCTATACAATCCAGAATATCCAAGCAAATCAAACTGTTACACTTACTTATAATAAAGACAAACAACCAAGTGCAAGTGGTACAACTCAATCGCAAACTGGTGGAACAGATACAACTAGTGATACGGGTGTAGGGAATGTAACGAAATCGGCTCCAGATTTCCATAACCCTGGTCATCTTCGTATGTGGAATCAGTCGGCTCTGAATAAATTCAATCCCCATTATTTAATGATTGTTTTAGGTGCGATCTTACTTGCTGGAATTGGTTACGTCTCTTATTTTTCTTGGAAAAATAAGGTGAAGAATCAGAACAGAAACGCAGATAAGGAAGAACAGGCATTTAAACATCTTATGGCCAAGCAAAAGGCCATTTTGGATAAAATTTTAGAATTAGAAGAAGCACTAGATAAAGGGCAAATATCTGAAAGTGACTATCATGCCAAGTTGGAGGCCTACAAACAGCATCTTGTCCAGGTGAAGTTAAGTCTGAATCAATTTGTTGAATAACAACTGGTGTGGGGAGGGCCTCTAAGTGATTCAAATAAAGAAACTAATAAAACAAGCAGATACGAAATTGATTTTAAGAGGCATTAATTTGTCTATTGAAAAAGGTGAAACAGTTGCCATATTAGGTCCTAATGGAGCTGGGAAAAGTACCTTGTTAAAGGTCATTGCAACCCTTATTAAACCTTCTAGCGGAGAAGTGAAAATTAACGGGCTTGACTTAAAGAAAAACGGAAATGATATAAAAAAGCTAATGGGGTATCTACCCCATTCTAGCCTATTATATGAACACTATTCTCCGCTTGATAATCTTGTTTTCTTTGGGAATCTATACGGGGTAAAAGATGTAGAGGAAAAAGCGGTAAAACTTATAAAAGATGTTGGTCTATCTTTCTTTTTAAAAGAGCCAGTAAAAAATTTCTCCCGTGGGATGATTCAGCGGACTGCCATTGCAAGAGCCATTATCCATGAACCAGAATTATTGCTGTTAGATGAACCGCATACAGGTTTAGATCAAGGTGCAATTAGCATTTTGAATGATGTAATTATTTCGATGAAACAAAAGGGCGCCACCACTTTAATGGTCACCCATGATTTTAAACAAGCAGCAGAAATTTGTGATCGGATTATCATAATTAAAGATGGAAAAGTAGCCGATGATTTTAAAATTAGCGAAAATCAAATTGATTTTGTCACAGAAAAATATTTACAACATACGGAGGGAGTATAATGAACTTCTTTAAAACTGCCCTCTTGATTGCTCAAAAAGATTTGTATTCAGAACTGAAGACAAAGCAAGTGTTAGCGACGATGATCATTTTTGCAGGGCTAGTCATTTTAGTTTTTAGTTTTGCGTTTGATCCATCCAATAACATGACGAAAGCGGTAATTCCAGGTGTGATTTGGGTTATCATCGTGTTCTCAGGAATACTAGGCTTAAACCGCTCATTTCTCTCAGAACAAAAAAATGATACAATGCAAGGTCTTCTCATCGCACCGATGGAACCGGCAAGTATTTATTTAGGAAAACTGATAGCTAATTTTACGATGATGATCATTGTGGAGTTAGTTGCAATCCCATTTTTGTTCTTACTATTTGATTTTAGACTACTCGGAAGTTTGCCATACTTTATTCTTGTTCTTTTTATTGGAAGTTTTGGCTTTGTCAGTATCGGAACCTTCTTGGCATCGCTTGCTTCAAACTCGAAGAGCAGTGAAATGCTGTTACCGTTACTATTATTTCCGATTACGGCTCCTATCTTAATCGGTGCTGTACAAGCTACAAGAAATATCCTTACTAATCTAGAGAAGCTCCAGATGCGATTGCTTGGATGCAGTTAATTGCTGCATATGATGTTATCTTCTTTGTTCTTTGCTTCTTGTTAATTGAATACGTTCTGGAGGTATAAATATGAGTGTAAGTGTAAAAAAGGAGCGAAACGCTTCAATGCCTGCTCCCCCAACCATTGAAAAAGCATCAATGCTTCAAAAAATACTAGGATGGGCATCACTGATTCTGGCTATTGTCGGTCTATCTTTAGTCTTTTTCTATGCACCAATTGAAAAGACAATGGGGGTTGTGTATCAGATATTCTACGTGCATGTTCCAATTGCGTGGATCGGTTTCGCAGCTTTCTTTGTTACTTTTGTCTTTAGTATTCTTTTTCTAGTAAAAAGAAAGCGGATTTATGATACGTATGCCTATGTTTCAGCAGAAATTGGAGTTGTATTTTTAACACTTACGTTAATTACTGGATCCATTTGGGCAAGATCATCTTGGAACACTTGGTGGTCATGGGAACCACGTTTAACTACGGCTCTTATACTTTGGTTTATCTATGTTGCATACTTAATGGTTCGTCAAATGGATGGAGTTTGGGAGAAGAAAGCCAGATTAGCAGCTGTTTTTGGAATTATTGGATTCGTCGATGTTCCGATCGTATTTATGGCTATTCGTTGGTGGAATACAAAATTCCATCCTGTTGTGTTTGGAGAAGGGAAGAACCAATCAGGCGGAGGAATTGAGCCTGAAATGCTGACAGCTTTACTTACGATGATTGCCTTTACAACAGTTTTATATATTTTCCTTCTTGTTCGAGGAGTAGGTTTTGAGAAATTGAAACATAAGTTTGAGCAATATAAAGAGCAAGTAAGAGAAGCGATTAAATAAGGAGGCTAAAAAGATGAATTACGTGATAGCTGCCTACGCAATTTCGAGTGTAACGATTATAGCATATGTATTTCTTCATGGTTTACGTCAAGCAAAACTCCAGAAAGAAATCGAATTTCTAAAGCAATTAGATTAATAATATGAAATATAAGAGTTCTGTTGGTAACAGGCTCTGTCCTGGTAAAAACCTAACTTTTGATTGGGAATTATAAAGAAAGATCCAGGGAGAAATACTGATGAAAAAACCTAGTATCAAAATCCTCGTTTTAGCTGGTGTAATTGGCCTGTTTGTTTATTTTGGGATCTCCCTTGCGACAAAAGGTGAACATACAGATGTTGGTGAGGCTGCATACAACTTTGAATTAGAGGACATTAACGGAAAAGTAACGAAGCTGTCTGATTACAAGGGGCAGATGGTCGTTGTTAACTATTTTGCCACCTGGTGCGGACCCTGTGTGGATGAGGCTCCAGAGCTTCAAGCGTTTGAAACGGAATACGGTGATAAGTATAAATTGCTTATTTTGGATCTTGGGGAAACACAAGACCGAGTGAAAAAATTTGTAAAAAAGCATAAAACGACTTCTACCTATTTATTTGACTTCAACAGAAAAGTTTCTAAGCAATACAATGTTACTGGTCAACCTGAAACCTTCATCATCGATAAGCAAGGGATTATCCGGGAACACTATATCGGACCCATTACAAAAGATGAACTATATGATTTAACGACAAAATATGAATAAGCAAGTGGGCACAATGCGATGAGCATTGTGCCTTTTTTTTGCCTATCTAACATGAAATGAAAGTTCTAGTTTGGTCAAGCAGGCATACATTTTAAATAATGAGAGGTAGACCATGAGGAGGAGAGATTGTGGAAACCGTTCTAGCCTTTTTACCGAAAAACATTTCAGACCTTTTTTCTTCTGTTCCTCCAACGATTAAAAGCAGGATTGAGGAAATAAGAGTTCGCATTAATCGACCAATCGAAATAACAAGTGGCGGAATGCCTCATTTTTTATCCTATAATGCCACAGCCGAGGATGCTGTTCAACTGCTAAGCAAAATTAGTCATTTTTCCATTTATACAATAGAAGAAGAGCTAAAACGTGGATATGTAACGATAGCAGGTGGACACGGGTTGGGCTTGCGGGCAAAGTTATTTTAGAAAATGGCCAAGTTAAAGCGATCCAGAATATTTCATCCTTTAATATTCGTATTGCTAAGGAGAAAATTGGGATCGCTGAACCGTTGATCCCATATTTGTGTGAAGAGCAATGGCTTCATACCATGATCATTGGTCCGCCGCAAACGGGGAAAACCACCCTCCTTCGGGATATTGCCAGAATCGTTTCGACAGGTAATCCTTCACGTGGGATCGTTCCAAAAAAAATTGGAATCGTCGATGAGCGTTCAGAAATAGCTGGATCCGTAAATGGAATCCCACAACTCACCTTTGGACCTCGTGTTGATGTGCTTGATGCCTGTCCAAAGGCTGAAGGAATGATGATGATGATTAGGTCGATGAGTCCTGATGTATTAATTGTTGATGAAATTGGGCGCAAGGAGGATACCGAAGCGATATTAGAGGCTGTCCATGCAGGTATCATTTTAATCATGACGACTCATGGAAACACTCTGGCCGAAATTCAACAGCGTCCATCGCTTCAGGCCATTCTCAAGCAAGGGGTATTTCAGCGCTTTATTGAACTTAATCGGAACAGTGGACCTGGAACGATAGCCTATATAAAAAATGGTTCAGGAAAAGAGATTTTTCAAAAAGCGAGAGTGAACTAGCATGATGAAACTAATTGGTGCGGTGTTCATCATAGTAGCAACGACTTGGACAGGTTTTGAGGCGTCGAGACATTTAAGTGAGAGGCCACGCCAGCTGCGAATGTTAAAATCAGCACTACAATCCTTGGATGCAGAAATTATGTATGGACATACACCGTTACATGAAGCTGCCAGAAGATTAACAACCCAAATAGCAAAACCGCTTTCATGGTTTTTTGAAAGCTTTGCAGCAAGATTAACTAGTGCTGAGACAACTGTTAAGATCGCCTGGGAGGAGAGTCTTAATGAAATCTGGAAGCTAACGGCATTAAAACAGGGAGAATATGAAATCATGAAGCAGTTTGGAGAAACGCTTGGACGGCATGATCGTGTTTCACAGCAGAAACAAATTTTACTGGCGTTGGCACATTTAGAAAGAGAAGAGCATGATGCCTATGAAAGGCAAGCAAAATACGAAAAAATGGTGAAGAGCTTGGGGTTCCTATCAGGGTTATTATTAATCATCCTTCTATTGTAGGAGGCTGTCTGTATGAATTGTAATTCTGTACATTAGTAAATCACGTTAAGCAGATTGTTGTACTTAGGAGGAGAAACGATGGGGTTAGAAGTGGATGTGATTTTTAAAATTGCTGGAGTCGGAATCGTTGTAGCCTTCTTGCATACGATACTGGATCAAGTAGGGAAGAAGGAATATGCACAATGGGTTACCCTATTTGGATTTATTTATATTCTGTTTATGGTTGCATCCATTGTTGATGATTTGTTTCAAAAAATCAAATCGGTGTTTCTATTTCAGGGATAGGGGGGATGAACGATTGAAATTCTACAAATTGTTGGAATTGCCTTAGTTTCTACCTTCCTTGCGTTGATTTTAAAAGAACAAAAACCAAACTTCGCGTTCCTGTTAATCGTTTTTGTTGGCTGCGCCATATTTTTATTTCTTGTTGATCAAATCTATGGAATCATCCAAATGATTGAAAAAATAGCGATTAATGCGAATGTAAACATCATCTATGTTGAGACCATTTTGAAAATAATTGGAATTGCGTATATTGCAGAATTTGCTGCACAGATCACAAAGGATGCAGGCCAGGGGGCGATTGCCTCGAAAATTGAGTTGGCAGGGAAAATCTTAATTTTAGCAATGGCGATCCCGATTTTAACGGTGATGATTGAAACCATTATTAAGCTGATTCCTAATTAATCCAGGCTAATCCCTTTGTTAAAAGAGGTGAAATGATGAAGCAACGGTTGCAGAAAATATCGATCTCGCTCCTGCCAATGATTTTAGTCTTTTGCCTTTTTTCGCTAAATGTACAAGCTGTTGAAGGCAATGAACCACTAGCAGAAGAAACCGTCACGACAGAAGATATAGTTGATTCGCAATTGAAGGGCTTAGAAATGGATGAGCTAAAACACTTTTGGGATGATATTGTTCATCAATATGGAGGATTTTTGCCAGAGAGCCAAAAGGGTAGCCTGTACGATTTTATCAAGGGAAGCAAGGATTTTTCGTTAAAGGAATGGTCAGCAGGACTATTTAAATTTGCGTTCCACGAATTAATTTCAAATGGAAAGCTGCTAGGGTCACTTATCATGTTAACTGTTTTTAGTATGTTTTTACAGTCGCTACAAAATGCTTTTGAAAAAGGAACAGTCAGCAAAGTCGCTTATGCCATCGTGTTTATGGTGTTGATGATCATCGCCTTAAACAGCTTCCATATAGCGATGAATTATACGAATCAAGCTATTGGTTCCATGGTTGATTTTATCTTAGCCTTAATCCCCTTACTACTTGCCTTAATCGCTTCCTCTGGAGGGGTCATTTCAGCAGCCTTCTTTCATCCAGTTATTCTGTTCTTAATGAATGTTAGCGGAGTATTCATCCAAAATGTTATCCTACCAATGCTGTTTTTAGCGACCTTATTAAGTATTGTCAGCATATTAACTGAGCATTATAAAGTAACTCAATTGGCTGCGTTATTACGAAATTGGAGCATTGGATTACTAGGGATGTTTTTAACCATTTTTCTTGGGGTTATATCAGTACAGGGAGCATCGACCGCTGTAACAGATGGTGTGGCGCTGAAAACAGCAAAATTTATTACGGGTAACTTTATACCTGTTATTGGAAGAATGTTTTCTGATGCTACAGATACGGTAATTAGCGCGTCAGTGGTGCTAAAGAATACGGTAGGGATTGCAGGGGTTGGAATCCTCCTTTTAATTGTCGCCTTTCCTGCACTCAAAATCTTAATTATTGCTTTTATATATAAGTTTGCTGCAGCGATTCTACAACCTTTAGGTGGGGGACCGATTATATCGTGTCTCGACATCATCTCAAAAAGTGTGATTTATGTGTTTGCTGCGTTAGCAATTGTATCATTGATGTTTTTTTTAAGCATAACAGTCATTATCGCAGCTGGAAATTTAACGATGATGGTTAGGTAGGTGGGGAGTTAATGGAATTTATTAAAGAATGGATAACCAATATTATCTTGTTTGTATTATTGGCTACTGTCATCGATATGCTACTTCCAAACTCTAACCTGCAAAAATACACAAAAATGGTAACGGGCTTATTACTAATAGCCGTCATACTAACCCCAATCTTTAAATTAATTTCCAATGATTTTGAGGAAAGTATGGCAAAAATTTCGATTTGGGACAGTAACAAATCTGGAAACATAGAAAATTTAATAGAAAACAAGAAAACAGAAATACAATCAACACAACAAGCATATATTTTAGAAACAATGGCTGTCCAACTAGAAAAGGATGCAAAAGAGGAGTTGATGGATCAATACGGACTAACGATTGCTAAAATAGATTTTCTTTTGAATGAAGACGACCAGCAAGCTTTCCCGGAAAACTTAAAGAAAGTCATTGTGAAACTGGAGCAGCCTGAAAGCACAGCTGAAGCTGTAGCGGTAGTAGAACCAGTTGATATTAGTACAAGCAATCCTCTTCCATCGAAGCGAGCAAATGAAAATGAATATGCGGACATCGCTTCACTTCTCTCGCAAAAATGGGATATAAAAGAGCAAACCATTGAGATAGAAATGGTAGAAGGGGGAAAACAGAGCAGAATGGATAATGATAAAGGGCCGATATCAAGGTTAAAAAAGCTCCTTTCAAATAATCATGATCCCACTGGGAAAAAACCAGGGAAATATCAATATTTAGTCCTTGTATTAATCATTGGAGCTGCGATTATGTTGATAAGTAATCTATTTATGAATAATACAGCTAGTAATGAGTTACCCGTCTTCAACAATGAAAAAGATAAACAGGTCAGTGAAGATGTACCAGCATTTGGCCAAAAAAGCACGAAACAAAATGATATTATCAAGACTTATGAGGATGCTTACGAAAATCAACTAAAAGAAGCACTTGAAGGAATACAAGGAGTGGGGGATGTAACTGTTGTCGTTAATGTCGATGCAACAGAAAAACAGGTATTGGAGAAAAATTCCAAAACACAAACACAAACAACAGATGAAACAGATCGCGAGGGTGGGAAGAGAAATGTAGAAGATTCCTCAAAGGAAGATTCCCTCGTTATCATTCGTGAAGGTGAAAATGAAGTACCAATCGTTGTAGAAACGAAGAAACCGGAAATACGCGGTGTTCTCATTGTGGCAAAGGGTGCAGACAATATCCAGGTGAAAAAATGGATTGTAGAAGCCGTCACACGTGCTTTAGATGTACCAAGTCATCGGGTGGCAGTCATGCCTAAAAAAGGTTAAGGGGGAGTTATAAAATGTTATTGAAAAAGCAAACTGTATGGCTATTAACAATGCTTAGCTTAGTGGTTGTATTATCTGTCTATTACATTACATCGCCTGAACAAAAAGTGACCAACATGGCTAATGTTCAAGAAAAAACTTCAGAAAAAAAATCAGCATCTGAATCTACCACAAAATCCGAGGATGGTAAAACAGTTATCTCTGGAGTGGCAAGTGATGAGGTGTTTGAGGCATTACGCCTAGAAGTAGAGGATCAACGAAATGAAGTCAAGGAACAATTAAATGAAATCATTGCGTCAACAGATCTTCCTGCAGAAAAACGAAGCGAAGCTTATGATCAAATGAAACAGCTTGATGAATTAGCAACAAAGGAAAATGTGTTGGAGACCTTAATCAAAACAATGGGATATGATGATGCACTCGTTCGTGCCGATGGGGAAAAGGTACGAATTACAGTGAAAGCAAAGGATCATTCTCCTGCAGCAGCAAATGACATAATTCAACTTGTTCGGACAGAAATCGGGGAAATGCAAAATGTTGTTGTTGATTTTCAACCAACTAAGTAATGTCGAAAAATAATCAAGTAGGTAAATAATAATTTTTTGAACAATAATAGCCAAAAAAATCGGGATAATGATTGGGATGTTAATTAAAATGGGAAAAGCCAGGGCCGGCTTTTTCCTTTTATTATGGGGTTTTTTAACATGATTAGAAATTTTTTTATAAATTTGGAATAAAATAAATTCACTTTCTTTTCAGAAAAGTTTATTATATTATTGTAATTTGATTAGCGACAAATACTCGAAGATGAATCCTATATTGTGCTTTTATGGAGAAATATCGTATGATATTAGTAGCTAGTCATAATAAAAATAATATAATTAGTGGGACAAGGAGTGTCAAAAAATGTTGAAAGTACAAGAAATTCGCGAATTAATTAAGTTGGTGGACCAGTCTAGCATCAATGAGTTTGTTTATGAGCACGATGACTACAAAATCAAAATGAAAAAAAATGCTGAGAAGATTGTTGTAGCTGAAGCAGTACCAGCACCAGCACCAGCACCAGTTGTAGCTGCAGTAGCACCTGCTGCACAACCAGTTGCACCAAAAGTAGTTGAAACAGCTGCTGTTAGTCAGCCAGTAGTTGAAGCACCAAAAGCTGCACCTGCAGATGTAGAAAATCTACATAAGATTACTTCACCAATGGTTGGAACATTCTACGCAGCTCCATCACCAGACTCTGATGCATATGTAAAAGTAGGTCAAAAGGTTTCTAACGATTCAATCGTTTGTATCGTTGAGGCTATGAAACTATTCAATGAAATCGAAGCGGAAATTAACGGAGAGATCGTTGAAGTATTAGCTAAAGATGGACAACTTGTAGAATATGGCCAACCTTTATTCTTGGTTAAGCCTGAATAAGGAGCGTTTCTAAAAATGATAAAAAAATTACTTGTTGCAAACCGAGGAGAAATTGCTGTCCGTGTCATTCGGGCATGTCGTGAGCTTGGAATCGAATCCGTCGCAGTTTATTCTGAAGCGGATAAAGATGCGCTTCATGTTCAAATTGCTGATGAAGCATATTGTATCGGACCTACACTTTCAAAAGATAGTTATTTAAATTTCACAAACATTATTAGCGTAGCGAAAAAAGCTGAGTGTGACGCGATTCACCCAGGTTATGGTTTCTTAGCTGAAAATGCTGACTTTGCTGAACTTTGCCGTGACGTGAACGTGATCTGGGTTGGTCCATCTCCAGAGGCCATTAACCAAATGGGAACAAAAGACGTTGCTCGTCGTACAATGGAAGCAGCTGGTGTACCAATCGTTCCTGGTTCAAAAGGAATCATTAAAGATGCAGAAGAAGCGATTGCTTTAGCAAATGATATGGGCTATCCAGTTATTATTAAAGCTACTGCCGGTGGTGGTGGTAAGGGAATCCGCGTGGCGCGTGACGAAGAGGAGCTTGTGAAGGGGATTAATATGACCCAACAAGAAGCTGCCGCTGCTTTCGGCAATCCAGGCGTATACATTGAAAAGTACATTGAAGATTTCCGTCATGTTGAAATCCAAGTGCTTGGGGATTCTCATGGTAAAGTACTTCACCTTGGAGAACGCGATTGCACGATCCAAAGACGCTTGCAAAAGCTTCTAGAAGAGTCTCCATCACCAGCTTTAGATGGCGAACTTCGCAAAGAAATGGGTGAAGCTGCAGTAAAAGCTGCAAAAGCAGTTGATTATACAGGTGCAGGCACGATAGAATTTATATATGATTATCGCAATCGTAAATTCTATTTCATGGAAATGAATACTCGTATTCAAGTTGAGCATCCTGTTACTGAAATGGTAACTGGAATCGACTTAATTAAAGAGCAAATTAAAGTTGCTAACGGGGAACATCTCCAATATGAACAAGAAGACATTACATTTAACGGTTGGGCTATTGAGTGCCGGATTAATGCTGAAAACCCTGCGAAGAACTTTATGCCTTCACCAGGGAAAATCAATATGTACCTAGCGCCAGGTGGTTATGGTGTACGTATGGATTCAGCTGCTTATCCAGGTTATTCAATTCCGCCATTTTATGATTCCATGATTGCGAAGGTCATAACACACGGTAATACTCGTGAAGAAGCCATTGCAAAAATGAAACGAGCGTTGAGTGAATTTGTAATTGAAGGTGTTCACACAACGATTCCATTCCATTTGAAGCTTCTTAACAACGAAACATTTGTGGAAGGGCAATTCAATACGAAATTTTTAGAATTGCATGATGTGATGAAGGAAGATTAATTTGGAGGTGCTTTTTTGATGAGTGAAAATATCTTGGAGATGAATCAAGAAAACAATGGGCATGGGAAGGTTGAGATTGCTCCTGAGGTGATTGAAGTAATTGCTGGAATCGCCGCAAGCGAAGTTGAAGGCGTATCACAAATGCGTGGGAATTTCGCTACTGGCGTAGTAGAACGATTAGGGAAAAAAAATCATGGTAAAGGGGTAAAGGTCGAACTTTCGGAAGAAGGTATAAAGGTCGATGTTTATTGTATCCTGAAATTTGGTGTCTCGATTCCGACTGTTGCCCAAAAAATCCAAGACAATATTCGCCAAGCACTTCTGAATATGACGGCGTTAGAGCCAGTTGAAGTCAATATTCACATTGTCGGTATCCAATTCGAAAACCAAAAGGTTGAAAACGATTTCGAGCAAGAGATTTAATCCAAAACCAAAGACACTGCACTTGTGTCTTTGGTTTTTTTCTCTTTTATCTTCTTTTGTGCTATTATCTTAATAGGAAATTGGATATTAAGCCGCAAAGGAGTATTATTTTTATGAAAAGAAGAACAGCGAGAGAAAAGGCCCTGCAAGCATTATTTCAAATTGATATGAGTCAGTCTGAACCCAATGCTGCAATTGAACACGTTTTAGAAGACCAACCAAACGATGATTACTTAACGACACTAGTGACCGGCGTTGTCTTACATAAACAGGAAATAGACGAACTGATTAAAATGCACTTAGAAAAGTGGACGTTAGAACGATTAGCACCAGTTGACCGCAACCTGTTGAGATTGGCTATTTTTGAATTGCTCCATTGCAAGGAAAATGTACCGGCAAATGTTGTTCTTGACGAAGCAATTGAAATTGCTAAATTGTACGGAGACGATCAATCAAGTCGCTTTATTAACGGAGTATTATCTAAAGTAAAAGAACAAATGTTATAGTCAGGAAAACAATTCAGAACAGAGGGGGAGATGGAATGAGTGCAAAACTCATTAGTGGGAAAGAAATTGCCACAAAGAAAAAGAATGAGATAGCCCAAGAGGTCGAAAACTTAAAAAAAGCTGGCATTACCCCAGGCTTAGCGGTCATCCTTGTAGGGAATAATCCAGCATCAAGAACATATGTAACGAGTAAAGAAAAGACTTGTAAAGAATTAGGAATGCATTCTGTATTAATCGAGCTTCCAGAGACAATTTCTGAGCAGGAGTTATTACAAAAAATTGATGAATTAAATCATGATGACAAAATTCATGGTATTCTTGTCCAGCTACCTGTTCCTGACCATATTAATGAAACAAGCATTATCGAAGCTATTTCGCCTGAAAAGGATGTAGATGGGTTTCATCCAATTAATATCGGCAGAATGATGACTGGACAAGATGCATTTTTACCTTGTACGCCTTATGGTGTCATGGTTATGCTGAAAGAAACTGGAATTGAGATTGCTGGTAAGCATGTTGTGGTTGTCGGTCGTAGCAACATTGTAGGAAAACCACAGGGACAATTATTTTTAAATGAACATGCAACAGTAACTTATTGTCACTCTAAAACGGTTGATATTAAATCGATAACGAATCAGGCGGATATACTTGTGGCAGCAGTTGGAAAACCATATTTTATTACGGAAGATTTTGTAAAACCAGGTGCAGTTGTCATTGATGTTGGGATTAATCGGAATAGTGAAGGCAAGTTGTGCGGCGATGTAGATTTTGCTGGAGTGAAAGAAAAAGCTGGATACATTACCCCTGTTCCTGGTGGAGTAGGGCCAATGACGATTACCATGTTGATGTTCAATACATTAAAATCTGCTAAAAAAATTCAACAAAAACTACAAAGTTTTAACGAAGTGCGATAATGTAACAGGCCTGTTTCATTTTTAAAAATTGATTATCGATGATTGTAACGATAATCAATTTTTTATAGAAATGGAATGGGTTTTGTTTGTTTGGTGTGTAAATTTCTAAATGACAGATTGGACGTCAGTTACCTCCTACTTCTGGAAAGGAGTACGATTAATGGAACATCGTTATTTAACCGTGACGGCTTTAACAAAATACATAAAAAGAAAATTTGATGCAGACCCACATTTGCAAGATTGTTATGTAAAGGGTGAAATTTCTAATTTCAAACAACATTCCAGTGGGCATATGTATTTTACTCTAAAAGACGATAAAGCAAGACTTCTTGCCGTCATGTTTGCTAGAGATAATCGAGGGATGAAGTTTAAACCAGAGAACGGGATGCAGGTTTTAATTCGGGGAGATTTGTCCGTTTATGAGCAAAGTGGACAATACCAAATTTATATCAAGGAAATGTCTCCAGATGGTGTAGGCGAGCTTTATCTTGCATTTGAACAGCTAAAAGAGAAATTAAATAAAGAGGGTTTATTTAACCCGCAATTTAAAAAAGTTCTACCAAAATATCCGAAAACAATTGGAGTGATTACTTCACCTACTGGTGCGGCGATTCGTGATATTGTTTCGACGATTAAAAGACGTTATCCGGTCGCTAATATCTTGCTGTTGCCTGCCCTCGTTCAGGGTGACCAAGCTGCCTCGTCTGTCGCAAAGGCAATTGCACAGGCCAACACAATCGATCAAATCGATGTGCTAATTGTTGGTCGAGGCGGAGGATCAATTGAGGAGCTTTGGGCCTTTAACGAAGAAATCGTGGCACGTGCCATCTTTGCTTCCCAAATTCCAATTATTTCTGCTGTTGGGCATGAAACGGACTTTACGATTGCTGACTTTGTAGCGGATTTACGGGCACCGACACCAACTGCTGCAGCCGAATTAGCCGTTCCACATATAGATGAGGTAGTCGAAAGAATAATGAATCGAAAAATGCGTATGCTCCGAGCAATGAAAGAAAAGATCAACTCTCATCAGCTTCGCTTAAATCGCTTAAGTCGTTCATATGCATTCCGCTACCCTCACAAGCTCTATGAGCAAAAGCTTGAACAACTTGACCGGCGAACAGAACAGCTTGTACGAAATAGCAAAAAAATGCTTGAGTTGAAAACGATTCACCATCAGAACTTACATAATCGCCTTATCCGAAATGATCCAAATAAAAAAATCAGTGAAGCGAAAGAGTCACAGTTACGATTGAAAAAATCCTTGAACCGAGCTATGCAAATCCTTTTGGACAAAAAACAAAAAGATTTCGGTCATCAAATTGCAAAACTCGAAGCATTAAGTCCACTAAAGATCATGGAGCGGGGCTATAGTCTTACGTTTAATCAAGAACAAAAATTAATTAGTAAAATATCACAAATTTCGCAAGATGAGCAATTAACTGTAAGGTTGTCTGATGGAAGCCTACAATGTCAGGTCATAGAGATAAAAGGAGAGTAGAAAATGCCAGAACAACAATCCGTATCGTTTGAAGAAGCGATGGAAAAGCTCGAGGTCCTTGTTGAAAAGCTTGAAGAAGGGGATGTACCTCTTGAAGAAGCCATCTCAATTTACAAAGAAGGGATGGAGCTTTCAAAGCTTTGTCATGATAAATTAAAAACGGTCGAAGAACAGCTTACGCAAATTTTAACGGATGATGGTCAAATCGAAAGTTTCACCATCAATGAGGAGGAATAATTGTGACAAATCTATCCTTATCCTCTTTTTCGAACGAACATAAACTCCTGCTAGAGGAGCAAATGGAGTCTTTCATCAATTGTATTCAGGCTCCAGCAAATTTAAAACAATCGATGCTGTATTCCTTAAAGGCTGGCGGAAAAGAATTCGACCTTTGCTTCTTTTCGCAACCCTTAAGGCCTTTGGTTTAGATACAAAATCAGGACTTTATCCTGCAGCAGCGATAGAAATGATCCATACGTACTCTTTGATTCATGATGATCTACCCAGCATGGATGATGACGATTTGCGCCGAGGAAAGCCAACCAATCATAAGGTGTTTGGTGAGGCAATGGCGATTTTGGCTGGGGATGGATTGTTGACCTATAGTTTTCAAGTTTTAGCTCAAATGCCCGAAGGAGATGCTGATCCTGAAACCAAGCTTGCCCTGATTCAATTGTTGGCGCAGTCTGCGGGTGCTGAAGGAATGGTTGGCGGGCAGGTTGCAGATATCGAGGGCGAAGGGAAACAATTATCGCTTGAGGAGCTTGAATACATTCATTTACATAAAACAGGAAAGCTGTTAGTTTGCAGCGTGATGTCTGCTGTGAAAATCGCGAAAGCAAATGAACAACAAGCAGAACACTTTGAGTCATTTGCCAAGCATTTAGGAATGGCTTTTCAAATTCGTGATGATATCCTCGATGTAGAAGGGGATCAGGAATTAATCGGTAAGCCACTTGGAAGTGACACGGAAAATTCAAAAAGCACTTATCCTTCATTGCTAACAATGGCAGGTGCAAAAGAAGCGATGCGGAAGCATTACGAGGCGGCAAAATATCATCTAAACCGTACTAATTTAGAGATTGATTTATTAGCAGAAATCACGGATCTTGTGGTCGTAAGAGAATTTTAATATTTGGTCAATTTAGAAGAAGGTTTGAGAGGCCTATTTATTTATGATATAATACAGCCGAAGTGTGTATTATTCATTGTATTAATACATATGAACCAATATATTGTAGGCGATAGTTACGATTTTTTTGTTCTGTTAGTGGACATTACGGATGCCGTTATCACATTTGTGTTAGCGGCTCTTTTTTCAAAATAAACGATTATGTACTAATAATTTCATTGTCTCTTTCGTAACACCATTAATCTATCGTCAGAACTTAGAAACGAAAGTGAGTGATCCGTTTTATGGATCTATTATCGATTAAAGACCCTTCATTTCTTAAAACGCTTAAGAATGATGAATTGGAAGTCCTAAGCCAAGAGATTCGTAAATTTTTGATTGAAAAGCTTTCCAAAACTGGTGGTCATATTGGTCCGAATTTAGGTGTAGTAGAATTAACCATTGCACTCCATAAATGCTTTGACAGTCCGAAGGATAAAATCATCTGGGATGTCGGACATCAGGCTTATGTTCATAAAATTTTAACCTGGGCGTGCCAGTGAGTTTGATAGCTTGCGTCAATTTCATGGATTAAGCGGCTTTCCTAAACGAATGGAAAGTGAGCATGATGTGTGGGAAACTGGGCACAGTTCAACATCATTATCAGCGGCAATGGGAATGGCGATTGCAAGAGATTTAAAGGGAGAAGAATCCTATATTCTTCCTGTTATCGGTGATGGCGCCTTAACTGGTGGGATGGCATTAGAAGCATTAAACCATATCGGTCATGAAAAAAAGAATATGATTGTTATCTTAAATGATAATGAAATGTCTATAGCTCCAAATGTAGGTGCGCTGCATAGTGTACTCGGTAGATTACGAACAGCAGGAAAGTATAATATGGTAAAAGATGAGCTTGAATACCTGCTTAAAAAAGTACCAGCTGTTGGAGGGAAACTTGCAGCAACCGCGGAGAGAATTAAAGACAGTCTTAAATATTTATTTGTTTCAGGCATGTTTTTTGAAGAGCTCGGTTTTACGTATTTAGGCCCAGTTGATGGGCATAATTACGAAGAGCTATTTGAAAATTTTAGCTATGCTAAAAAGACTGAAGGGCCAGTTTTATTACATGTTATCACGAAAAAGGGAAGGGCTATCAACCAGCTGAATCGGACAAAACCGGAACATGGCATGGAACAGGCCCTTATAAAATTGAAACAGGTGCCTTTGTCAAACCTGAGCATGCTCCACCTGCATGGAGCTCGTTAGTAAGTGAAACGGTTAGAAAATTAGCACGAACGGACTCCCGTATTGTTGCGATTACACCAGCCATGCCGGTAGGATCGAAGCTTGAAGGATTTGCGAGTGAGTTTCCTGAACGAATGTATGATGTCGGGATTGCTGAACAACATGCCGCAACCGTTGCAGCAGGTCTTGCAACACAGGAGATGAAACCGTTCTTAGCAATTTATTCAACCTTCCTACAAAGAGCTTATGACCAGGTTGTGCATGATATATGTCGCCAAAATCTAAATGTTTTTATTGGCATTGATCGAGCAGGTCTAGTAGGGGCAGATGGAGAAACGCATCAAGGTGTATTCGATATTGCCTTCCTACGTCATATACCAAACTTAGTCTTAATGATGCCTAAGGATGAAAACGAAGGACAGCATATGGTTAATACCGCTATTCAATATAATGACGGTCCAATTGCCATGCGTTATCCACGTGGAAATGGACTCGGAGTTTCAATGGATCAAGAATTAAAGATCATTGACATTGGTACGTGGGAGGTTCTTAAAGAAGGTACGGACGCGGTCATCTTAACCTTTGGAACAACCATACCAATGGCACTCGAAGCAGCCATTATATTAGAGGAAATTGGATATTCAGTTAAAGTGGTAAATGCGCGATTCATTAAACCTTTTGATGAAAATATGTTGAATGCTATTTTATCCGAAGGTATTCCTATTTTAACCATCGAAGAAGCCATTCTTCAAGGAGGGTTTGGGAGTGCGGTGCTTGAATATGCACACAATCGCGGATATTATCAGGCTAAGATCGATCGTATCGGTATCCCAGATCAGTTTATTGAACATGGGGATGTGGATAAATTATTAACTGAAATCGACTTTACCACTGAAAGTGTTGTTATGAAGCTACAGTTGCTGGTCGGAAAAAATAGTAAAGGGCATGCGTTGTAAATGAAAATAAAAAAAGAACGTATTGATGTTTTGCTTGTCGAAAGAGGTCTTTGCGAGACAAGAGAAAAAGCAAAGCGCGCCATCATGGCAGGGCTAGTATATAGCAATGAAACAAGATTAGACAAACCAGGTGAAAAAGTTGGGGAAGATATTCCGTTAACGGTTAAAGGGAATGTTTCACCTTATGTTAGCCGAGGTGGATATAAACTGGAGAAGGCTCTTAGTGAATTTTCGATCGAGGTAGCCGATAAAATTCTCCTTGATATTGGTTCCTCAACGGGTGGTTTTACTGACTGTGCCTTGCAAAATGGTGCCAAAATGTCATATGCCGTTGATGTGGGCTATAATCAACTCGCTTGGAAGCTTCGTCAGGATGAACGTGTTGTAGTCATGGAAAGAACGAATTTTCGTTATATGACTCCAAGTGACCTTGAAAACGGAATGCCAAACCTGGCTTCGATTGATGTTTCATTTATTTCGTTAAAGCTTATCCTCCCGGTGCTCAAAACTCTTCTTGTTCCAGGAAGTGATGTGGTTGCTTTAGTAAAGCCGCAATTTGAAGCAGGCCGTGAGCAAGTCGGTAAAAAAGGAATTGTCCGTGACCCATCGGTACATGAAAGTGTATTAGAGCAAATTATTGATTTTTCAAAAGGCATTGGTTATAAAGTGAAAAACTTATCCTATTCACCGATCACAGGTGGTGATGGGAACATCGAATTCTTACTCCATCTTCGTTGGAATGGTGAACAAGACAACATTGGTGAAGTAGAACTTCCGCAATCGCCTGCGGCAATTGTTACTGAAGCACACCGCGCATTAAAATCAAAGAAAACAAACGAGGAATAAGCAGCTACTGCTTATTCCTTTTTGGGTTGAATGGGGTATACATCTAAGCTGAAATCGGCTACCATATGTATATAAAATAATACATAAAACGTGAAAAAAAGAGAAATTTCGAGGTGGAAATTGAATGAATAAAGGGCAACGCCATATAAAAATACGCGATATTATTGTAAATAATGACATTGAAACACAAGACGAGCTTGTCGACCGGTTAAAGCGTGACGGATATAACGTAACACAAGCAACTGTATCAAGAGATATTAAAGAACTCCACTTAGTAAAGGTTCCTCTATTAGATGGGAGATATAAATATAGTCTACCAGCGGATCAGCGGTTTAACCCACTTCAAAAATTAAAACGCGCATTATTAGATGCTTTTGTTAAAATCGATTCAGCCAGTCATTTGATTGTTATGAAAACATTACCAGGGAATGCAATGGCGATTGGTGCTTTAATTGATAACTTGGATTGGGATGAAATAATGGGCACGATATGTGGTGATGATACAATCTTAATCATTTGCCGAACATCAGAAAATACAGAGGTTATATCAAAACGCTTTCTAGATATGCTTTAAGGTTGAGGTGAAATTTTATGCTAAGTGAATTATCGATTCAAAATTTCGCAATTATTGATGCTATATCGATTTCGTTTGAAAAGGGATTAACAGTTCTCACCGGTGAAACTGGGGCAGGAAAATCGATTATTATCGATGCCATCCATTTACTTGCTGGTGGCAGAGGCTCATCTGAATTTATTCGTCATGGAGAAGATAAAGCAGAAATAGAAGGATTATTTCTTATCGATGATTCTGAGCATCGTATTTTTGATAAAGCGAAAGAATTTGGGATTGAGATTGAAGAAGGAATGGTTGTTTTACGACGTGAAATGACGAAAAGTGGAAAAAGTGTCTGCCGTGTAAATGGTAAACTTGTAACCATTGCTGTGTTACGGGAATTTGGTTCAACACTAATCGATATTCATGGTCAGCATGAGCATCAAGAACTAATGAATGAAACGAAGCATTTATCTTTACTGGATCAATTTAGCGCAGATCAGTTGACGGTGGCACTTTCAGAATATCAGCGCGTGTATAAGCGTTATGATGAGACACTTAATCGTTTAAAGGCGTTAAATGAAAATGAACAGAAAATGGCTCATCGCCTTGATTTAATCCAATTTCAATTAGATGAAATTCAAAATGCAAATTTAAAAATAAATGAAGATGAAGAGCTATTAGAAGAAAAGGGAAAGCTGGCTAATTTTGAACGGATTTTTGCTGCCTTACAGTCAAGTTATACCGCGCTCCAAGGTGAACAGGCTGGCTTGGACTGGATTGGGATGGCAATGGGTCACCTAGAGGATGCAGCGGAGTTAGATTCAGAATACAAAGAGCTGAGTGAGCACGTTACCAACAGCTTCTATTTGTTAGAGGATACAGTTCGTTCCTTGCGAAATAAGCTTGAAGTTATGGAATATGACCCTGGCAGAATCAATGAAATTGAGGAAAGATTAACAGAAATCAATCAACTTAAGCGAAAATATGGGAAAACAATTCCTGATATTCTTGAGTATGCAGCGAAAATTGAAGAGGAAATCGAAACCATCCAAAACAAAGAAACACATATCCACCAATTGGAGCTAGAGCTTGCTTCACTTACAAAGGATTTAACTCTAGAGGCAAAGCAGGTTAGTGACTTGCGAAAAAAATCAGCCAAACATCTTTCAAAATTAATCCATCGTGAGCTTAAAGAGCTTTATATGGAGAAGACAGTTTTTGAAGTGGTCTTTAAAAAATTAGATCATTTTCAACGAAACGGGATTGATTTCGTTGAGTTTTTCCTTTCGACTAATCCTGGAGAGCCGTTAAAGCCTTTAGCGAAAATAGCTTCCGGTGGAGAAATGTCGCGTATCATGTTAGCGATTAAAAGTATTTTTTCATCCCACCAAGGTGTAACTTCCATTATTTTTGATGAAGTTGATACAGGAGTTAGTGGCCGAGTTGCCCAGGCGATTGGTGAGAAAATCCATAAAATATCCATTAATTCTCAGGTATTATGTATCTCTCATCTTCCTCAGGTTGCTGCAATGGCTGATACCCATTTGTATATTGCCAAAAAAATAAAGGACGGCAGAACAACGACATCTGTTACGCCACTGTCTGAAAAAGAAAAAATTAGTGAAATTGGCAGAATGATTTCTGGAGCGGAAATGACTGACTTAACAAAGAGACATGCAGAGGAATTACTGCAATTAGCAGACAAATTAAAGCCGGTAACTTGAAAAGCTATCCAACTCGGGTAGCTTTTTTATATTGTTGGCAGTTATAAATGATTCTAATGGAGGCAAAATTAAAGATGTAGCCAATCTTAGTGTGTAGACTAGAAGCGAGGAGAGTGAAGGATTTGAATTTTGAACAACTTAGAAAATTAATTGGTGGAATTCTCCTTGTTTCATTAATTGCTCTAGGGTTTAATAAACCCTTTCAAGAATATATTTCAGTCCCTAATAAGATAACCCTATTTGAGGGTCAACATTATGACATTCCAAAGGCTGCGCGAGTTTCGGCAACGTTAACTGAAAATGCTCAAGCAGTAATGAAAATGGATGAAGATCAGAATGTCTTATCCCTTCGTGCTAATCATGAAGGACATGAAGAAATGGTCTTAAACCTCGCAGGAATCCCAATAAAGAAAGTGGATGTAAATGTTCTAAAAAATTTCAGGGTGATCCCTGGTGGACAATCAATTGGTGTAAAATTAAACACAGTTGGGGTCCTAGTGGTTGGGCATCATCAAGTGGACACAGAAACGGGAAAAGTTTCACCAGGTGAATTGGCCGGTATAAAAATTGGAGATATTATTACAAAAATTAACGGTAAATCGATTGAAAAAATGACAGATGTTGCACCATTCGTTCAGGATTCTGGAAAGACAGGTGTGCCACTTGATATTGTCGTGAGTCGCGAAAATGAAAAAATTAAAGCCCAGCTTAAGCCGATGAAGGATAAAGATGAACAAACCTATAAATTAGGCTTATATATTCGTGATTCTGCAGCAGGAATCGGAACGATGACCTTTTACCATCCAGAATCAAGCAAGTATGGAGCGCTGGGTCATGTTATTTCTGATATGGATACAAAAAAACCAATCGTCGTTGAGGATGGACAAATTGTTCGATCGACAGTTACATCGATTGAAAAAGGAAGCAATGGTGATCCAGGAGAAAAACTGGCTCGATTTTCGACTGATCGGGAAGTGATTGGCGATATTAAGCGGAATAGTCCATTCGGAATATTCGGTGTGTTAAATAAAGAAATAAAAAATGGTTTGATGGATAAACCATTGCCGATCGCCTTATCGCATCAAGTAAAAGAAGGGCCTGCAAAAATTTTGACAGTCGTTGAGGATGACAAAGTAGATTTGTTTGATATAGAGATAGTCAGTACGATTCCCCAAAAGTTTCCGGCCACAAAAGGGATGGTCATTAAGGTAACAGATCCAAAATTATTAGAAAAAACCAGGTGGAATTGTTCAAGGGATGAGCGGAAGCCCAATTATTCAAGATGGCAAGGTGATTGGTGCCGTTACCCATGTTTTTGTGAATGATCCGACGAGCGGATATGGAGTTCATATTGAGTGGATGCTAAATGAAGCGGGCATCGATATTTATGAAAAAGGAAAAGGAAAAGCTTCCTAGAAAAACGAAGCGTGAATATAGATAAAAAATAGGCGTTTTGGCGCCTATTTTTTATGGGTAAAATATGTTAAAATCAAAAAAAAAGAGATTTTTCGACATAACTACACATCAGTTTTTGTCAACTGCCGAAATCAGTCGAATCAATGAGAAAAAGAAAGAAAAACTTAGATATCGTGGATTTTTTAGAAAATTTTAAAAAAATAAAAGGAATTTTTGTTGCATTGTCGAATTTCTCCATTAGAATAGAATTAGGTGGAATGGACTTATAAAGGGACTGAGGAGGAAAACAATTGGTGAAAAAGATAAAAGTGTGTGTGGTTGATGACAATAGAGAATTAGTTGGACTTCTCGAAGAGTACATATCTTCACAAGAGGATATGGAGATTGTTGGGGTAGCTCATAATGGTCAAGAATGTCTTGATATTTTAGCGGAAACAACTCCAGACGTTCTTGTTTTAGATATCATTATGCCGCATTTAGATGGCCTTGCGGTATTAGAAAAGTTGCGGGAAACAAGCAGAAGCACGTTTCCAAATGTTATTATGCTCACTGCTTTTGGACAGGAAGATGTTACGAAGAAAGCAGTGGATCTTGGAGCATCCTACTTTATTTTAAAACCATTTGATATGGAAAATTTAGCAAATCATATTCGTCAGGTTAGCGGAAAAAGCAATTCCGTTTTACGAAAACCAACTCAATCGAGTTATCGACCTGCACAAGCAGAACAAAAACCTAAGAACCTTGATGCAAGCATTACAAGCATTATTCATGAAATTGGTGTTCCAGCCCACATTAAAGGGTATATGTATTTAAGAGAAGC
Source organism: Bacillus sp. T3 (assembly GCF_033449965.1). Classification (NCBI taxonomy): domain Bacteria; kingdom Bacillati; phylum Bacillota; class Bacilli; order Caryophanales; family Bacillaceae; genus Bacillus; species Bacillus sp. T3. The sequence continues at coordinate 1,465,890 of NZ_CP137761.1, forward strand.
CATTTCAATGGTGTATAATGACATTGAACTTTTAGGCTCTATTACAAAGGTTCTATATCCAGACATTGCGAAGAAATACAATACGACTGCTAGCCGAGTCGAGCGGGCAATCCGCCATGCAATTGAAGTGGCTTGGAGCCGCGGCAATATCGATTCAATTTCATCTTTATTTGGCTACACTGTCAGCATGACAAAAGCAAAGCCAACAAATTCGGAATTTATTGCGATGGTCGCGGATAAACTTAGATTAGAGCATAAAGCATCATAATATAAATTGAACCTTAGGAGCCCACTCCTGTAATCAACTATATTTAGACACCCAATGTTAAATTTGGTTTCGGATATTGATTGCAGCGGGGCTCTTTTTATTTTAGGCTGTGTTTAAGCTCAATGTTGTTTCGGAACATGTTGATTGGAGCGGAAATCAACACTCTAATTTAACACAGCCTTATTTTTAACGAAGGGGGAGAGTGCGCTATGACCTTAATCTTTGCACATCGTGGATATTCTGCCTTAAACCCTGAAAATACGATGCAAGCGTTTATGGAAGCAGAACGCGTAGGTGCCGATGGCATAGAATTAGATGTCCAAATGACAAGGGACGGGGTATTAGTCGTTATCCATGATGAAAAACTTGACCGTACGACGGATGGCTCAGGGTATATTAAAAATTTAACCTACAAAGAAATCTCAAAATTCAATGCCAATTATAAATTTAAAAAATGGTTTCAAAAAACACCTGTACCTCGTCTTGAAGAAGTGTTTGAATGGATGCGTTCGAATCAAATCATTTGTAACATCGAACTTAAAAACAATGTATTTCCCTATCCAGGGATGGAAGAGAAAGTGATTGCATTGATCAATCAGTATCAGCTTAATAATCGCATCATTATTTCGTCCTTTAATCACTATAGCGTTGTGTATTCCTATCGCCTTGCACCTGGATATTGAAACAGCACCATTGCTATCGGTGTCACTATATATGCCATGGATTTATGCAAAATCAATTGGAGCACGAGGAATTCATCCAAAATATTATCGAGGCTTAGAGGACGTGTTTCAAAACTCAATTGATAATGGCATCGCTGTTAGGCCCTATACCGTCAATAAAGTTACTTCGTTAAGACGGTTGTTTGCAATGGGGTGCAGCGCAGTTATAACAGATGATCCTGCCAAAGCAGTTGAACTTAAAAAACAATACTAAAAAAGAAAGACCATTAAGGTCTTTCTTTTTTTTGAAATCTGACCTGCACTTTGTTTCGTTTGCGGTCACGGTGAAGAACAAAGCCGGCAATAAATCCTAACCCCACTACAAAGAATAATGCTCCGACTAAAAATTGTAACCATAACCACGGCAAGGGTGGTTGTAAAATCCCAAACACCATATCACGCATAAGCTTTACCCCTAAGGCAGCAATAAAACCAGGTATAACCATAATGATTAATGCAATAATTCGATCCATAACCTGTATCCCTTCACAAGTTTTCCTTTACAGAAATCATAATTCATATTGAATATTTGTCAAGGATTCTGCATCTTGTATAATGAGAACTATACTATGAAAAAAATTGCACAATAAATATGAAAATCATTTCAAGTGTTGAGGAGGATTCAAATGCAATCAGAAATACAGAGCATGCTTGAAGCCATTATTCAGTGTAGTGAGGAAGCGATTTCCGTTGTAGATGAGCATGGCAGAGGGCTGATTATTAATCCTGCTTATACGAAAATTACCGGCTTAACAGAGGATAAGGTCATAGGCCAACCAGCAACGGCGGATATATCCGAGGGTGAAAGCGTTCATATGAAGGTGTTAAAGACGAGAAGGCCTGTCCGCGGAGTGAGCATGCGCGTAGGCCCGAAAAATCGAGAGGTTATTGTCAATGTTGCACCCATTATTGTTAACGGAATTCTAAAAGGTAGTGTGGGAATTATTCATGATGTTTCGGAAATACGTAGTTTAACACAAGAGCTAAATCGTGCACGCCAAATTATACGAACGTTAGAAGCAAAGTATACGTTTGAGGATATTGTTGCCCAATCTGATGAAATGAATCTAGCGATTGAGCAGGCAAAATTAGGCGCAAAAACACCGGCAACTGTCCTTTTACGGGGGAATCTGGAACTGGAAAAGAGCTGTTTGCCCATGCAATACATAATGCGAGTGATCGAAAATATAATAAATTCTTACGAGTAAATTGTGCGGCTCTTGCAGAATCCTTACTTGAAAGCGAACTATTTGGTTACGATGAGGGTGCGTTTTCTGGTGCGAGGCGTGGCGGGAAAAGAGGATTATTTGAGGAAGCGAACAATGGTAGCATTTTTTTAGATGAAATCGGTGAATTAACACTTAGCACACAAGCAAAGCTGTTGAGAGTTTTACAAGAGAAGGAAATCGTAAGAGTTGGTGGTACAAAACCGATTTCCATTAATGTTCGAATCATTGCGGCCACTAATGTTAATTTGGAAAAAGGCATTGCCACTGGGACTTTTAGGGAAGACTTATATTACCGCTTAAATCGAATGCCAATTCACATTCCTCCGTTACGGAAACGGAAAGAGGATATACCTGCATTATGCAGCTTATTGATTTCAAAGAACCAGGATTATGGGCGTCATATCGAAGGTGTATCAGATACGGTACTAAAGAGATTATACCAATACGATTGGCCAGGTAATGTGCGTGAACTTGAAAATGTTTTGGGCAGAGCAATAATTTTTATGAAAAAAAATGAGACGTTGATTGATGTCAATCATTTACCGGATATTGATGGCATTGCACTGGCAAAGGAAAGTGGGAAGAATGTCATTGGCCAAGAGATAAAACCATTATCGGAAATGATAGATTCCTATGAGGAAGCTGTCATTAAACAATCCTTAGAACTTTACAATGGAAATAAAACGCACACAGCCAAAGCGTTAGGTGTTTCAGTTCGGAATTTGTATTATAAGCTTAAAAAATACAACCTTGAATAATATTGCGTGCAATAAATTTCAGGGTATGCAAAAAAATGCGCGTTTTGCAAACGAGATGTTCATGATATCGCCACATTTTAATTTGGCATAATTATTGCAAATAAAAGAATAGAACGATGATGAATGATTTTGGGCAGCGATTTTATTCACACAGTTAAACAAAGGAATTTCTTTTCAAGGAGGAACTTATGAAACACGAGAAAGAATATCGAATTCTGGTAATCAATCCGGGCTATACTTCAACCAAAATTGGCGTTTTCGATAATGAAATCCCTTTGTTTGAAAAATCGATCCAACATCATTCAGATTTTATTCAATCCTTTGGATCTGTCTTTAATCATCAGTATGAATTCCGAAAACAGACGATCCTTGAAACTTTAGATTATGAGGGAATCAATCTTTCGAAGCTAGATGGTGTATGTGGACGTGGCGGTTTGCTTCGACCGATTGAAGGCGGAACCTATCATGTTAATGCAGCGATGCTTGACGATTTGAAAAATGGCTATGCTGGGCAGCACGCTTCGAATCTTGGTGGAATCCTTGCATATGAAATTGCATCAGGTCTTAATATTCCATCGTTCATTGTCGATCCTGTTGTAGTTGATGAGTTGGAGCCGATCTCGCGAATTTCAGGCCTACCCTTCATCCAACGAAAAAGCATCTTTCATGCTTTGAATCAAAAAGCCGTCGCCCGAAGGATTGCTAAAAGCTTAAATAGAAAATATGAGGACTTAAACCTTATTGTTGCTCATTTAGGTAGTGGGATTACGGTAGGAGCACACAAAAAGGGCCGCGTTGTTGATGTAAACAATGGTCTTCATGGTGATGGACCATTTAGTCCGGAGCGTGCAGGGACGATTCCCATTGGTGATTTAGTAGCGTTATGTTATTCTGGTCAATTCCAATACAATGAACTAATGAATAAAATTGTGAACGAAAGTGGTTTAACAGGATATTTAGGAACGAATGATGCATTAAAAGTTGAAAAAATGATTATGAATGGTAATGAACAAGCTAAAATCATTTACTCTGCGATGGCCTACCAAGTCGCGAAGGAAATTGGAGCGGCAAGTGTGGCATTGTCAGGAAAGGTCGATGGTATTATCCTAACTGGCGGTTTAGCCTATGGGAACATCCTTGTTGCCGAAATAATGGAACGAATTAATTGGATTGCAGATGTGATGGTTGAACCAGGAGAAAATGAACTTCAATCCCTTGCAGAAGGTGCATTACGCATTTTGCGTGGGGAAGAAGAAGCGAAGAAGTATCCTCAAGAAAGAATAGATAACGTTCAGTTCCAATAGAGGAGGAAGAATTTTGGCTCAAGAATATGATTTGGTGATCCTTGGTGGAGGGACTGGCGGATATGTTGCTGCTATTCGTGCCTCTCAACTTGGATTAAAAACAGCCATTGTTGAAAAAGCGAAACTTGGTGGAACCTGCCTCCACTTAGGCTGTATCCCAAGCAAGGCTCTGCTACGGAGTGCTGAAGTTTTCGCAACAATGAAACAGAGCGAAGAGTATGGGATAACGGCAAACGATATTAGATTAGATTTTTCAAGGGTACAACATAGAAAAAATTCGATTGTTGAGCGATTATTCAAAGGCGTCCAACAATTAATGAAACAAGGGAAAATCGATGTGTATGAGGGGACAGGTCGAATCTTAGGTCCATCGATTTTCTCACCAATGCCCGGAACGGTTTCAGTAGAAATGAATAATGGTAGCGAAAATGAGATGCTGATCCCTAAAAATGTATTGATTGCAACAGGGTCACGGCCTCGAACCCTACCGGGACTTCAAATTGATGGAACGTTTGTGCTATCCTCTGACGAAGCATTAGGACTAGCACATTTGCCGCAATCGATGATCATTGTTGGCGGTGGGGTAATTGGAATTGAATGGGCATCTATGCTTTCTGATTTTGGTGTCGAGGTAACGGTTATCGAGTATGCAGATACGATTATCCCAACAGAAGATTTGGAAATTTCCAAGGAAATGCAGCGCCTGCTGAAGAAAAAAGGCATCAAACTGATTACAAAGGCCAAAGTACTTCCAGAAACCTTGCAAAAGAACGAAGGAGTTACGATTTCTGCGGAAGTAAATGATCAAATTAAGACCTTTACTGCTGAGAAGCTCCTTGTTTCTGTTGGCAGACAAGCAAATGTCGAAGGGATTGGTCTAGAAAATACCGATATTCAAATTGAAAATGGTACGATTGCTACCAATCAATTTTATCAAACGAAGGAATCACATATTTATGCAATCGGTGATGTAATTGGCGGACTTCAGCTTGCCCATGTTGCATCACATGAAGGAATCATTGCCGTTGAGCACATCGCAGCCGAAAATCCAGACCCATTAGATTACAAGCTTGTTGCTAAATGTATTTATAGTAAGCCGGAGGTTGCAAGTGTTGGGATAACAGAATCAGAAGCAAGAAAACAAGGATACGACGTAAAGGTTGGAAAATTCTCTTTTCGGGCAATTGGTAAAGCGCTCGTTTTTGGGGAATATGATGGTTTCATTAAAATTGTTGCTGATAAACTTACAAATGATATTTTAGGAATTCATATGATTGGACCTCACGTTACGGAATTAATATCTGAAGCTGGACTTGCAATGGTATTAGATGCAACACCTTGGGAAATCTCGAAAACGATTCACCCGCACCCAAGCCTTTCTGAAGCAATGGCAGAAGCGGCATTAGCGGTCGATGGAAATTCTCTTCATTCCTAGTCAGTTACAGAGACAAGATTAAGTAAGAAAATATAGACATGAGTCGTGAAGCGAGGGTATCAAAAGCCTCTCATATTATCGATTTTTGGAGGGTTGAAAATGGTAGAAAATCGCCATAAAGAGTTAGGACTGAGTAATGCTCAAGTTTTGGAAATGTACAAAACGATGCTGCTAGCCCGACGCATCGATGAGCGGATGTGGCTATTAAATCGTGCTGGGAAAATCCCATTTGTCATCTCTTGCCAAGGGCAGGAAGCGGCACAGGTTGGTGCTGCTTTTGCTCTAGATAGAGAGAAGGATTATATACTACCTTACTATCGTGATTTAGGTGTAGTCTTAACGTTCGGGATGACAGCTACAGAAATTATGCTATCTGGTTTTGCAAAGTTAGAGGATCCGAATTCCGGTGGTCGGCAAATGCCTGGACATTTTGGACAAAAGAAAAACAGGATAGTAACAGGTTCTTCTCCTGTTACTACTCAAGTCCCACATGCAGTAGGAGTTGCTTTAGCTGGAAAAATGGAGAAGAAGGATCTGGTCACCTTCGTTACCTTTGGAGAGGGCTCCTCCAATCAAGGTGATTTCCATGAAGGGGCAAACTTTGCAGGTGTGCATAAACTGCCTGTTATTTTTATGTGTGAAAATAATAAATATGCCATCTCAGTCCCATTATCAAAACAACTTGGCTGTGAAAAGGTATCCGATCGAGCAATCGGTTATGGTATGCCTGGGGTTACAGTTGATGGGAATGATCCACTAGAAGTGTATCGAGTAGTGAAAGAAGCTGCTGATCGTGGCCGCCGTGGTGAAGGACCGACCTTGATCGAAGCGATCTCCTATCGCCTAACACCACATTCTTCAGATGACGACGATCGGACCTATCGTACTCAGGATGAAGTGGCCGAAGCAAAAACAAAGGATCCAATCCTTACTTTTAGTGCGTATTTAAAAGGAACCGGAATCCTAACTGACGAGCTTGAAACCCAAATCAATCAACAGATTATGACTTTGGTTAATGAGGCAACAGAATATGCTGAGTCTGCGCCTTATGCTGAACCGGAGCACGCTATGAAATATGTATATGGTAATGAGTAAGGGGGAGCGATAAATGGCAGTCATTTCTTATATTGATGCGGTCACTATGGCTATTCGAGAAGAGATGGAACGTGATTCAAAGGTTTTTGTTCTCGGTGAGGATGTTGGCTTAAAGGGAGGAGTATTCAAGGCAACGCAAGGGCTATATGAGAAGTTCGGTGAAGAACGGGTCATTGATACTCCGCTTGCAGAATCAGCGATTGCGGGAGTGGGAATTGGTGCAGCAATGTACGGGATGCGTCCAATTGCGGAAATGCAATTTGCTGATTTTATCATGCCTGCTGTGAATCAAATTATTTCGGAAGCAGCCAAAATCCGTTATCGTTCCAATAATGATTGGAATTGTCCAATCGTGATTCGAGCTCCTTATGGTGGTGGAATTCATGGTGCACTCTACCATTCCCAATCTGTCGAAGCGGTATTTGCTAATCAGCCTGGTTTGAAAATTGTCATGCCGTCTACACCATATGATGTGAAGGGTTTGCTTAAAGCGGCTATTCGTGATGATGATCCTGTCCTTTTCTTTGAGCACAAACGAGCTTATCGGATGATTAAAGGAGAAGTTCCGATGGATGACTACACATTGCCAATCGGAAAAGCTGATGTGAAGCGCGAGGGAGAGGATATTACCGTTATTACCTATGGATTATGCGTTCACTTTGCATTACAGGCTGCTGAACGACTTGCATCCGATGGAATATCAGCTCATATTTTGGATCTAAGGACCGTTTACCCATTAGACAAAGAAGCGATTATTGAAGCAGCATCTAAAACAGGGAAGGTCTTGCTTGTTACAGAAGATAATAAGGAAGGCAGCATTATTAGTGAGGTGGCAGCGATCATCGCTGAGCATTGCTTATTTGATTTAGATGCGCCAATTAAGCGTTTGGCTGGTCCAGATGTTCCGGCTATGCCATATGCCCCGACAATGGAAAAATTCTTCATGGTTAACCCGGATAAGGTTGAAGCGGCAATGCGGGAACTAGCGGAGTTTTAAAATAGAGCAAGCATTATGGAGAGTAAATTTGTTAAGCTGGCAAGTAAATTCGTTGAGCCGGCAAGTAAATTCGTTGAGCGGGCAAGTAAAATACCGAATCTGGCAAGTAAATTCGTTGAACGGGCAAGTAAAATGCGAAACCGGCAAGTAAATTTACAAAACCGGCAAGAAAACCAACTCGGTTAAAGGTAAAGGAGGGTTAATCCTTGACAATAGAACAAATAAAAATGCCTCAGCTTGGAGAAAGTGTAACGGAAGGCACGATTAGTCGCTGGCTAGTATCAGTTGGCGATACCGTAAATAAATATGACCCATTAGCTGAAGTGATGACGGATAAAGTGAATGCAGAAATTCCATCCTCGTTTGCAGGTGTTATTAAGGAGTTAATTGCTGAGGAAGGTGATACGCTTGCAGTCGGTGAAATTATTTGTACAATCGAAGTAGGGGGTGAAGCTTCTGCACCTGTTGTTCATCATGAACCGAAAGTTGACCCTGTCGTTTCCGCTGCCAAAAATATTGCAGCACGATTAGCAGCAACTCCGTCTAATACTCAATCAGTAGCGGCTCCTGCTGCAAAAGTAGTCAAAGCAGAGGGGAAGGTCCGCTTTTCACCGGCTGTTTTGAAGCTTTCACAAGAGCATGGAATTGACCTTACGCAAGTTCAAGGAACTGGAGCAGAAGGTCGAATCACGCGAAAAGATTTATTAAAGCTAATTGAAGAAGGGACAATTCCAGCACCAGGTATTCATACTGCAGAGGGGGTTCCTTCGGTAAACATAAACGAGATTGAACGTCCTGCGCAGCCTGAACTTCTTACACAAAAACCTGTATCTACCAAACAACCAGTTGCGTCCTCACCAATTAGTAACGCTACGGGAGATATTGAAATTCCTGTAACAGGTGTTCGCAAAGCAATTGCGGCCAATATGGTACGAAGTAAGCAGGAAGTACCACATGCATGGATGATGATTGAAGTAGATGTCACCAACCTAGTACAATACCGTAACGCCATCAAAAACGAATTCAAACAAAAGGAAGGCTATAATCTTACTTTCTTTGCCTTTTTTGTTAAGGCTGTTGCCCAGGCATTAAAAGCTTATCCGCAAATTAATTCGACATGGGCTGGCGATAAAATCATTCAGAAGAAAGATATCAATTTGTCGATTGCAGTGGCAACGGATACTTCATTATTTGTTCCTGTCATTAAAAATGCAGACGAAAAAACAATCAAAGGTATTGCTCGTGAAATTTCCGAATATGCAGCGAAAACCCGTTCTGGAAAATTAACGTCAGAGGATATGAGTGGTGGAACGTTTACCGTTAACAATACAGGCTCCTTCGGTTCGATTCAGTCGATGGGAATCATTAACTATCCACAAGCAGCGATTCTGCAAGTGGAATCGATTGTGAAGCGACCTGTAATTTTAAACGATAACATGATTGCGATTCGGGATATGGTTAATCTTTGCCTATCGCTTGACCATCGTGTTTTAGACGGCCTCGTTTGTGGACGATTCCTGCAGCATTTAAAAGAAACACTTGAAAACATTTCAAAAGATAATACTTCAATTTATTAAAATATAACCGTTGCGCAAAGGCGTAACGGTCTTTTACTGTTCTAAGTAAAGAAAGTATATAATTTTGATGGGTGACTAGCTCCAGCGGCTAGGGGCTCGGGGTCATAAGTTAACCACTTGCGATTTTCTTATAGGCTATGTTAAAGAACGGTGTTGATTTTTGAGCACTCTGTTGATTGGAGCGGAAGGTGCGAGACTCCTGCGGGAGCAGCGGGACAGGTGAGACCCCACAGGCGCAAGTCGCGCCGAGGAGGCTCACTGCCCGCCCCGCGGAAAGGGAGCACCTGTAGCGGAAATCAACAGACAAATTTAACACAGCCTTCTTATAAAAAGAGGCTGACTTTTCCGATAGAAAAGTCAGCCTTCCAAAATGTACCATGAAAGTAATCCTTACCAATGGTGGGCTTTCGCATTACTTCTCGCAATAATCGTGCTTTGAGTTCGCTTCGTTTGTCCGTTTACTTGAGAATTCAAATGTTTTGGCCGGGTCCATGTGTGGTGAAAAAGCTTAGAGTGCGGATCCAAATGATCTTTGTAACTCATACTATCACCTCGTAGGTAGGATACTTGTACATTGATGATATTCAAAAACGAATATCAATTTTAGAATTTGTAAAAAAAATCAAAAGTATTCATTGGAATACTTTTCGGTGAAAATTCCCAGTTATATCTATAGTATCGATATTTAAACTCTACCAATTATTTTACAAGTATAAATAAAATTATCTCTTTCTGAGATTCTCACATTGCCAGTTTTGTCAGGATATACTAAAATAATAAGGGATGCCCGAATAATTAGAATTTTAATACTATTTCGTAACAAGTAATTAATTGGAGGGAGGGGAGGTTGTCCTTGAGACAGCCGGCTTATGAGTATGAATGAAATGTTAAGCGTTGTTTTTCCACCTGGCAACAACGGAAAGCTGGAAACAAAAAGCCGAAGAAACCTTAAAAGGAAAGCCTGTCGATACACTATCTAAGAATACATACGAAGAGATTAGGTTAAAACCGCTTTATACAAAAGAAGATGTTGAAAGCAAAATCGTATCAGAAATACCAGGATTTGAAGATTACCGCCGTGGTATCAATCCATTAGGTTATGCGACAAATGACTGGAAGGTTGCACAAACAATCCCTGCAGAAAATGTCGAGGAAATGAAAGAACTACTCGTGACTTCATTTCAAAAAGGGCAAACAGCTATTTCTTTTGAATTATCCGAAAAGGTATTAGTTGAAATTCCATCTATCTTAGCTGATGTTTTTGCATCACATCCATTTAGTGTAAACGCAAAGCAATATCAAGCAGACCTTTTGACCCTTGTGCAGCAATTGGCAGAGGAAAACGGAAAGTCAGCAGAAGTAACTGGCTATATTGGGTTTGACCCGGTTGCTACCGCTGTTGAAACTGGTGTTGAAATGGATGCTGCCTATGATCAATGGGCTAAAACAATTGGTTATCATGCCGAAAAGCTACCAAATGTAAAAACGATTCTTGTGGACACTACACCTTATCACAATGGTGGAGCGAATGCTATTCAAGAATTAGCAATTAGCTTAGCAACAGGCGTTGAACATATTCAAAGATTGACTGAACGTGGAATAAGTTTGGAAACAGTTCTTGAAAAAATGGTATTTAAATTTGCAATCGGTTCCAACTTCTTTATGGAAATGTCCAAATTACGTGCAGCAAGACTTCTATGGAGCAAGTTAACAGAAGCTTATCAAGTTGTGCCTAGTTTGCGAAAATTGGTGATTTCTGCTGAAACTTCGCAGTTCACGAAAACAAAATATGATCCGTATGTTAACTTATTAAGAGCAGGGAATGAGGCATTTGCTGCCATTCTTGGAGGAATCCAATTCCTGCATGTAAGCCCATTCAATGAACCAGAAGGTCATGTTACGGCGTTCTCTGATCGAATTGCACGTAATACTCAGCTTATTTTAAAAGAAGAAGCACATTTGAAAAATGTTGTTGACCCAGCTGGCGGATCTTGGTATATCGAATCATTAACAAATGAACTTGCTGAAAAAGCATGGGCGTTATTTTTGGAAATAGACGAAAAAGGTGGCCTAGTTTCAACTTTATGTTCGAACTGGCTCCAGGAACAAATTTTAGCAGTGAAAGAAAAGCGTCAAAAAGATATTTTCACTCGTAAACAAAGTATTATTGGAACAAATATTTATGCGAACCTTCAAGACCAACCACTTCAAGTTTCAAAAACGGACGAAGTGACAGGAGAAGGTTCCATTCAAACCATTACACAAGAACGATTAGCACAGCCGTATGAAAGCTTACGTGGCCGTGCAGAAGCATTAAAAGCGGAAGCTTGTGTTGGCTTAATTTGTCTTGGTGAATTAAAACAACATAAAGCCCGTGCTGACTTTATTACTGGTTTCGTTGCACCTGGTGGAATTAAAACAGTAAAAAGTGAAGGTGTTAACTCAATTGAGTCTGCCATGGCTTTTGTTGAAAGCAATTCATTAAGTCATTATTGTGTTTGCGGAAGCAATGATCAATACAACGAATTAGGTTCAGAATTTGTTTCGAAAATCAAAGCTCAGTACCCGAGTTTAACACTCTATATTGCTGGTGCTCCTGAAAATGAATCAGAATGGCGTGAAGCGGGTATTTCTGAGTTTATTACGGTAAAAAGCAATTGCTACCAAACACTAGCACAGCTTTTAGATGAAATGGAGGTGGAATCAAAATGAGTAAACCAGATTTTAAGAAAATAGAAATTTTAAAGGACCAAGAAGTAACGAAGCAAGAATGGCAGGCGAAAGCGGAAGAAGAAGTTTCTAAATCGATTGATGACCTTCTATTCGAAACGAACGAATACATTAAAGTCAAACCTCTTTATACGAATGATGATCTTGCAGGCATGACACATCTTGACGATAAGCCAGGGATTGCTCCGTATACACGTGGACCTTATCCAACTATGTACGTGAACCGTCCATGGACAGTTCGTCAATATGCAGGCTTCTCAACAGCTGAAGAAAGTAATGCATTCTATCGTCGAAACCTCGCAATGGGTCAAAAAGGTTTATCCGTAGCATTTGACCTTGCAACGCACCGTGGCTATGATTCCGACCACCCTCGTGTTGTTGGGGATGTAGGGAAAGCTGGAGTTGCTATCGACTCTATTCTTGATATGAAAATATTATTTGATGGGATTCCACTTGATCAAATGTCAGTATCGATGACGATGAACGGTGCAGTATTACCGGTTTTGGCATTTTATATCGTAACGGCAGAAGAGCAGGGAGTAAGCCAGGAAAAGCTTTCTGGTACCATTCAAAATGATATTTTAAAGGAATACATGGTTCGTAACACATATATTTACCCTCCAGAAATGTCAATGAAAATCATCGCTGACATTTTTGAATATACGTCCAAGTATATGCCTAAATTCAATAGCATTAGTATCTCAGGCTACCATATGCAAGAAGCAGGAGCACCTGCAGATATCGAGCTTGCCTATACATTAGCAGATGGACTTGAATACGTAAGAACAGGCTTAAAAGCTGGTATCCCTATCGATAAGTTTGCTCCGAGACTTTCGTTCTTCTGGGCAATCGGGATGAACTATTTCATGGAAGTGGCAAAAATGCGTGCTGCCCGGATTATTTGGGCAAAAATGATTAAAACATTCTTGCCAGAAAATGAAAAATCACTGGCTTTGCGTACACACTCACAGACTTCAGGCTGGAGTTTAACGGAACAAGACCCATTTAATAACGTTACACGTACGCTAATTGAAGCACATGCTGCAACGATGGGTCATACGCAATCTCTTCACACCAATGCATTGGATGAAGCGATTGCCCTTCCAACTGATTTCTCTGCAAGGATTGCTCGTAATACTCAGCTCTTCCTACAAGAAGAAGCAGGTGTAACGAATGTTATTGATCCATGGGGTGGTTCTTACTATGTAGAGGCACTTACCAATCAATTAGTAGAGCGTGCATGGATGCATATCGAAGAAATCGAAAATCTTGGTGGTATGGCCAAGGCGATTGAAACTGGGCTTCCAAAAATGAGAATCGAAGAAGCTGCTGCTCGTAGACAAGCGAAAATTGACTCTGGTGAAGAAACCATCATTGGTGTGAACAAATATCGCCTTGAAAAAGAAGAAGCAATCGACATTTTAGAAGTTGATAATACAGCAGTTAGAAAATCTCAAATCGAAAGATTAGAGCAATTAAGATCAACTCGTGATGAAAAAGCTGTTAAAGATGCACTTGCAGCTCTTACACGTGCGGCAGAAGCAGGAGAAGGAAATCTTTTAGATCTTGCAGTAAAAGCAGCACGAGCTCGTGCTTCACTTGGAGAAATCTCCGATGCAATTGAAGTGGTGTCTGGTCGTCATAAAGCTGTTATTCGCTCAATAAGCGGAGTTTACAGCACCGCCTTCTCAAATGAGGAAGAGATTGCTACGGTTAAACAAATGTGTGAAGAATTCCTTGAAAACGAAGGAAGAAGACCGCGTATCCTAGTTGCAAAGCTTGGTCAGGATGGACATGACCGAGGAGCTAAAGTTATTTCTACTGCTTTTGCGGATTTAGGCTATGATGTTGATATCGGTCCTTTATTCCAAACACCAGAGGAAACAGCACGCCAAGCGGTTGAGAACGACGTTCATGTTGTTGGTTTTAGTTCACTTGCTGCTGGTCATAAGACATTGTTACCAGCACTTGTTGAGGAATTAAAGAAGCTTGGCCGTGAAGATATTCTTGTCGTGATTGGCGGGGTTATTCCAGCTCAGGACTATGATTATTTATATGAGCATGGTGCTGCTGCTATCTTTGGTCCTGGAACCGTCATTCCTGTTGCAGCTCAAAAGGTAATCGAAACAATCTATCAGCGTTTGGGATACGAGGAAGTGGTTCGATAATGAACGAGAATAAAAATTCGGATAGGCAAGAGCCTTCATTTGCGGAGGGGATACAGTCTAGTTCCATTCCTCCCAAAAAAAGGTTCAAGAAAAAGTCAGCTGGTCAAGATTTAAGTGTTGATGATCTGGCAAAAGGAGTTAAGAGTGGGGATCGAGGGCTGCTCGCCCGAGCCATTACCCTGATAGAAAGTAATGCCGAACACCATTTTCAAAAAGGACAGGAGCTTTTGCAAAAGCTCCTGCCAGAGTCAGGTAAGTCTATCCGTATCGGTATTACCGGTGTTCCTGGGGCTGGAAAAAGTACCTTTATTGAGGCGTTTGGTACGTACTTGTGTGAACAAGGATTTCGTGTTGCAGTATTGGCTGTTGACCCAAGCTCAAGCATTAGCGGTGGGAGTATTCTCGGGGATAAAACGAGAATGGGTGAATTAGCCAATAACCCACGTGCATTTATCCGCCCTTCTCCGTCTGAAGGAAAGCTTGGCGGGGTGCATCGGAAAACACGGGAAACGATGCTAATTTGTGAAGCAGCAGGCTTTGATGTGATCTTGATCGAAACGGTCGGGGTTGGTCAAAGTGAAGTGGTTGTTCGCAACATGGTTGACTTTTTCATGCTTGTTGTTTTAACAGGCGCAGGTGATGAGTTACAAGGAATGAAAAAGGGAATTATGGAGCTTGCGGATGCGATCGTTGTCAATAAGGCAGATGGTGAAAATAAACCATTAGCCGAAAAAACACGTGAAGAATACAAGCGAATTGTCCATTTCCTTCAGCCGTATACAAAAGGGTGGCCAACTCAAGTCACTACTTGTTCTGCTTTGTATTATGAGGGAATCGATGGAGTTTGGAAAATCATTAATGATTTTGAGCAAAAAACGAAGCAAACGGGTGTTTTTGAAGCGAGACGCCGTGTTCAAACGAAAGAATGGATGTATTCGATGATTGTAGACCAGCTCCAAGCTAGCTTTTTCCATCATCCGGACGTGAAATTTTTACTACCAAAGCTTGAAAATGAAGTCATTACGGGTGATCGAACTGTAACTTCGGCAGTTGAAAGCTTATTCAAGGCCTATTTAGGCTAAGCAAAAGCGCGGTTCCAACAGGAATCGCGCTTTTTGTGAAGTCGATTGTTTGAATCATATCGATTGTATTGGTATCATATAAGTATAGTTGTTAACTTACTAATTACAATTCAAGGAGCGATACGATGAATATCGATTTTAACCTTTTCATGAATGATGTTGTTCGCCAAGCACGGCAAGAAATTACAGCTGCTGGTTATAAGGAATTGACATCCTCTGCTGAAGTTGAGGAAGCATTAGCACAAAAAGGAACAACACTTGTTATGATTAATTCTGTATGCGGTTGTGCTGGTGGCGTTGCCCGTCCTGCAGCAGCGCATGCCCTGCATTATGATAAACGCCCGGATCATTTAGTTACTGTTTTCGCAGGTCAAGATAAGGAAGCAACAGAAAAGGCTCGAAGCTATTTTACTGGGTTTCCACCTTCGTCCCCTTCATTTGCTTTGTTAAAGGATGGCAAAATTTGCACGATGGTTGAGCGACATGATATTGAAGGCTTTGCACCAACAGAAGTGGTTCAAAAACTTCAAAGTGTGTTTGAACAATATTGCGAGGAAGTATAAAGATGGGATCTCCCATCTTTTTTTCTGTCTATGGACTGAAATTAAGATTGAATTTTGATAAAATTAGGAAAAAGGGTAGTTTTATAGAGCATTAATAAAAAAATCATTGTTACGGAGAAAAGTATGAAATTTAAAATTGGTTATCGAACCTTAAAAACGGCGATAGGAACGGCACTTTCAATTATGCTCGCTCAAAGCATTGGTCTTGAAAGCTATGTTTCTGCAGGAATTTTAACGATTTTATGTATTCAAGTGACGAGAAAAAAATCATTACGTGCGTCCTGGAATCGATTTTTAGCCTGCTTACTAGCCATGTTGTTTGCCACTATTTTTTTCGAGGGAATTGCCTACCATCCACTCGTAATCGGTTTACTTCTTATTTTCTTTATTCCTGTTGTTGTAAGTTTAAAAGCACAGGAAGGAATTGTCTCAAGCTCAGTTATTCTCCTTCACATCTTCGCAGCTGGTAATGTTTCATTGGCAATTATTACAAATGAATTAGGACTTATTATTATTGGGATTGGTGTCGCATTAATCATGAATCTATATATGCCAAGTGTGGAACCAAAATTGGATGTGTACCAACAGCAAATCGAAATTCGATTTAGAAAAATTTTTATGGAAATTGCTCGTTATTTACGGACAAACGAGCTGGATTGGGATGGAAAGGAATTGACTGAGGTTGCGAAATTGATCGACGACGCAAAAATTTTAGCGTTTCGTGTTGTCGAAAACCAATTGCTAAAACAGGAAAATATTTACTATCATTATTTTAGGATAAGGGAAAAGCAATTTGAAATTATTGAGCGTGTATTGCCTACCATTACCACCATTCAACCAATGGTTATGCAGCGTGAGATCATTGCTCATTTTATCGAGGAATTGGCTGAAGGGATTAACCCAGGTAACCGTGCATATGTGTATTTAGAGAAATTAATGAGTATGAAACAGGAATTTGAAAACATGGATATGCCAAAGACCCGAGAGGAGTTTGAAGCAAGAGCTGCATTATTGCATTTCACCAATGAGATGGAGCGATATTTAATTATTAAAAGTACATTTAAAGGACTTCCTACTAATAAAAGGGAGAATCGAAAGAAGGCTGCTGATACAAACTAAGAAAAAACAAAGATGGTGTTACGATGTTATCTTTCCTATCAGCTTTTATTCTCTCTTTTTCCCTTTCTCCAATATGGCCATTGGGACCGAACCCAATGCCGGGTGATCCCTTTCTAATTGTGAATAAACACAGTAATCAAGTTGCATTTATAGACGATAATCGCATCAGAATCATTGATGATGTAGCAACAGGCATGACGAGTGAACTTACGCCTGAGGGACTTTTTACCGTAACCGTTAAAGCGGTTAACCCCTACTATCGCAGGAAAAATATTAATGGTGGGGATCCTAATAATCCGTTAGGAACAAGATGGATTGGCTTTGATGCGGTAGGAACTGATGGGCGGATATATGGTTTACATGGAACGAATCAGCCGGAATCGATTGGTAAATATGTTTCACAAGGCTGCATACGCATGAAAAAAGAAACGATTGAATTCGTTTATGACATGATTCCACTTGGGTCAAAAATTTGTATTGTGTCCTCAACAAAAACTTTTCGACAATTAGCAATTGAATATGGTGCGATTCAATAAAAAAAGGCTGATTCCTAATATAAAGGGATCAGCCTTTTTAATCGTTTTTATAGAAATTGTGAAATTCCTAATAGGAGGGTAGAAGCAAGCATCGCAAAGAGCATAAGCATGACTATGAATTTTCTAGTTTTTTTATTTTGCATAATTGGATCCTCCTTAAACGTAACTATTCTAGCCCTTCCATTTTAATAAAAAAAACAATTTTCAACAACTGAAAATTTTATGAAGGAATTCTGAAAATTTTGTAGAATATTATAATTATTATACTATTCTGAAGAAGGTATGGTGGGAGAAAATGGTGAAAAAAGTCGATCACATTGGGATCGCAGTCAGATCATTAGAGGAAAGCTTGTCATTTTATACTGATGTTCTTCGGTTGCCTTTAGAAAGCATTGAAGAAGTTGCAAGCCAAAAAGTTAAGGTAGCCTTTATACAAGTTGGGGAGACAAAAATAGAGCTACTAGAACCGACATCTGCTGACAGCCCAATAGCTAAATTTATTGAAAAGCGGGGGGAAGGAATCCATCACGTTGCTCTTGGTGTGGGGTCAATCAAAGAGCGAATTGAGGAAATGAAAGAAAAGGGTATAAAAATGATTGATGATGAACCAAGGCCTGGGGCACACGGTACAAAAGTTGCATTTATGCATCCAAAATCAACTGGAGGGGTATTATATGAGTTCTGTGAAAAGTAAAGAGGCAGTTACGACGCCTGATATGTTTGAAAAAATTTATGAATTGTATGATTTAAAACGCGAAATCGAATTAGGTGGTGGTGATGCCCGGATCGCGAAGCAACATGAAAAGGGAAAGCTAACCGCTAGAGAAAGAATCGAATTATTAGTAGATCCAGGAACATTTGTAGAATTAAACGCATTTATCGAACACCGTAGCAGTGACTTTGGTCTTGAAAATGTTAAGGGGCCTGGTGATGGTGTTGTAACTGGATATGGTAAAGTGAATGGCCGTCCAATCTACTTATTCTCTCAAGATTTTACTGTTTTTGGTGGAGCATTAGGGGAAATGCATGCCATGAAAATTGCGAATGTTATGGATTTGGCTGCGAAAAATGGTGCGCCATTTATTGGTTTAAATGATTCCGGCGGTGCGCGAATTCAGGAAGGCGTAGTTTCTCTAGATGGTTATGGTCAAATTTTCTACCGTAACTCTATTTATTCTGGGGTAATTCCACAAATTTCTGTTATTTTAGGACCTTGTGCTGGTGGTGCGGTGTATTCACCTGCCATTACGGATTTTGTCTTCATGGTTGAAAAAACAAGCCAAATGTTTATCACTGGTCCGAAGGTTATTGAAACCGTTACCGGAGAAAAAATTTCGTCTGAAAACCTTGGTGGTGCGAAAGTACATAGTACGATTAGCGGTAACTGCCACTATCGTGCTGAAACAGAAGAAGAAATTATTCAAGCGGTTCGCGATGTATTAAGCTATCTTCCAAACAATTGTAACGAAATGCCTCCTCGTTTAGAAGCGACTGATGAGGATGATTACCGTCCAGAATTAGCGGAGGTTGTTCCTATCACGGCGACGAAGTCTTATGACGTACATGTTGTTATAGAACAGGTTGTCGATTCCGGATCTTTTATGGAAATACACAAAGACTTCGCGAAAAACGTAGTAGTTGGTTTTGCTAGAATTAAAGGTGAGCCAGTTGGGTTAGTATGTAACCAACCAAAATTCATGGCTGGTGGCCTTGATATCGATTCATCTGATAAAGCTGCACGCTTTATCCGTTTGTGTGATTCTTTTAATGTTCCGATTATTACGTTCGAAGATGTAACCGGATTCTTCCCTGGAATCAAACAAGAGCACGGCGGTATCATCCGTCACGGGGCGAAAATCCTTTATGCATATTCTGAAGCAACGGTTCCTAAACTTACCGTTATTACGAGAAAAGCTTACGGTGGTGCATATGTTGCATTAAATAGTAAATCAATCGGCGCAGACTTAGTATTTGCATGGCCAAATGCAGAAATTGCCGTTATGGGATCACAAGGTGCTGCAAACATTATTTTTGCGAAGGAAATTGCTAACAGCGCAGATCCTGAAGCAACTCGTGCAGCAAAAATTGAAGAATATCGTGAAAAGTTTGCTAATCCATATGTTGCAGCAAGCCGTGGTATGGTGGATGATGTTATTGATCCACGTGATACAAGAATTAAGCTCATTCAAGCGCTTGAAATGCTTCGCAATAAAGAAGAAAAAAGACCAAAGAAAAAACACGGAAACATCCCATTGTAATAATTCGTCTTATAAAATCCCAAACGGACTTCCAGTTTGGGATTTTGTTTATTTGATGATTAAAATTGATAAGAGTATACTAGGAGTGATTATACTTTGGAGGTTAACATATGGCTATTAATCAAGAGCGCTTATTAAACGAGTTTTTAGAGCTCGTTCAAATTGATTCTGAAACAAAATACGAAGCTGAAATTGCAAAGGTTTTAAAAGAAAAGTTTACCGGATTGGGTGTAGACGTTTTCGAAGATGATACAACTGCCATCACAGGACATGGTGCAGGAAACCTAATTTGTACCTTGAAAGGAACAAAGGAAGGAGTCGATACGATTTACTTCACTTCCCATATGGATACAGTTGTTCCGGGAAAAGGGGTTAAACCAAGCATTAAAGATGGATATGTTGTCACAGATGGAACAACGATTCTTGGTGCTGATGATAAAACGGGTCTTGCTGTAATGATTGAGACTGTACGGATGCTTAAAGAGCAAAACATCCCGCATGGCACGATTCAGTTTATCATTACTGTGGGTGAAGAATCTGGTTTACATGGTGCGAAAGCATTAGATCCGAAACTAGTAAATGCGAAATATGGCTATGCATTAGATAGTGATGGCAAGGTTGGAAACATTATCGTTGCCGCGCCAACTCAAGCGAAAATTACTGCTGTGATTCACGGCAAAACAGCACATGCAGGTGTAGCTCCAGAAAAGGGTGTATCTGCGATTACGATTGCCGCTAAAGCTGTTGCAAAAATGAGTTTAGGTCGAATTGATGATGAAACAACTGCGAATATTGGACGCTTCGAGGGTGGAAAGCAAACGAATATCGTGGCTGACCGTTGTGATATTTTAGCAGAAGCTCGCTCACTTATTCCGGAAAAAATGGAAAAACAAGCGCAAAGCATGAAAGAAGCGTTTGAATCCGTTGCAAAAGCAATGGGCGGAAGTGCAGAGGTAGAAATTGATGTTATGTATCCTGGCTTTAAGTTCGGAAGTGGCGACCATGTAGTTGAAATAGCACGTAAGGCTGCTGCAAAAATCGGTCGTAGCTCTGAATTACTGCACAGTGGTGGAGGCAGTGATGCGAACGTGATTGCAGGTTTTGGTATTCCTACCGTCAACCTTGCTGTTGGATATGAGGAAATACATACAACAAACGAAAGAATGCCAGTTGAGGAACTATATAAATTAGCGGAGATGGTCATCGCCATTATTGAAGAAGTTTCTGCGAATTAATTAACACTTTGATGGAGAGCGAATTTCGCTCTTCTTTTTGTTATACTTTAAATATTAATCATGCCAGCAGAGAGGTGACTTTGATGAAGGAAATGTACCCAAAGAATGGCAGAGTGATTTTGCATGTTGATATGAATAGCTTCTATGCTTCCGTTGAAATGGCACTTGACCCCTCATTAAAAGGAAAACCACTCGCGATCGCTGGAAATGTAGAAGAAAGACGAGGAATCATTGTTACTTGTAGCTATGAAGCACGCAAATTTGGTGTGAAAACAACGATGCCCTTGTGGGAAGCAAAGAAGCTTTGTCCACAGCTGATTGTCAGAAAACCGAATTTTGATCGCTATCGTGCAGCCTCGACGAAAATGTTTGAGCTTCTTCGCAGTTATTCTGAATTAGTGGAACCTGTTTCAATTGATGAAGGGTACATGGATATTACAGATTGCTATGAGCTTGGCTCTCCCATCCAAATTGCTGAATCCATTCAACAGACTTTGTTAAATGATCACGATTTGCCATGTAGCATCGGGATCGCACCCAATAAATTTTTAGCAAAAATGGCCTCAGACATGAAAAAACCATTAGGAATTACCGTGTTGCGCAAGCGCGATATTCCTACTGTCCTCTGGCCAATGCCAGTCGGGGAAATGCATGGTGTTGGTAAAAAAACAGCAGAAAAACTGGCCCCATTCAATATTCTTTCCATTGGCGATTTAGCGAAAGGCAATGAAATTCAATTAAAAGCCCTACTCGGAATCAACGGGGTTCGGCTAAAAAATCGCGCAAATGGAATCGACAATCGCCCTGTCGATCCAGAGTCTGTTTATGATTTTAAAAGCATCGGAAATTCAACAACGCTCTCAAAGGATGTTACAAATCAGCATCAGCTTCTACAAGTTCTTGAAGGCTTAGTTAGTAAAGTTGCACAGCGGCTAAAAAACAAAAAAGTGCTTGCGCAAACGATTGGCGTAACCATTCGCTATAAAGATCGAAAAACGATTACACGCAGTCGAAAACTAATCAATCCAATAAGATCCGTTGAGGAAATTTTTGAGGAAGCAAAAGGCTTATTTTTAAAAAATTGGAACGGCGAAGGTATTCGATTACTTGGTGTAACAGGAACGGATTTACAGGAGCAGGAGGATGCAGTTAAACAGCTTGACCTGTTTTCGTACGAAAATGACGCAAAAAAGGCGCCATTGTATGAAACGATGGAAAAGTTACGTGAGAAATTTGGCAAGCATATCATTGAAAAAGCTGTCGATGTCGCATCGGAGCAGCCGAACACGACCACAATTGGGACAGATACTAGCTTTAATAAAGATTTCTTGTTACAAGCTGAAAAACAGAAGAAGAACAAAAAAGAGTGAGAATAGGTGGTCAATAGTTTAGTCAAAATAAGAGTGAGAAGGTAAATAGTTGAATCTCCTGTCGAATCTTGTTAAAGTATTAAAGGTAAATTTGTTTACGGAATATAGTGCTAGAAGGGACGTTAAATCATGAGTACACAACAAATTGGCGTAATTGGTTTAGCTGTAATGGGCAAAAACCTTGCAATGAATATTGAAAGCAGAGGATACACGGTTTCTGTTTATAATCGTTCACGCGAAAAAACAGACGAAATGTTAAGTGAAACGACAGGGAAAAACATTGTCGGTACATATACACTTGAAGAATTCGTAAACTCATTAGAAATACCTCGCAAAATTCTTTTAATGGTAAAAGCAGGGGCGGCTACTGATGCAACAATTGAACAGTTAAAGCCATTGCTAGACAAAGGTGATATCGTCATTGATGGTGGAAACACATTCTTTGTTGATACACAGCGTCGTAATAAAGAATTAAGTGAACTAGGAATTCACTTTATTGGAACAGGGGTTTCTGGTGGTGAAGAAGGTGCTCTTCGCGGACCTTCAATCATGCCTGGTGGTCAAAAGGAAGCACACGCACTTGTTGCTCCAATCTTTGAAGCCATTTCTGCAAAAGTAAATGGTGAGCCTTGTACAACTTATATCGGTCCAGATGGTGCCGGACATTACGTAAAAATGGTGCACAACGGTATTGAGTACGGCGATATGCAATTAATTTGCGAAGCGTACTTCTTAATGAAACACACATTAGGTTTGAGTGCTCAGGAGTTCCATGAGGTGTTCTCTGAGTGGAACAAAGGTGAGCTTGATAGCTACTTAATCGAGATTACCGCTGATATTTTCACAAAAATGGATGAAGAGACTGGTAAGCCACTAGTCGATCTTATCCTTGATACAGCAGGCCAAAAAGGTACAGGTAAATGGACGAGCCAAAGTGCTCTAGACTTAGGTGTGCCGCTTCCAATCATCACGGAATCTGTATTTGCACGATTTATTTCGGCGATGAAGGATGAGCGCGTTGCAGCAAGCAAGCTATTAAATGGCCCAGAAGCAAAACCGTTTACTGGTGACAAAGCAGCCTTTATTGAAGCGGTTCGTAAAGCGTTATACATGAGTAAAATTGTGTCCTATGCTCAAGGCTTCGCACAAATGCGTGCTGCGTCAGAAGAGTACAACTGGGATCTTCAATACGGCGATATTGCGATGATTTTCCGCGGTGGCTGTATCATCCGTGCCCAATTCTTACAAAAAATTAAAGATGCTTATGATCGCGACCCAGGCTTGAAAAATCTATTGCTTGATCCTTACTTCAAGGAGATTGTTGAGAGTTACCAAGCTGCTCTTCGTGAAATCATTGGCGTTTCTGTACAGAACGGTGTTCCGGTTCCATGTTTCTCTGCAGCATTGTCTTACTTCGACAGCTACAGATTAGAAACACTACCAGCGAATCTGCTTCAAGCACAACGTGATTATTTCGGTGCTCACACATACCAACGCACTGATAAAGAAGGAATTTTCCATACTGAGTGGATGGAAAAATAAAAATAATAAAAGGCGATTTCATTTGTGAGAATGAAGTCGCCTTTTTTTGAAGACCGATTGATTGGTGCCCGACAACAGGAGAGAAAGCGAGAACGGTAAATCGGTAATCAATAGGCACGGAATAGAAAAACCCCTACATCACGAATTAGATGCAGGGGTTTGATCGTTTATTTACATGTTTCAACATCTAGCATTGTTACAGGCCACCAGTGGAAGCCATCCTTCTCCAAAAGCTCATGAGCCGCTTTTGGCCCCATTGTATTGGATTCATAATTCGGGAAGCTAGTTTCCGTTGTTTTCTCCCAAACGTTCGAAATGTTGTCGACAAAGCTCCAGGATAGGGCTACTTCATCCCAATGGGTAAAGTTCGTGGCATCACCTCGCATACAGTCAAACAGTAGCTTCTCATAAGCCTCAGGCGTGTTAATTCCATCGATGCCTCTATTCGCATAGCTTAGCTTAACCGGCTTGGCTGCTAAACTCTGCCCGGACTTCTTGGCGTTTAAATGGAGTGTAATCCCTTCTTCTGGTTGAATGTGAATCACCAACAAGTTTGGCTGTAATTCCTGCTCAGTCTGGTAATACAGATTCATCGGAATATCTTTAAATTGAACCACAATTTTCGTTTGTTTTGTTAGCATTCTTTTTCCTGTACGAATATAGAATGGAACGCCTGCCCAGCGGAAGTTATCAATCATCAATTTCCCTGCAACAAATGTTTCCGTGTTTGATGCAGGATTGACCATATCCTCATTTCGATAAGCTGGGAGTTGTTGCCCATTTACCGTTCCTTCACCGTATTGTCCACGTACAAAATATTTTTCTACTTCAGTTTCACTAATGACTCTTAAACTTCTGAGGGCACGCACTTTTTCAGAACGAATTTCTTCATCAGTTAGACGAATCGGTGGCTCCATTGCTAGCAAGGCGACCATTTGTAGCATATGGTTTTGCACCATATCGCGCAGTGCTCCACTCTTTTCATAATAGCGACCACGTTCCTCAACACCGAGAACTTCACTAGAAGTGATTTGGATGTTGGAAATATAGCGGTTGTTCCAAAGAGGCTCAAACATGGCATTCGCAAAACGGATGACTTCGATATTTTGAACCATTTCTTTACCAAGATAATGGTCAATTCGGTAGATTTCATTCTCAGAAAAAGCTGTACGAATTTGCTTATTTAATTTTTTAGCGGATTCTAGGTCATGTCCGAAAGGTTTTTCAATCACAAGTCGTTTAAAGCCTTTTACGTTGGTCAATCCATCTTTTTTCAAATGCTCAGCAATCGTACCAAAGAACTCAGGTGCCATGGCTAAATAAAAGATGCGATTCCCATCAAGCTGATACGTAGTATCTAATTGTTCAGCTAGCCCATTTAGTGCAGCGTAGGAATTAGAATCAGTTACATCATGAGAGTGGTAAACAAAACGTGAAATGAAATCTTCAATATTCTCGCTGCTGTTATCTGCAGTTAAGATTGAATCCTTCACATTTTGCTTGAATTGTTCATTTGTAATCGAACGTCTTGCCACACCAATGACAGCGAAACGGTCTAGATTTCCCTTTTGGTATAGCTGATATAATGAAGGAAAGAGCTTACGGTTGGCTAAATCACCTGTTGCTCCAAATATCATAATTAATGCAGTCGGTTTTTCAGTTTGGTTCACGATGAAGTACCTCTCTTTGATTAAATTCTTAAAAATATGTAGAGAATTAATTGTCTTTACAAATATTAAATTTTAGCGTTAAGTGCTCCAATTAGCAAATAATTCGAGACGATTATCAATAGTTTTCTTCTAAATTCGACTCAATATCCTAATATTTTCAAGATAAATATCTGAGGCAAGGCTTGCTTGGTCAATCTGTGGTATAGTGTTGCTTAACATATAATGTATGAAGGAAGGAGCAAAATTTTCGTGGAGGTTTTCTTTTTAGGAACTGGGGCAGGGGTTCCCGCAAAGCTTCGAAATGTTACTTCGATTGCTTTGAAGCTGTTGGAGGAACGAGGCAGCATTTGGCTGTTTGATTGCGGTGAAGCAACCCAGCATCAAGTATTACATACATCCATTAAGCCGCGTAGAATCGAGAAGATATTTATTACTCATCTGCATGGAGATCATATTTATGGCTTGCCTGGCCTTTTATCAAGCCGTTCTTTTCAAGGGGGGAAACGGGGGTCACACTTTATGGACCAAAAGGTTTGAAGCAATATGTCCAGATTAGTTTAACTGTTAGTCAGACCTATTTAAAGTATCCGTTGGAAGTGGTTGAAATTGAGGAAGGCGTCGTCTTTGAAGATGAACAATTTCTCGTCGAAACGCTCCCGCTGCAACACGGTATTCCCTCATATGGCTATCGCATTGTTGAAAAAGACCGACCGGGAACTTTGCATGCCGATAAGCTAGCACAAGCAGGGGTCAAGCCAGGCCCGATTTATAAAAAAATTAAAAATGGGGAAGATGTGACGCTTGAGGACGGTACGGTCATTGAGGCGAAAAAGTTTCTAGGTTCGGCACAAAAAGGACGTGTTGTGACGATTCTTGGAGATACAAGAAAATGTGAAAATGCAGCTGTGTTGGCGCGGGGAGCAGATTTGCTTGTTCATGAAGCAACATTCGCCAAAGGGGAAGAGGGACTGGCTCATGATTATTTCCATTCCACGACCCATCAGGCAGCACAAATTGCGCTGGCTGCTTGTGTGAAGAAGCTTTGTCTCACTCATATCAGTTCGCGCTATGATCGAGAAGCCTCAAAAGAGCTGTTGTTGGAGGCAAAAGAACTCTTTGCTGAAACGGAGTTAGCCGAGGACTTTAAAGAACTAGAAATCCCACTTGTTAAGAGTTAATCTTGTGGTTTATTCGCCAGAATCAATATTTTACTCGCCTGATCCGAGATTTAATCGCCTGATTAATGTTTTATTCGCCTAATCCCATGTTTTATTCGCCAAAGCCACATCCATGTTACAATTTTCGGTATTTATAATCTAATCAAATCAAAAAGCAGGCATACCAAATGCCTGCTTTTTTAGATTCATATTTATTATTTATTACTCGGATCATTGTCTTTGTTAAACCAAAGCGGGTCATTATCATCGACATCACCATTATAATTGATGAGGATTTCCTCGCCAGCTTTAATATCCTTATAGGCATAGAAGTCAAATGTGTGGTTTGGAAAATTAATATCGTAGGTCGCATTAGGCTCATACGAATGGTTAAAGAGCATTCCATAACCTAATAGCAGGGCGCTATGGTTTTTCCCATATTCAAATGCATAATCTGCAAGTAATGTTTTCTCGATGTGAACATGCTCAGCGTTTGGATAAGGAATGACTGGAGCTTCATGAATCAGCTCACCTTTTGCAATATCACGTGTTGCGAACACTCCGCGATTTAATTCTCCATCGCTGAGCTTAGATGTTTTTATTTCAATCATAATAATCTCCTTTAGTTTCACATAGCTTATCCTACTAAGCTAACAGTTCGGAAAGGGGAAAGCAACTGTTTTATCTTTGCGTGCTACTTACCTTCGGATAATCTGGACCGAAAAAAGAGCTCGAAAGCTCTTCTTTAAAAATTCCAGCCCCGCTCATATTGGGTAGGGGATTCGATTGCTGTCTTCAGTTCTGCCGCTGCCGTTCTTGGCCAGTATGGGTTACGCAACAATTCTCGCGCAAGGATGACAAGGTCGGCTCGCTCACTTTGGACAATTTCTTCTGCATGTAAGCCTGAGGTAATCAGTCCCACCGCTCCAGTTGCTATTCCAGCCTGATGCTTAATCGTATCTGACAGCGGTACTTGATAGCCTGGATACACATTGATTTTGGCGTGTACAAGTCCACCGGAGCTGACATCGATTAAATCTACACCTTGAGCCTTCAGCCAGCTGGCAATCGTCACATAGTCTTGAACATTTAATCCTTCAGGATCGTAATCGGTAGCAGAGACGCGAACAAACAATGGACCGTCCCAAACGGTTTTCACTGCTTCCAAGACTTCTTTTAAAAATCGATAGCGATTTTCAGGTGTACCGCCGTATTCATCATTGCGATGGTTCGTTAACGGAGATAGAAATTGATTGATCAAATAACCGTGTGCTCCGTGAATTTCGATTACGTCAAAGCCGGCATTTTTGGCACGAATAACCGCTTGTTTAAACGCTTCAATACTTTCATGAATTTCCTGTTTGGTCATTTCCTTTGGTGTTTTTGAGTTTTCATCAAATGGAATCGCCGAAGGAGCAACGATCTCCCCATCCACTGTTGCTTTTCTTCCTGCATGGGCAATTTGTATGCCAATTTTCGCTCCATGCTCCTTCACTTGCTTGACGAGGGTTTTGAAGCCTTCCGCCTGTTCATCGTTCCAAATCCCTAAATCACGACTTGAAATTCGACCTTGTGGTGTAATGGCGGTTGCTTCAACAATAATCAAGCCAACCTGGCCAACGGCTCTGCTGACATAATGAGTCAAATGAAAGTTCGTAAGCGTACCGTCCTCTTTATCGCAAGAATACATGCACATCGGCGCCATGACAATTCGGTTCTTTAAGGTTAATTCCTTTATTGTAAAAGGCGAAAATAGTTTTGCAGTCAATGAAAAAAGCCTCCTTATACTTCGGTAATCTAAACACATACCTAGTATAGCAGAGGCTTTTTAAAAAGAAAATTTATCCAATTCGTAAAACGTCTTTTCTATTTCACTGGATAGAGCTCATCACTTAAGGCCAATCCTAGTCGTTTTGATTGGGCGGTTGCTTCTTTAATACATTGAATAAAGGCTTTTTGTACTTCGAAAGACTCTAATACTCGAAGTCCGGCTTCTGTTGTTCCACCTGGGCTAGTTACTTCTTGACGCAATTGCTTGGCTGGTTTTGAGGATGTTGCAACCATCTCGGCTGCCCCTTGCAACGTTTGAACGATAAGCTGTTTGGCCACTTGTTGATCCAGGCCAATTTCTTGGGCACCCTTTTCCATTGCTTCAATTAAATAATAAATATAAGCAGGGCCGCTTCCGGAAAGTCCTGTAATCGCATCAATTTGTTTTTCCTCGACAAAGGTTGTCAGTCCGACTGTTTCAAAAATGGTTTGCACAATTTCTTGCTGACGCTCGGTAACATATGAGTTGATCGCCAGTCCTGTTGCCGATTTCCCAACGGTTGCCGATGTATTTGGCATCGCGCGTACGACAGGCAGTTTTTTTTCAGCAAGCAATTCAATATTTTCAATCGAGACTCCGGCCAAAACACTTATCAGCATCGTCTTCTCGGTTAAATAAGAGCGAATTTGTGAGATTCCGATCGCTGCTTCCTTCGGTTTCATGGCTAAAATGACAGCATCGGCATCCTCCACTAGTTCTTTTAGATTATAAGTACCTTTTACGCCGTATTTTTGGTTCAGGTTGTCTAGTTTTTCTTGATTACTTCGATTTGTTACCCAGATTTGCTCACCTGTTAGGAGCTTGCTTTCGACAATGCCCGAAATCATCGCTTCGGCCATTGATCCAGCACCAATAAATGCTAATTTTTTCATGATTTTTTTGTTCCCCTTTAATTTTAAA
The DNA here is from genome assembly GCF_033449965.1 of Bacillus sp. T3. Lineage (NCBI taxonomy): Bacteria > Bacillati > Bacillota > Bacilli > Caryophanales > Bacillaceae > Bacillus > Bacillus sp. T3. The sequence goes on from NZ_CP137761.1 coordinate 1,495,436, forward strand.
AATTTATCAGTCTTAACAAAAAAGACCGTTCGCCCGTAAAAAGGACGAAAGGTCTTTGCTTCCGTGGTATCACCTTTTACTTATCGCTATTTTTTAAAAAGTAAATTTTAATTGTGATTATGCAAAAGAACATTGTATCTGTCAAGGGGATGATGAGAATTTATATTAAATTATGTGAAAATAATGACAATTTAGTAAATTTTGGTTTATACTTATTATATTATTAGAGGTTATGTTGGAATCGTTTGCTTGGTGCATAATGAATCTATCGAAAAATAATGTTAAAGGAGTTGATATGATGTCGCAATGGACAAATGGCATTGCCAGAATCACTTTGCCGACCCCGTTTCCCGTCGGTGATGTGAATGTTTTCCTCATTAAAGGAGAACGTTTAACGCTAGTTGATGCGGGAACGAATACAGATATTGCGTGGAATTCCTTTGTAAAGCAGCTCAATGAATTGCATTTATCCCCAAATGATATCGAGCAAATCATTATTACCCATCACCATCCCGATCATGTTGGTCTACTCGCTTATTTTCCTGAAACCGTTGAAGTATACGGACATCCGCTTAATCAGCCGTGGTTAACGATTAGCGAGTCCTTTATCAAGACGAACGAGGATTTTTTTGTGCGAACCTTAGCTGAATTTGGTGTGGTTGATTCTTTTCTAGCATTAAAGAACGAGTTTCGTAGAACCACGAAATACTCCTGTGAGCGGACGTTAACGGGCCATCTCCGTGAGGGGATACGCCACTTGGCTTACCAGAGTGGAAGGTAGTTGAAACGCCAGGTCACGCCACAAGTCATATTGGGTTATTCCGTGAAAGTGACAGAGCTTTTATTGGCGGGGATCTGCTGCTGCCTCATATATCGCCTAATCCACTGCTTGAACCGCCAGAATTAGGAATACAGGAACGTCCACGTCCACAACTGGACTTAAATGCTTCGTTGAAAAAAATCGCCAGTTTGGAGATTGATACCGTTTATCCAGGCCATGGTGAATATATTACCGAGGTGCAGCCATTAATCGAGAAGCGGCTCAGCCGTCAGCATGATCGGGCGATGCAGGTGAAAGAATGGCTTAAGCACGAGGAATTAACGGTATTTGAAGTGTGTCAACGTTTATTTCCGCATATTTATGAGCGGGAGCTAATTTTAACCTTATCAGAGACGGTTGCACAATTTGACTATTTGCTTTCATTGCAGGAAATTACTATGATAAGTAAGGAGTTTCCTTATCGATATAAAGCAAATTGAGGTGTCAGTATGGCGAATGACCGTCTTATTGGAAAAAATGTGTTAATAACAGGCGCATCTGGCGGGATTGGTGCTGAGATGGCCTATCTTTGTGCCGAAGCAGGAGCGCGCTTGATTTTAATGGCAAGAAGCATAGATAAGCTTGAACAGTTAAAACAAGATATTGGGACGCGCTTCGGTGTCGAAGTGCTTGTCTATCAGCTTGATGTGTCGGACACAAATGCGATCAAAGTGGTCTTTACAGATGTGCTCGAACGTTTAGGGCATATCGATATACTAGTTAATAATGCCGGATTTGGTATTTTCCGTGCCGCCCATGAATCAACAATCGAAGAAATCAAAAATATGTTTGAGGTCAATGTGATTGGCTTAATGGCCTGTACGAGCATGGTTCTGCCGACTATGCGCGAGCGGCGCTTCGGCCATATTATCAATGTAGCTTCACAAGCAGGGAAAATGGCAACGCCAAAATCAAGCGTTTATTCGGCGACAAAACATGCGGTGCTTGGTTATTCCAATAGTCTACGCATGGAGCTTGCCGACCTTGGGGTGTATGTTACGACCGTTAATCCCGGGCCGATTGCCACTAATTTTTTCAATATTGCCGATGAAAAGGGTACTTATTTAACAAATATCCAGCGCTGGGTATTGAAGCCGGAATATGTCGCGCGCCAGGTTGTTGAGCGGATGCTCACCAAAACGCGCGAAATCAATTTGCCACGCTGGATGAACACCGCCAGCATTTTTTACACACTCTTTCCCGGGTTGTGGAGCGGTTTGGAAAGCGAGCCTTTAATCAGAAATAATGAAAAAAGCTAAACAAATACAGGTTGAATAGTTATATCAAGGGACTGTTAGTGGTTTTTCGTGAACCATTGGCAGTTTTTTTGTTCTTAAGAAACTCTGTAAAAAATTATAAAGAAGGAATCCTACTGAAATCCTCCATAAAAATTTCCATTGAAATCGAACGTATATTCGCTTAAGATAATGAATAGAATAAAAAGGAACTAATGTTCGCATTTTGGATAAAGAAGGGATTGCGATGGTGGATTATAGCGAGATGCCAAAACAGCACGTTCTATGTGTTGACATGAAGAGTTTTTACGCAAGCTGCGCAGCCGTTATGCTTGGCCTCGACCCCCTTGAATGCTATTTAGCGGTAGTTGGAAACAAGGAGCGGCAAGGCAGTGTTGTGCTGGCCGCTTCGCCTCGGTTAAAGAAGGAATTTGGCATTAAAACGGGGTCGCGCATGTTTGAAATTCCAAATGATCCGCGGATTCGGATTGAGGAACCAAAGATGGCAACGTACTTGCGTATCTCCACGGAAATCACCCGTGTGTTTCATCGTTATGTTCCGAAAGAAGCAATTCACGTCTATAGCGTCGATGAAAGTTTTTTAAAGGTCGATGGAGCCGCAAACCTTTGGGGGGATGCCTGGACGATTGCGGAAAAAATAAAAAACGATATCGAACGGGAGTTTCAGCTGACCTGTACGATTGGAATTGGACCAAATATGCTGATGTCAAAGCTATGCCTTGATTTGGAGGCAAAAAAGGCTGGAATTGCCGAGTGGACATATGACGATGTGCAAACAAAGCTGTGGCCCGTCTCACCATTACGGGAAATGTGGGGGATTGGTCGACAAGTGGAAAAAACGTTAAATAGCATGGGCATTTTTACAGTAGGTCAGCTGGCACGCTATGATTTGAAGAAGTTAGAAAAGAAATTTGGGATTATGGGCAATCAGCTTTATTACCATGCCTGGGGTGTTGATTTTTCAGAAATTGGCGCACCGATTATCGAAGGGCAAATTAGCTTTGGCAAGAGTCAAATCCTGCTCCGCGATTATAAAGAGGAGCACGAAATCAAGAGCGTCATTCTTGAAATGTGCGAGGAGGTGGCGCGCAGAGCACGCAATCGCAAGAAAGCAGGGCGGACGATTAGCCTTAGCATCACGTACAGCAAGGATGAGTTTGGTGGCGGCTTTCATCGGTCGCGAACAATTGGAGAGCCGACCAACATCACGATGGAGCTCTATCGGGTTTGCCTTGAACTTTTCCATGAAAATTATCAAGGGAAAACCGTCCGGCAAATTGCGATTGCCTTGGGGAATATCGTTGACGATCAGCAAATGCAATTAAATTTGTTTGATATGAACCGCTGGAAAAAGCATGAGCTTGGCTACACCGTCGATCGAATTCGCAATCGGTTCGGCTCAGGTGCCTTGTTGCGCGCGGTTTCCTACACAGAAGCCGGAACATCCAGACATCGTGTGAAGCTCGTTGGCGGACATAAGCGTTAAGCATGATTTATTTTTAGAAAAAAGAGGTAGGTGAGCCGGGATGATTCGCGATCGCGGTAGAATAAAATGGACATCGATGATGCTACCGGAGCATGTAAAAATGCTGCGGGATTGGGTCAAAGAAGACACGTACGAATCGAGAAAACAATTGGATGAGCAGCAGCTTGAGCAAATGAATGAAACCATTGCAGGGGCGATGGAATTTGATCAATCCGTAACGATTACCCATTACCATCATCAACAATACGAGCTAGTAATGGGGAAAATTCATTATTGGGATACGTTTGAGGGAAGACTCCATATCGTCGATCGGTTTGACGAGATTCATCGGATTAAACTAAACGATATTTATGATGTCCGGCTTTTGGATTCGTGATTTGCGGTGTAATCGAAACCGCAAATTTTTTTATTGTAGAATTTGATAACCTTTTCACAGTTGCAAAAAGAGAAACTCGAAAGCAAATATGCTACAATAGGGAACGGATAATGGGAAAGGGGAGTAAGGACATGCAAATGACCATCACAGAAGCAGCAGAAAAGAAGCTAACTGAAAGAACAGCAGGGAAAACTGGCTACTTGAAGCTGGTTTATGATATAGAGGGATGCGGCTGCGCCGTAAGCGGTGTGCCGACTTTATGGTGGGTAGATGTTGTGGGGGCAGATGACATCGAACTCAAAACGCCGAATCGCTCCATTTATATGGAAAAACAAAAGCAAGTCTTTTTTGATGAAACGATGAGCCTTGATTTTCATGTGAACAGTAACTGTTTTCAGCTGAAAAGTCCAGGACAATACTTAAATGCACGTATGAGTTTAGTCGATAAAACAAAATAAATGTTAAAAAGGGCTACCGCCGAACGAGATTTGTTCAGGGGTAGCCCTTTTTGGATAGAATTTTTTAACCAAACAGCATATTTTTTAAAAAAATCTTCATTTTTGAATGAAAATAGAGTGTTTTTTTTAAGAAAAGCACTCATTTCTTAAAAAATGAGAGGAGGAGTCAGGAATATATGCACACTATATTACTGATATGCACGACTAATTGTGAATATGACCTATTTTTAAAAAGATATGCATCAAGTTTCAAAATATATGCACGACTTTTGCGATATATGCATCAAGTTTTAAAATTTATGCTCAAGCTGAACGTGATATGAACGTTTATAGTGCGATATGCACGAGTTGCAACGGATATGCACGAGTTTGCCCCCAGAAATGCACGAGTTCGTCTAAGTTTAAAGTCATAACAATAGGCTCGATGATCACAAATCACCCTCCTCACCCAAACACGCACTCCGTCAAAAATTCATCGATTGCCTTCTCATACTCCTCGCGATTCTCATTAAGAGACTGAGCATGATCCCCTTTTACCGCCAAAAACAGCTTCTTCGCGCCAATTTTCCGTTCATACAGAGCCTCTGTCATGGCTGGTAAAATGTACTTATCGTCCTGACTATGAATAAACAAAATTGGATTGCGAATTTTTTCAATGACCGATATCGGTGATACCTGCTTCACCGAGTATTTATCGCGCAGCCGCAAAAAGAAGTCACCAAGTGGCAGCACAACACGCGGCGGTAGCTTGACATCCTTTTTTATTTGATACTCAAGCAGCTCTTTAAAATCGGAAAATGGGCAATCAACGATATAAAAATCAGCCCCATCCTCGAGCATTCCGGCATAAAGTAGGGTCGTTGCGGCGCCCATCGACTCACCGTGAATGCCGAGTAACAGCTCTGAACCTTTTTCGGCTTTTAGCCAATCAACCACGGCTTTTAAATCAGATTTTTCATAATGGCCGTAGCTCGTCGTTTTGCCGCCCGATTCCCCGTGTCGACGGTGGTCGTAAATGACCGCATTGAAGCCACGTTCAAGAAACAAATTCATGTATTTCACAGAGTTCACTTTATTTTCGGTCACACCATGACAAATGATTACATAGCGGTTCGTATGATGCGGTTCCACCAAAATCGTTTTCAAGGAATAGCCAAATGGTGAAGGAATGGACACCTCACGTTTAGGTAAGTTTTCAAACGAAACTGGGTCATAGCGACCTGCACGCGTTTCCCGTTCGAGCACCAATTTTTCATCCTTCTTTTTCTTATACATAAGCATATTTGAAAAATAAACACCTACAGAAGATGCAACAAATAGAAACGATCCTAAAATCCCAAAAACCTTTTTCTTTTTCATGCCAAACCCTCCGAGCACAACCGTTTCCTCCATTTTAACATGTATATGCATGCACAAACAAAACGGGTGCCCGCTTAAAAAGGACACCCATTCACCACCTCATTATTGTTTTGCATTTTGCCGTTTCGTTGGATGGATGGCTTTTTCCACTTCCTCTGAGGCAATCACCGCACTTGTAGTATCGCTTGTCGGCTTCCCTTTTTGGCTGAAGCCCTTGTCTCGTTTTTGACTCATTAAAACATCCCCTTTCTGTTAATAAGATGGATGAAAGAAAGTCGCATTATGCATGAAGAAAGCGAGAACAGATGGTATAATAATGGAGAAATTTGCAGTGGAGGGTCTGGTGGCGATGAAAAAACAACATTCAAAAGCAAAACAAAAACCGAAAAAAGATGAAGCTGCTGTAACACTAGGAGATATGCTGAATATCGATTTAGTCAATCAGTTGAAAAATAAACAAAAGGAACTGAAGGAAGCACAAGAGCGCGAGCAAGAAGCTGAAGAGCAGCGCCAAAAAGAAGAACGAAAACGAAGAGAAAAAAACAAATCATTCGAAGAGCTCCTCAATGAAAGCTCAATGAGTTGGAAAGAATTTAAATAGACAGAAAATGCTAACGGATCCGCGGACATCAGTTCCTTTATTTTCACTAAAGTGTTATTTTGATAGGCTAAACGGACAACAGATTCGCTATTTGATAATAAATTAGCATGATTCAGTGGTTTTTATATAAATAGGGTATCCTGTGTCCACTTAAATCTAGAATAAGAAGTATTTTATCAAAATAAGGTCTTCTATGTCCGCTCACGTTTTGCAAAAGGAATCGGAGCCCGATACAGAAACGATTGATTCCTTAAAAAGGAAAACACCCCCAAGCTACCAATTAAAGTGCTTGGGGGTATCTCTTTATATAAACGCGAGAGAGACTTCCTTCGCGGCTAATACTTATTAGCGATGCTCTGCGTATCGATTTGCCTTCGTCAGCTCCCGAATTAGCATAACCTCTTCCTCACTTAATGGAGAACTACTAGCAGCCGCGGCATTTTCACGAACCTGCTCAACTGAGCTCGCCCCCGCAACAATGGAGGTTACGGCAGGATTTGCTAAATTAAATTGCATTGCGATTTCCGTAAAGGATCGATCAGATAGACGAGCAAGGTTTTCGCGTAACAGCGGCAATCGCTCAGAAAGCTCAGCAAACGAATAATCAAGATAGCCCTTTTCCTGCACACGAGCCGAGGCCTTCTTTAATAGCTGATTACTTAATAGCCCATTTGCCAAAGGACCACGAGTCACGACGCTGATTCCATTTTCCAACAGAAGCGGCATCGCTTCCTCTTCTGGTCGCCGATCCAGCATGCTATATTGCATCATCACTGAAACAATGTTTGATTTTGCGACGTATTCGCGAATCACATTCGGACGAATTGAGGAAATTCCATAGTATTTAATGTATCCTTCAGCTCTTAATTCTTCAAACGCTTCAATCGACTCGTCAATGCGATCGTCGAGGGTCCCTCCATGTAGCTGATACAAATCAATATAGTCTGTACCAAGTCGCTTCAGGCTCTGCTTTACGGCTTCTTTTATATAAGCCTTCGACGGATCCCAGCTCCAGCCATCCTGTGTATCGCGCCAGCGGTTGCCGACCTTAGTGGCAATAACCACCTTTTCACGAACAGATTTAAGGGCTTGTCCAACGATTTTTTCATTTGTGCCAAAATCATAAAGATCGGCGGTATCAAAATAATTGATGCCTGATTCAAGGGCCGCTTCAATGATCCCAAAGGCTGCTTTTTCCTCTTTACCAAGTGACATACAGCCTAAACCGAGTTGACTAACGTACAAATCGGAACGGCCTAATTGACGTTTCTCCATGTGCTCCACTCCATTCCTTACAGCGTACTCGTTCCTATTTTAGCGAATGGTAGAAGCTTTGCACAACTTTAAGAGAGTTATTGGGCATTCTATTATTTAAGTGTGAATCAATCCATCTCGCTCAGCTTCCTATTTGGCGACGTCTTCAACCCAATCATGAAGCAATTCATATTTACGGCGGTATTCTTTGATCTTTCTCTTAATTTCCCATGCTTTGCCAACGAGGACGAATCCTTTATCATGAACATAGATTTTCATTCGTTACTCCCCCAAAATTAAAGTATGGTAAAATGTATGAGTCTACCATATCGGAATAGAACAGGAGTGACGAAAAAAAATGAGTCGCCTTGAAGAAAAAACAATTAAAACAGAACACATCTTTACTGGAAGAATCATCAGTCTCCAGGTTGATGATGTTAAGCTGCCAGATGGAAAAACCGCAAAGCGCGAACTAATCAAGCACCCTGGAGCAGTTGCCGTGATTGCGGTAACAAACGAGAATAAAATCATAATGGTCGAGCAATTTCGCAAAGCGCTTGAGCGCAATTTAGTAGAGATACCAGCTGGGAAGCTAGAAAAAGGAGAAGAGCCTTTAACTTGTGCGGCAAGAGAATTAGAAGAAGAAACAGGTTATGTGTGCGAATCACTAGAGTTGGTCAATTCCTTCTATACATCCCCAGGTTTTGCCGATGAAATTGTCCACGTATACGAGGCACGCGGCCTGACGAAAGTAGAAAATCCGGCTGATCAAGACGAAGATGAATTCATCAATCTACTTGAGTTAACACTAGAGGAAGCACAGCAATATATTGAGCAACAAAAAATTTACGATGCGAAAACGATTTTTGCGGTGCAATATCTACAATTGAAAGAGGCGTTAACTCGCAAATGAACCACTACTATGTAGACCTACATATTCATATCGGCAGAACCTTTACCGGGAAAGCCGTGAAAATTACCGGGGCTAAGTCGTTAACCTTTTCGAATATTATAGAGCATGCTCGTAATGAAAAGGGCTTGAACATGATTGGCATTATTGATTGCCACTCCCCTGAGGTTATGATAGAAATGGAAAAATTAATGGAAGCAGGCGAACTGACAGAGCATACAGAGGGCGGATTAAGCTACGGGGGTCTAACCGTAATCCCAGGCTCAGAGCTGGAGGTTTACGATAAGAATTGCCAAGGTCCAATTCACTTGCTATGTTATTTTCCCACACTGCAAGCTATGAAGGATTTTTCAAGCTGGCTTTCAAGTCATTTGAAAAATATTAACCTTAGCTCGCAAAGAATTTATGTTAGTGGGAGAGAGTTGCAAAATAAAGTCAAGGAGCTTTCTGGCCTATTTATCCCAGCTCATGTATTTACCCCTTATAAAAGCTTGTATGGAAAAGGAGTCATTGAGTCTTTAACAGAGGTATTGGATCCTGACAAAATCGACGGAATCGAATTAGGACTAAGCTCTGATACGTCAATGGCTGATGCACTTGGGGAATTGCACAGATATTCATTTGTAACAAACTCCGACGCGCATTCTTTACCGAAAATTGCGAGAGAATACCAGGTAATCGCGATGCAAGAGCCAAGCTTTGCGGAACTGAAAAAGGCGTTGCACGTGGAAGAGGATCGTAGAATCATCGCCAATTACGGCTTAGATCCGCTCCTTGGCAAGTATCATCAAACGGTTTGCGCCACTTGCCAAGCCCAGTATGATTCAAATGAGGTTCAATGCCCACATTGCCACGATACAAAGATAGTAAAGGGCGTTGCCGACCGTATTTTGGAATTAAAAACAGCGGAGGGTTCGCCAGAGCATCGTCCACCGTATGTTCATCAAGTTCCATTAGAATTCATTCCAGGACTTGGGCCGAAGCTGTTGCGAAAATTATTGGATCATTTCGGCACGGAAATGGCGATTTTACATGAAGTACCCGCAGCGTCACTAAATCAAGTCATTCCAGAAAAAATAGCTGCCTTGATTATCAAGGCCCGACAAGGTGAACTAAATCTGTTAGCTGGTGGCGGCGGAAAATACGGCAAAATAACGGAATAAAATGAACAAAACAGTCTGTCCCTTTAAGGCAGACTATTTTTGTTTCTACTCGCACTCCTGAAAATTAATAGATTCCATGTCATAGAAATGATAGACGGGCATAGAATGTACTAATTAATTTTAGGAGGAAGTCAAAATGAAGAAGAGATTATACCAGAACATCGCGGCCAATCATTTTCGTGAATATTCCTCAGTCTATATTTTCGTGATTGTGCTATTTTTAATGGGAGTTATTTTTGGGGCAGTGGTAGTTAATAGCTTAAGTTTTTCACAAAAAGAGGATTTGTTCTATTATTTATCTCAATTTTTTGGCGGACTAACGAATGGAAAACAAGCGGAGGCTAATGATTTATTCTTGCAAAGCTTGTTGCATAATAGTAAATATATCGGCCTGATGTGGGTGTTAGGAATATCGATTGTTGGCTTGCCGGTGATTCTCATTTTATTATTTATCAAAGGAATGGTTGTCGGCTTTACGGTTGGTTTCTTAGTCAATCAAATGGGATGGGATGGATTTTTATTATCTTTTGTATCAGTCCTACCTCAAAACTTTATTATCATTCCTATTTTTATTATCATGGCCGTGATGACAATAACTTTTTCATTGCAGATGATTCGCAGGCAATTTATGAAGAAGATCAGCAGTCCGTTTATGCCAATGTTAACACGTTATTTTTTAACACTGGTTGGTGCCATTGTGCTTCTTACTGGGGCAGCAGCAATCGAGGCCTATTTATCCCAGGTCTTAATGAAAGCGATTATCGGCTCATTAAGTTATAAGTGATAATTATTACTATTTAAGAATAAATATTTTCTCTTATTTAGAATAATTGTTTTTGAAACTCGCTGTCCTTCTGTTATAATGAGATGGAAAGTGCGAGGGAGGGACTAACAGTATGGAAAGTAGAATTGAACGAATTAAAAAACAGCTGCATTCATCCAGCTATAAATTAACACCCCAGCGCGAAGCAACCGTTAGAGTTTTGTTAGAGCATGAAGAGGATCATTTAAGTGCGGAAGATGTTTACCTCCTCGTCAAAGAAAAATCGCCAGAGATCGGACTTGCTACTGTATATCGTACATTAGAATTACTGACTGAATTAAAAATTGTTGATAAAATAAATTTTGGTGATGGGGTATCTCGTTATGATTTACGTCAAGAGGGCGCCGCACATTTTCACCATCACTTAGTTTGTATAGAATGCGGAGCAGTAGATGAGATTCAAGAGGATTTGCTTGATGATGTTGAAGCGGAAGTGGAACGGAAATGGAATTTTAAAATCAAAGATCACCGTTTAACCTTTCATGGAATTTGCTATCGTTGCCAAGAAAAAGAAGCAAAGCAATTGGTCGAATAAAATATCATTTAAAAAGGTTGACTTCTTTAAGTTCCACAACTATCTCATAAAAAATGAGTGGTCACGCTGGATGATAAAATGAGTCATCCTTTTTTTATTTTTAGCTGTGTTAAAGAGCATTGTTGATATTTTAGCAATCTGTTGATTGGAGCGGAAGGTGCTCGACTCCTGCGGGAGCAGCGGGACAGGTGAGACCCCACAGGCGTAAAACGCCGAGGAGGCTCACCGCCCGCCCCGCGGAAAGCGAGCACCTGCAGCGGAAATCAACAGACAATTTAACAAAGCCATATTAAAAAACACTTTCCTAAAGTCAAAACAGCTAGGCTAGACAGGTATATTTCTTTCCCTATTTGGCATACCTTGTACTAGAAAGCATTGGCTGGAGGATGTAAAATGAAAGCATGGTTTAAGCTAGTTTTTCGATCAATCAAGGTGTTTATTTTATTCGTGGGCTGCACGATACTATTTTATTATGGCATGATGTGGGTTAATGAAGAATATCAAAATTATCATCGCTATGATGAGCCACAAGGCACTGCACTAAAGGTGTCAGCACCTGTAGAAGGTCAGAGTATGCCATGGCTAGATCGCCTAATATTGTTTTATTTAAATGGGGAGTAATGTCATTATGGAAGATCGACTTCGGGATTTTATCCACTTTTTAATTGTTGAAAAGGGATTGGCAAAAAATACAATTGTTTCATATGAACGGGATCTTCACAGCTATCTTAATTATCTTAAAACTGTTGAAGTTATAGCAGATTTAAATGAAGTCCAGCGTTTTCAAATTATTCGCTTTTTAGCTAAATTAAAGGATGATGGAAAATCGTCAAAAACGCTAGCGCGTCACATTGCATCGATTCGGGCGTTTCACCAATTTTTGTTAAGAGAGAAAGCGGTGGAGAATGATCCAACGGTTCATCTGGAAACTCCACAGCAAGAGCGCTCCTTGCCAAAGGTATTAAACATCCAGGAAGTAGAGAAATTATTGGATTCGCCACAGGCAAACGATCATTATGGAAAACGAGATAAAGCCATGATTGAGCTATTGTATGCAACTGGCATACGGGTGAGCGAATTAATTGGCTTGAATATAGGTGATGTTCATTTAACGATGGGTTTTGTGCGGTGTATGGGTAAAGGAAGTAAGGAAAGGATTATTCCGCTCGGAAGAACAGCAACCGCTGCACTGCAGGATTATTTAGATCATGGTCGACACATATTTTTAAAAAAACAAAAGGACGATGCATTGTTTTTAAATCATCTGGGCAAACGTCTAACACGACAAGGTTTTTGGAAAATCTTAAAACGGCTAAGTGCAGAAGCAGGCATCACAAAGGAATTAACACCACACACACTCAGACATTCTTTTGCGACTCATTTATTAGAGAATGGGGCAGACCTTCGTGCCGTTCAAGAAATGCTGGGGCACGCCGATATCTCGACTACTCAAATTTATACACATGTGACGAAAACAAGGTTAAAAGATGTGTATAGCCAATTTCACCCGCGAGCTTAGTAGATTACATATAAGAATAATAGTCAAAAAAAAAGCTGCAAAAATCGCAGCTTTTTCTTTGCCTTAAAAGGCATTATTATGACAATATAGTGATAAGGGTTAGTTGTCAGACTTCTGACGAATAAAGATGAGTATGATTTTATAAGAAGGGAATTCTAATTATTAATTATGCAGTTTAATCGAAAGAGGAGGAAACTGATGATGCATACATATAAGCGCGTGTTTCTCATCGTAATGGATTCAGTCGGGATTGGTGAAGCACCTGATGCCGAACGGTTTGGAGATAAGGGATCCAATACGCTCGGGCATATTGCCGAAAAAATGAACGGCCTCCATATGCCAAATATGGCGAAGCTTGGGCTCAGTCATATCGAAGAAATCAAAGGAATCGAAAAAGTAGAGAAGCCTGTAGCATTCTTTACGAAAATGCAAGAAGCATCCAACGGGAAAGATACGATGACAGGGCATTGGGAAATTATGGGTCTTAATATTGAAACGCCATTTAAAGTATTTCCTGATGGTTTCCCAGATGAATTGCTAAATGAACTAGAAGCAAGAACAGGCAAAAAAATTATTGGAAATAAACCAGCGAGCGGAACCGAAATTCTTGTTGAGCTCGGTGAAGAGCATATGAAAACGGGAGCATTAATTGTTTATACCTCTGCAGATTCCGTCTTGCAAATTGCTGCTCATGAAGAGATTATTCCGATCGAAGAGCAATATAAAATTTGTAAAATTGCACGAGAACTAACGTTAGACGAAAAATATATGGTGGGTCGGGTGATTGCTCGCCCATTTATTGGCGAGCCCGGCAACTTCCAACGGACCTCTAACCGTCATGATTACGCGTTAAAGCCATTCGGTCGCACCGTGATGAATGAATTGGCGGATTCTGGCTTTGATGTCGTTGCAATCGGCAAAATCTCTGATATTTACGATGGTGAGGGCGTAACAAAGTCTCTGAGAACAGTCTCAAATATGGATGGCATGGATAAATTAATTGAGTCATTTGATATGGATTTTACCGGCTTAAGCTTTGTGAATTTAGTCGATTTTGACGCATTATATGGTCATCGCCGTGACCCAATCGGTTATGGGAAAGCCCTTGAAGAATATGATGCACGCCTACCTGAGGTGTTCGAAAAAATGAAGGATGACGATTTAGTGATCATCACGGCCGATCATGGAAACGATCCTGTTCATCATGGTACAGACCATACAAGAGAATTTGTTCCATTACTTGTCTACTCGAAAAAAAATGAGCAAGGAAAAGAATTGCCACTTCGTCAGTCGTTTGCCGATATTGGGGCAACCATTGCGGAAAACTTCGAGGTAAAGGCACCGAACTTCGGAAAAAGCTTCTTAAATGAATTAACTTAGAATAGGGTGAAGAGGATGGATTTTACAAAAATTGAAACAGCGACTCGATTTTTGCAGGAAAAATACAAAAAGAAGCCGAAAGTTGGGCTGATTTTAGGCTCTGGATTAGGGATACTAGCAGATGAAATAGAGCAGCCTGTAAAAATCCCTTATGATACGATTCCGGATTTCCCTGTATCGACGGTAGAAGGACATGCTGGACAACTTGTTTTCGGTCAATTAAATGGAGTAGAAGTTGTCGCAATGCAGGGGCGTTTTCATTATTATGAAGGCTATAGCTTTGAAAAAGTAACATTTCCAGTCCGTGTGATGAAGCAATTAGGTGTAGAAAGCTTAATCGTAACCAATGCTGCTGGAGGGATTAATGAGGATTTTGAACCAGGGGATTTAATGCTTATTACGGATCATATAAATAATATGGGTTCAAATCCGCTTATTGGCAAAAACGATGCCAATCTAGGTCCACGTTTTCCAGATATGTCAGAAGCATATAGCCGTGTCCTGCGCGAAAATGCGAAACAAATTGCTCTAGAGCTAGGGATTCCGGTAAAAGAGGGTGTTTACGTCGGAAATACGGGGCCATCGTATGAAACTCCGGCAGAGGTGAAAATGCTCCGTATATTTGGTGGGGATGCGGTTGGAATGTCGACTGTTCCGGAAGTCATCGTCGCACGGCATGCTGAATTACAAGTATTAGGGATTTCTTGTATATCAAATATGGCGGCAGGAATTTTGGATCAGCCTCTATCTCATGATGAAGTAATCGAAACAACCGAAAAAGTCAAAAGTAACTTTCTAAAATATGTGAAGGCAATCGTAGCAACACTGAAGTAGGATGGTTTGATAGAGCTAATATTTAGAAAAGTGGGGATCGCCAAATGAGAATGGTTGATTTAATCGAGAAAAAGCGAGATGGTTTTGAGCTTTCAAATGAGGAAATTCATTTTATCATAAACGGCTACACCGCTGGTACGATTCCTGATTATCAGATGAGTGCTTTAACAATGGCAATTTACTTTCAGGGAATGACAGACAAAGAGCGGGCTAACCTAACGATGGCGATGGTGGAATCAGGGGACCAAATTGATTTGTCAGGCATACAAGGAATCAAGGTTGATAAACATTCCACAGGTGGCGTTGGGGATACCACCACCTTGGTTCTCGGCCCTCTTGTCGCTGCAGTTGGTGTTCCTGTTGCGAAAATGTCAGGACGTGGCTTAGGTCATACAGGAGGAACGATTGACAAGCTTGAGGCGGTCTCCGGGTTCCATGTGGAAATTAAAAATGAAGAATTTATCAATCTCGTTAATAAAAATAAATTAGCCGTCATTGGCCAAAGCGGGAATTTAACCCCAGCAGATAAAAAGCTGTATGCATTGCGCGATGTGACAGCAACCGTTAACAGTATTCCGCTCATCGCAAGCTCGATTATGAGTAAAAAAATCGCAGCTGGCGCCGATGCAATCGTCCTAGATGTAAAAACCGGTGCCGGTGCATTTATGAAATCTCTTGACGATTCTAGAGAGCTTGCAAAAACAATGGTCGGAATCGGGAACGATGTCGGACGAAAAACGATGGCGATTATTTCGGATATGAGCCAGCCGCTTGGATATGCGATTGGCAACGCGCTCGAGGTAAAAGAGGCAATCGATACACTGCGAGGCGAAGGACCTGAGGATTTAACAGAGCTTTGCTTGACCTTGGGCAGCTATATGGTTTATCTTGCTGAAAAAGCTGAATCATTAGACCAGGCACGAGAGCTTTTGAAAACCGCGATTGAAGATGGTTCTGCACTCGCGAAATTCAAGCAGTTTTTAGAATCACAGGGCGGGGATGGCTCGGTTGTAGATGATCCTGCTAAGCTTCCCCAAGCCGCTTATACGATTGAATTGCCAGCAAAAGAGGCTGGTTATATAGCTGAAATTGTGGCTGATGCAGTCGGAACAGCGGCCATGCTCCTCGGTGCTGGTCGGGCAACCAAAGAATCAGAAATTGATCTTGCTGTCGGTCTTGTGCTCCGTAAGAAAATTGGAGATAAAGTTGATGAAGGTGAATCAATCGTTACCATCTTCAGCAATTTTGAGAACGTTAATGCCGTAAAGGAAAAGCTCTACCAAAGTATCAAGCTATCACAGAGCCCAGTAAAGGCGCCAACGCTTATTTATGAACAAATAACAGAATGAACCAAAACCCACCAAGGCTGAAAAAAGTCTTGGTGGGTTTTTTTATGCAAACTAGCACAATTGTTATCAAGAAAATATTTCCTTCTATAGTAATTATTTGTATAAAAAGAGTTTTAATGGAAAAAATGAAACCTATCAAGAATGGGAGGTTTATGGTTATGAAACGTAACTTATCAATGGTAATAGCAATATTACTTAGTTTAACAGTGGTAATTCCGTCAGTTTCTGCACAAGAGCAACCGCAGCCAAAATCGGCAGAGCTGGTTGAAAATGCTAGGTCTGCCATTTTAATTGAACGTGATACAGGTTCAATTTTATACGAGAAAAATGGAAATGAAAAATTACCACCTGCAAGCATGACGAAAATCATGACCATGCTGTTGATTATGGAAGCTTTGGATCAAGGGAAGCTCGATTGGAAAGAAAAAATTAGAACAAGTGAATATGCAGCATCAATGGGAGGATCACAAATCTTCCTTGAACCAGGTGAAGAAATGACCACTGAAGAAATGTTAAAGGGAATTGCGATTGGTTCAGGTAATGATGCGAGTGTGGCAATGGCCGAGCGAATTGCCGGTTCTGAGACAGCGTTTGTTGATATGATGAACGAAAAAGCAAAAGAATTAGGGTTGAAAAATACACATTTTAATAATACTACAGGTCTTCCAACGGATGACCATTATAGTACAGCCCATGATATGGCAATGATGGCGAAGGAACTTTTAAAATATCAAGATATTACGAAGTTCACAGGAACGTATGAGGCATATTTAAGAGAAAATAGTGACAAGAAATTTTGGCTTGTTAATACAAATAAATTAGTCCGCTTTTATCCTGGAGTGGATGGACTTAAAACAGGTTTCACAGGTGAAGCAAAATACTGCTTAACAGCTACAGCCCAAAAGGATGGCATGCGAGTCATTGCTGTTGTATTTGGAGCGCCAACATCGAAGGAACGAAATGCACAAGTAACGAAAATGCTTGATTTTGCCTTTGCGCAATATAAAACCCATCCTATCTATAAACGTAATACAGCGATTGCTTTAGCTAAAGTTAGCAAGGGAAACAAGAAATCAGTTGGTGTTGTGACAAGTGAACCGATTTCAATCCTAACGAAAAAAGGCGAAAATGTTGCAGATGTTGAGAAAAAAATAGTCCTAAACAAACATATCAAAGCGCCGGTTAATAAGGGAGATCAGGTTGGAACCCTACAGCTAATAAGCAAAGGTAAAGTAATGTTGGAAAGTCCATTAGTAGCGAATGAGTCAATAAAAACAGCAACGTGGTGGGAATTGTATAAGCGGTCATTTGGTATGTTTTCCAAAATTAGCGATTAACTGTCGAACGGTCATTTATGACTACTACTTTTAGCGAAATCTCACTAGTTTTGTCCCTTAAGAAGGAAAAGGTTCTATCCACAGCGAAATGACTCACTATACCAATTAAGGAGGCATTGGATCGTGAGTCTAAACATTAATATGGTTGTAAAGCATGATGTACTATGCATTCGGTTAGATGGAGAATTAGACCACCACTCAGCAGAAGAACTGCGTGAACTTGCATCCAAAGCAATCGAGGAAAAAGACATTCGCCACATTGTGTTGAACCTTGAACAGCTGACATTTATGGATAGTTCTGGACTAGGGGTTATTTTAGGTAGGTACAAACAAATTAAACAGCTCCATGGTGAGATGGTCGTATGTGCGATTTCGCCAAGCATCAAGAGACTATTTGATATGTCAGGTTTATTTAAGATCATTCGGTTAGAGCAGACTGAAGAATTTGCTTTACAAAGATTGGGGGTTGCCTGACATATGAAAAATAAAATGGAGCTACAATTTAGTGCATTAAGTCAAAATGAATCCTTTGCCAGAGTTACAGTGGCAGCCTTTATTGCCCAGCTAGATCCGACAATGGACGAATTAACTGAAATCAAAACAGTGGTATCCGAAGCAGTAACGAATGCGATTATTCATGGCTACAATAATGACCCAGAGGGAATCGTTTATATTTCCGTTACACTTGAGGATGGTTTTGTTGAGATGAATATTAAAGATGAGGGAATCGGAATTGCTGATGTCGAGGAAGCGCGACAACCTCTATTTACAACAAAGCCTGAATTGGAAAGGTCCGGTATGGGTTTTACCATCATGGAAAACTTCATGGATGAGGTAGAGGTTTCCTCGCACACAGGCACTGGAACACAAGTTACGCTTAAGAAGCATTTATCCCAGAACAAAATGCTATGCAATTAAGGAGTCTTGCCTATGGATGTGGAGGTAAAAAATAATAGTAAGCAAATTTACCTAAAGGACCATGAAGTGAAAGAACTTATTAAACGCAGTCAAACCGGTGATCAAACCGCACGAGATTTGATCGTGGAAAAGAATCTGAGGCTTGTATGGTCTGTTGTCCAGCGCTTTCTTAATCGCGGCTATGAACCAGATGATCTTTTTCAGATTGGCTGTATTGGACTGTTAAAGTCTGTTGATAAATTTGATTTAACGTATGATGTCAAATTCTCTACTTATGCTGTTCCGATGATTATCGGGGAGATCCAGAGGTTTATTCGTGATGATGGAACAGTTAAGGTCAGTCGATCATTAAAGGAATTGGGTAATAAAATTCGTAAGGCAAAAGATGAGCTTTCAAAAACATTAGGAAGAATTCCAACGGTCAGTGAGCTTTCGGATTACTTGGAAATTTCTCCGGAGGATGTCATCTTAGCTCAAGAAGCAAGTCGAACACCGACATCAATTCATGAAACGGTATTTGAAAATGATGGGGATCCCATTACGCTATTGGATCAAATCGATGATGGAAATGAAGAAAAGTGGTTCGATAAAATTGCCTTAAAAGAAGCGATCCTAGAGCTGGATGACCGAGAAAGATTGATTGTTTACTTACGATATTATAAGGATCAAACACAATCTGAGGTGGCATCACGGCTTGGAATTTCCCAGGTTCAAGTGTCACGCCTAGAAAAAAAGATCCTCCAGCAAATGAAAGACCGTATGGATATTTAATCCATGCGGTTTTTTTTGTTTATAACCCCATAATTTGGACTTCATGAAAAAAATTCATGAAACTCATACTACCAATAAGAAATTATTGTATTTGGGAAGTGAATGGGATGGAAAAAACAATCTACATTCGCATGCGAAATCGAAGTCAGGTTCGTAAGGAAGAGGTTATTCAATTAAAGGATCTTGCATTAATCATTGCTGAGGAGCGTGTTTACAACCATCTGCAAACGCTGGAGATTTACCAGGTGAAAAATGAAGATCGAAATATTGTCATTATTGATGCAATGACGATCATTCGAAACGTAACGAATGTTTTTCCAGAATTCGAGGTTCAAATGATTGGACCATCACAAACCATTGTGGAGGTTGTTTATAAAAGAAGGAAATCCTCAGTCCCTGCATTTTTGTCCATTTGGTTTTTATTATTTTTTGGAGCAGCACTCACGATTATGAATTTTCATGAGGATGTCAGTATGCAGATTGTCCAGCAAAAGCTGTATACGATGGTTACCTGGAAAAAGGAAGTCAAGCCACTTCTTTTTCAAATTCCCTATTCGTTTGGATTAGGACTTGGAATGGTCCTCTTTTTCAATCATTTTTTTCGAAAAAGAATCAACGAAGAGCCAAGTCCTTTAGAAGTAGAGATGTTCAATTACCAGCAGGATATCGATCAATATGTCATTATGCATGAGAACAAAGAAAGCATGAAGAGTATCGATGATTATTAAAATTATTTTTATGGCTTTTCTAAGTCTGGCTGGTGGCTTAGCTGTTGGAGCAGGTTTTGTCGCATTTCTAACTGTATTAGGAATTATTCCAAGACTGACCCAATTGTCAAAAACAATGAAAATGATTCATTGGTATGAATGGGCGATTGTTTTAGGTGCAGTTGTTGGTACTTTAGCTAGCCTTAGGGAACCTATGATGGGTCTCTCTCCTCTTTTTACGATCCCACTTGGATTAACCGAAGGAGTATTTGTAGGCATGCTCGCAGCAGGATTAACAGAGGTCCTCAATGTGTTTCCCATTTTAGCGAAACGGATAGGAATCGAGGATCGGATTCAAATTTTAATGATGGCCATCGTTTTAGGAAAAATATTCGGATCATTATTTCATTGGATTTATTTTGTGAATTAAAGAAGGGGAAGAAAAGATGAGCGAAAAACGACGGGTAATTATCATTACTGATGGTGATGACTACGCTAGAAAATCAGTCGAAGGAGTTGCAGCAGAGGTTGGTGGTCGCTGTATTACGATGTCCCATGGTAACCCGTCTGTTTTAAGTGGTTTAGAGTTAGTGAAGTTAATAAAAAAAGCACCATACGATCCCGTTTTTGTAATGTTTGATGATAGCGGCTATGTCGGAGAAGGAGCAGGTGAATTAGCATTAAAATATGTTGCTACTCACGAGGATATTGAAGTATTAGGCGTTATTGCTGTTGCTGCAAAGACGAGACAGGCAGAATGGACAAAAGTAGATGTATGTATTGATCGAGAAGGTGTTCTAACCCCCTATGGTGTAGATAAAAATGGAATACCAGAGCTTGATATTGGCCGATTAAATGGTGACACCGTGTATTGTCTTGACCAGTTGGATGTTCCAATTATTGTCGGGATTGGAGACGTTGGAAAAATGGCGCAACATGACCATTTCGAAAGAGGGTCTCCTATTACCAAAAAAGCGGTAGACATTATTTTAGAAAGGAGTGGATACTATGGCAACCGAAATATTGAAAAAGGATGAAGCAAAGAAACATGAAGATACAAAGCAGAAGACGCCAATTCCGGAGTCACTTGAGAAGATTGAGAAATACTTTAAAGACAAAATTGGATTAGGTGATAGCTTTGATTTAGGAGTTAGAAAGCTTAAGGTGATTAAAAAAGATGTCCATCTCTATTATGTCAATGGGTTATGTGATACTCAATATATCATCGAGATAATGGAACAAATCATTCGGATTAATGAACATGAAAAGTTATCAACGAATATGTTCCAAATTGTTGAAAATCATCTAGTTCATCAATCTGTAAAGCCGATTGAAACGTTAGATGAGATGGTTGACCAAGTCTTATCTGGGTTAATGGTTGTTGTGATAGAAGGAGCAAATCAGGCCTTAACGGTGGATGTGCGAAGTTATCCTGGTCGCCAGCCACAGGAGCCAGATACCGAAAAGGTTGTTCGCGGTTCCAGGGATGGCTTTGTTGAAAATATTGTTGTTAATACAGCATTAACGAGAAGAAGAATACGAGATGAACGGTTGCGCTTTGAAATTATAAAAGTGGGAGAACGATCAAAAACAGATATTGCTGTAGCATATATAAAGGATGTAGCCGATACGGATCTTGTTTCAATCATAAAAAAAGAAATCCAGGCCATTAAAATAGATGGTCTTACCATGGCGGATAAAGCGGTTGAAGAATTTTTACTTAAGCAAGGATATAATCCATATCCACTTGTACGGTATACAGAAAGAGCAGATGTCGCTGCAACCCATTTATTAGAAGGACATGTTCTTATATATGTTGATACTTCTCCAAGTGTCATGATTACTCCGACTACGTATTTTCATCATATGCAGCATGCAGAAGAATTCAGGCAATCGCCGGCAGTCGGAACATTTGTTAGGTGGGTGCGATTTCTCGGTGTCATTCTCTCGTTGTTTCTTTTGCCATTATGGTTTCTTTTTGTGCTAGAACCTCATCTGTTGCCGGATAAATTGGCGTTTATTGGACCAAATGAGCATACAAATATTCCGATTGTCGTTCAGCTATTTCTTGCCGATGTGGGGCTTGAATTTTTAAGGCTAGCCGCAATCCATACACCCACTCCACTTTCAACAGCGATGGGGTTAATTGCTGCTGTATTAATCGGTCAAATAGCGATCGATGTAGGTTTGTTTGTTCCGGAAGTTATCCTTTATGCATCTCTTGCAACAATTGGAACGTTTACGACTCCAAGTTATGAATTAAGCATTGCGAATAAAATTGGAAGACTAATGTTATTAGTAGCAGTTGCCATTTTTCATGCCCCAGGCTTTGTAATTGGAGCCACACTTTATTTTCTTTTCTTATCTAGAATTCGTTCCTTGAACACACCATATCTATGGCCGTTTCTGCCATTTAATCCAAAGGCAGCATGGCAAATCATCATTCGTACAAGCGTGCCAGGAGACAAAATTCGTCCAAGCATTGTCCATCCGAAGAACCGCCATAAGCAGCCAGCTAACTCTTAGAAAATGATTTGCAGATGACAGATAATTATGATAAAGTTGGTTTAATTAAAATAACCACAGAAATAGACAGTATCTCTTGTAGAAACTGTCTATTTACTTATAGAGTTAACTTGCAAAACGGAGGGAAAAGGATGTATTTTCATGGAACCACGAAAATAAATGATAAAGGTCATTTGGCAATTGGCGGAGTAGACACCATTGATTTAGCCGAAAGATTCGGAACACCATTATATGTGTATGATGTGGCTTTAATCCGGGATCGTGCCCGCGGTTTTATCAAAACCTTTGAATTGCTTAATGTACCAGCACAAGTTGCCTATGCAAGTAAAGCTTTTTCAACTGTTGCCATGGTTCAATTAGCAAAAGAAGAAGGTCTATCTCTTGACGTTGTCTCAGGTGGAGAATTATATACAGCACTTCGCGCAGAATTTCCTCCAGAGAAAATCCATTTTCACGGAAATAATAAAAGTGATGATGAAATAAAAATGGCACTGGATGCTAATATTGGATGCTTTG